>NZ_CAKLBR010000001.1:0-448835 GCF_920984685.1 Pseudomonas sp. Leaf59 | reverse complement strand
CTGAGAGCCGACCGAAATGGTCTGCCGAACGCTGTACAAAATGTGGGAGGGGGCTTGCTCCCGATGGCGTCGGCCCAGCAAACATTGATGTTGAAGACCCACCGCTTTCGCGGGCAAGTCGAATCGTAGCACCGCCGCTCCCACAGGGGAGCGGCGCTTAACTGAACGGCATTGGGGCAAGCCCTAATGCCGTTCAGTTAAGGAAAATGTGTGGGCTTATTGTGGCGAGCGGGCTTGCCCCGCGTTGGGGTGCGAAGCGCCCCCAATCAAGTAAAACGCGGTGTACCTGATACGGCTCAGCGTCTGGTTTTGGGGCTGCTGCGCAGCCCAACGCAGGACAAGCCTGCTCGCCACAGGGAATCTGCGCTTAACTGACTGGCATTAGGGCAAACCCGCTCGCCACAGGGATGGAGTTACCCAACAGCACCGATGGAGTCAACTGGTCACTGTGCAGGTACCGGCACTTTGATGTTGTAAAAACTCATTCAACGCCTGGCGGGTGAGGTCGTTCAGGGTGACTTTCTTGCGGTTGGCCTCAAGCGCAGCCGCCAGGTGCAGGTCGTGCCCGACCCGCACATTGAACGAGCCCTTGCAGGGTTTTTCCGGTGTTTGCCCGAGCGCCTGGCAGGTGGCGAGGTAATCGCCCACCGCCTCCTGGAACGCCGTGTCCAGCTCGGCGACTGTCTTGCCTTCGTAGCTCACCAACGCCTTGATGAACAGCACTTTGCCGAACAGGCAGTTGTCTTCGAGGCTGGCTTCGATGGAGCCGATGTAGCCTTTGTGTTTCAGCTGGTTGTTCACTGAATCAGGTCTCCTGATTTCAATTGTTCGATGATCTGGCGCCGAATGTAATGCTTCAGTTCGTTGCCGGGGTGAGGCTTATGCAAGGTGATCATTGCCGTCGGGTCGCCGATGTCGAACTTGACGCGGCTTCCTGCCCCTTCCAGTTGTGTGTAACCGAGACGACGCAACAGCGTGACGAGCTCGGGCCAGGTAAAGGCCATGTGCTCGTTGAGCAGTTTGGCCAGCAGCTTTTCATTTTGGACACGGCGCTCCTTGTCTGTAACTAAAGTTAGTTGCAAAAAGGGGTGTACGTCAATGCTGGCTCGGGTTACTGGTGCGTTCCCGGATTTGATGTAACCCCTCGTGACAGCTCGCTTCGCGCCTTTTCCCCTCGCTAATTTTTCCCTTCGCGGTTCGTTTTATAGGGACGACGTGCCTTTGTGCTTCCTGCCTATTGCTCCGGACCCTTTGAAATGAATGCTGAAGACTCCTTGAAACTTGCTCGCCGGTTTATCAGGTTGCCCCTGGAAAAACGCCAGCTGTTCCTGCAGGCGTTGCAGAACGAAGGGGTGGATTTTTCCCGGTTTCCGATCCCGGCAGGCGTGGAGGCGCAGGACCGCCAGGCGCTGTCCTACGCGCAGCAACGCATGTGGTTTCTCTGGCAGTTGGACCCCGCCAGCGGCGCCTACAACCTGCCCGGTGCGGTGCGGCTCAAGGGCGCGCTGAGTGTGCCCGCGATGGAGCAGGCATTCGCCAGCCTGATCGCGCGCCACGAAACCCTGCGCACGGTGTTCCAGCGTCAGGCCGATGAGCGCCTGCAGCAGGTCGCCGTTGAGCCATCATTGATTATTGAACAGTCGGATATCAGCAACCTGCCTGCCGCTGCGCGCGAACAGGCAGTCGCTGCGGCGGCCACTGCGCAATCGCTGCAGCCATTCAACCTGGAAACCGGCCCGCTGCTGCGCGTGCAACTGCTCAAGCTCGACGCTCGGGAGCACGTCCTGCTGTTGACCTTGCACCACATCGTGTCCGATGGCTGGTCGATGAACGTGTTGATCGACGAGTTCATCCGTTTCTACGACGCTCATGAGCGCAACGAGGCGCCGCAACTGCCGGCGCTGCCGATCCAGTACAGCGACTACGCCCTGTGGCAGCGCCGCTGGCTGGAAGCCGGGGAGCAGGCCCGCCAGCTCGATTACTGGCAGGCGCGCCTGGGCGATGAACACCCGGTGCTGGAGTTGCCCACCGATCGCCCGCGCCCGGCGCTGCCGAGTTACCGGGGCACCCGCCATAACTTCGCGATCGACCCCGCGCTGGCCGCCCAACTGCGTCGCTGCGCGCAAACACACAACGTAACCCTGTTCATGCTGCTGCTCGGTGCGTTCAATGTGCTGCTGCATCGCTACACGGGCCAGGGCGATATTCGCATCGGCGTGCCGATTGCCAACCGCAATCGCAGCGAGGTCGAAGGGCTGATCGGCTTTTTCGTCAACACCCAGGTGCTGCGCACCGAGCTGACCGGGCAGACGCGCATCGGCGAGCTGCTGCAGGGCATCAAAGAGCATGCGCTCGGCGCCCAGGCGCATCAGGACCTGCCGTTCGAGCGCCTGGTAGAAGCGCTCAAGGTGGAACGCAGCCTCAGCCACACGCCGTTGTTCCAGGTGATGTACAACCACCAGCCGGTGGTGGCCGATATTGCCTCGGTGAGCACCGCCTCGGGTCTCGCGCTGTCCGAGGTGGAGTGGCAGGGCCGCACCACCCAGTTCGACCTGAGCCTGGACACCTGGGAAAAGTCCGGCACCCTGCATGCTGCGCTGACCTACGCCAACGACCTGTTCGACGCGCCGACCATCGAGCGCATGGCGCAGCACTGGATCAGCCTGTTGCAGGCCATGGTCAGCGACGGCGAACAGCGTGTTGGCGAATTGCCGATGCTCGACGAAAGCGAGCAAACGCTGCTGGTGCAGGCCTGGAACCAGACCGCCGAACATTACCCCAGCGAGCGCGCCCTGCATCGGTTGATCGCCGAACAGGTGCAACGCACCCCGCACGCACCCGCGCTGGTGTTCGGCGCCAGCACCTTGACCTATAGCGAACTCGACACCCGCGCCAACCAACTGGCCAACGCCCTGTGCGAGCGCGGTGTCGGCCCTGACGTGCTGGTGGGCATCTGCGTCGAGCGCTCCGTCGAAATGGTGGTGGGCCTGCTGGCGATCCTCAAGGCTGGTGGCGCCTACGTGCCGCTGGACCCTGAGTACCCGCGCGAGCGCCTGGCCTACATGATCGAAGACAGCGGCGTCGCGCTGTTGCTCACTCAGGACGCCTTGCTCACGTTGCTGCCAACGGACGGCCTGCAGGTCATGGTGCTCGACCCTGCGCTGAGCGGGTTCGACGCCTTCAGTCCGCACGCGCCCCAGGTCGACGTCGATGCGCTGAACCTCGCCTACGTGATCTACACCTCCGGTTCCACCGGCAAGCCCAAGGGCGCCGGCAACAGCCATCGCGCGCTGGTCAACCGCTTGTGCTGGATGCAACAGGCCTATCGGCTGGACGCCAGTGACGCAGTCCTGCAGAAAACCCCATTCAGCTTCGACGTCTCGGTGTGGGAATTCTTCTGGCCGTTGATGACCGGCGCACGCCTGGTGGTCGCCGCCCCCGGCGAACACCGCGAGCCGGCGCGGCTGATCGAGACCGTCGGCCGGCACGCCATTACCACCCTGCATTTCGTACCGTCGATGCTGCAGGCATTTATCCATGAGCCCGGCGTGCAGGCCTGCGCCAGCCTCAAGCGCATCGTGTGCAGCGGCGAAGCCCTGGCGCTGGATGCGCAGCAGCAGGTGTTCGCCAGACTGCCGGCGACGGCCTTGTACAACCTCTACGGCCCCACCGAAGCCGCCATCGACGTGACCCACTGGACCTGCGTCGACGAGGGCGCCGACAGCGTGCCCATCGGCCGTCCGATTGCCAACCTCGCCACCTACGTGCTCGACGCGCAGCTCAACCCGGTGCCTGCCGGCGTGTCCGGTGAGCTGTACCTGGGCGGTATCGGCCTGGCGCGCAGCTACCATCGGCGCCCGGCGTTGACGGCCGAGCGTTTCGTGCCCAGCCCGTTCACCGCAGGCGAGCGTCTGTACCGCACCGGTGACCGCGTGCGCCAGCGTGTCGATGGCGTGATCGACTACCTTGGGCGCCTCGACCATCAGGTCAAGCTGCGCGGCCTGCGCATCGAGCTGGGCGAAATCGAAACCCGCCTCATGCAGCACCCGCAGGTGCGTGAAGCCGTGGTGCTGGTGCATGGCGGCAAACAACTGGTGGCGTGGCTGGTGCCGGAAGGCGAAGCGCCAACCGATCTCAACACCTGGCTGCTCGGCAGCCTGCCCGAGTACATGGTGCCCACCCACTTCGTGCACCTGAGCAAACTGCCGGTGACCGCCAATGGCAAGCTCGACCGCAAGGCATTGCCTGCGCCGGACGCCGCGCCGCAGCAAGCCTTTGTCCCGGCGGAAAATGCCCTGCAAAAGACCCTGGCAACGATCTGGGCCGATGTCCTCGGTGTAGAGCAGGTCGGCCTGGAAGACAACTTCTTCGAACTGGGCGGCGACTCGATCATCTCCATCCAGGTCGTCAGTCGCGCACGTCAGGCGGGGATTCGTCTCAGTCCGCGCGACCTGTTCCAGTACCAGAACGTGCGCAGCCTGGCGCTGGTGGCAAGTGTCGAGCAGGTCAGCCTGATCGACCAGGAACCGGTGCAAGGCGAGGT
The DNA here is from genome assembly GCF_920984685.1 of Pseudomonas sp. Leaf59. Classification (NCBI taxonomy): domain Bacteria; kingdom Pseudomonadati; phylum Pseudomonadota; class Gammaproteobacteria; order Pseudomonadales; family Pseudomonadaceae; genus Pseudomonas; species Pseudomonas sp. Leaf59. The sequence goes on along the minus strand of NZ_CAKLBR010000001.1, from coordinate 444,292 downwards.
GCGCCTGACCCCGGTGCAGCAGCACTTTTTCGCCCAGGCGATCCCGGCGCGTCATCACTGGAACCAGTCCCTGCTGCTGACCCCGCGCGAAACCCTCGCGCCTGCTCGCCTTGAAGCAGCGCTGACGCAGTTGATCAACCATCACGACGCCTTGCGCCTGCGCTTTGTGTCGCAGGCCGAAGGCTGGACACAAAGCCACGCCGCACCGGTGGCCGAAGCGGCGCTGTGGCAGTCCCGTGCCGACAGCGATGCTGAACTGGCCGCGTTGTGCGATGACGCCCAGCGCAGTCTCGACCTGGCGCAAGGCCCGCTGCTGCGCGCAGCGCTGGTGAACATGGCCGATGGCACCCAGCGTTTGCTACTGGTGATCCACCACCTGGTGGTGGACGGCGTGTCCTGGCGCATCCTGTTGGAAGACCTGCAACAGGCCTACCATGATGCCGCGCTGCCGGCGAAGACCAGCGCCTATCAGCACTGGGCGCGGCATCTGCACGACCACGCGCAAACCCTCAACGGGCAACTGCCGTACTGGCAGGCGCAAACCGTCGACACCGAACTGCCTTGCGACCACCCCGAGGGCGGTCTGCAGAACCGTCTGGGCAGCAGGATCGAAGTGCGCCTTGACGCCGAGCACACGCGCCAACTGCTGCAGCACGCCCCGGCGGCCTACCGCACCCAGGTCAACGACCTGTTGCTGACCGCACTGGCGCGCGTCATCAGCCGCTGGAGCGCGCAACCGGCCGCGTTGATTCAACTGGAAGGCCATGGCCGCGAAGACCTGTTCGACAGCCTCGACCTGAGCCGCACGGTCGGCTGGTTCACCAGCCTGTTTCCGTTGCGGCTGGAGGCGGGCGGTGAGTTGTCCGGTGCGATCAAGGCGGTCAAGGAGCAATTGCGCGCCGTGCCCGATAAAGGCATCAGCTACGGCTTGTTGCGCTACCTCGGCACGCCCGACGCTGGCGCTGCCTTGTCGAATCTGGCCGCGCCGCGCATCACCTTCAACTACCTGGGCCAGTTCGATCGCCAGTTCGATGAGTCGGCGCTGTTCGTTCCGGCCACCCAGGGCAGCGGCCTGGCCCAAGACCCCGAGGCGCCGCTGGCCAACTGGTTGACGGTGGAAGGGCAGGTGTACGGCGGTGAACTGGCGTTGCAATGGGGCTTCAGTCGCGAGATGTTCGACGCCGCAACCATCCAGCGCCTGGCGGATGAATACGCCGTCGAACTCAAGGCCCTGATCGCCCATTGCTGTGCCACGCCTGCCGGGCAAGTCACGCCGTCGGACTTCCCGCTGGCGCGCCTCACCCAGCAGCAGCTGGATGCGCTGCCGGTGCCGGGGCCGGCCATCGCCGACCTGTACCCGTTGTCGCCGATGCAACAGGGCATGCTGTTCCACACCCTCTACGAACCCGAGGCGCAGGCCTACATCAACCAGTTGCGCCTGGATATCGAAGGCCTGGACCTGCTGAAGTTCGGGCGTGCCTGGCAGGCCGCGCTGGACCGTCACGATATCCTGCGCAGCAGCTTCCACTGGCTGGGCCTGGACAGCGCCCATCAACTGATCCAGCGCCAGGTCGACCTGCAATTGCAGGTGATTGAAGACCCAGACGCCGACGTCGATGCGCTGGCCGATGCCGAGCGCGAGCAGGGCTTCCAGCTCGACCGCGCGCCGCTGTTCCGTCTGCTGCTGGTGCGCGGCGCCGGGGTTGCCTGGCACCTTGTTTTCACCAGTCACCACATCCTGATGGACGGCTGGAGCAACGCCCAGTTGCTCGGCGAAGTCATCGCCCATTACGCGGGCCAAGCGGTGCCTGCGCCGGTGGGGCAGTTCCGCGATTACCTCGGCTGGCTGCAACAGCAGGCATCCGGCGAAGCGTTCTGGAAAACCGCCCTGGCCCCCGTGCAGGCGCCGACCCTGCTGGCCGATGCGCTGCGTGCGCCGGTGGACGGCGTGGGCATGGCCGAGCATCAGGTGGCGTTTGGCAGTGAGTTCAGCGCCGCCCTCGGCACGTTCGCGCGCCAGCACAAAGTGACCCTCAACACCGTGCTGCAAGGCGCCTGGAGCCTGTTGCTGCAACGCTACAGCGGCCAGGACTGCGTGGTGTTTGGCGCCACGGTCGCCGGGCGGTCCGCGCCGCTGCCGGGCATCGAGCAGCAACTGGGCCTGTTCATCAACACCCTGCCGATCATCAGCGCCGCCTCGCCGGCCCAGTCGACAGGCGCGTGGCTGGGCGAGTTGCAGGCGCTCAACCTCAGCCTGCGTGACCACGAACACGTGCCGCTCTACACCATCCAGGGCTGGGCCGGCCAGCAGGGCACAGCGCTGTTCGACACGCTGCTGGTGTTCGAAAACTTCCCGGTCGCCGAAGCACTCAAGCAGGGCGCGCCTGCCGGGCTGACCTTCGGGGCACTGCACAACCACGAGCGCACCAGCTACCCGCTGACCCTTGGCATCGAACTGGGCGAGCGCCTGCGTCTGGAATTCAGCTATGACCGCGCGCGCTTCAGTGCCGCGCAGGTGGCGCGATTGAGCGCCAACCTGCAGCATCTGCTGGCGCAAATGATGGCGGATGCCGACAGCTGCCTGGGCAACCTGCAACTGCTGGACGCCAGCGCGCAGCGCGAGGTGCTCGCCCTCAGCCAACAGCCCGATGCAGCCCCGCGCCCTCTGCGGGTACATCAGCGCATCGCCGCCCAGGCCCTGGCGACGCCGTCCGCCCTGGCGGTGCAGGCGGGCAGCGAGCGCCTGGACTATGCCGCGCTCAATGCGCGGGCCAACCGCCTGGCGCACCGCTTGCTGGAGCTGGGCGTAGGTCCGGGGCAACGAGTGGGATTGGCGTCGCGGCGCGGCCCGCAACTGATTGTCAGCCTGCTGGCCGTGCTCAAAAGCGGCGCCGCCTATGTACCGCTGGACCCGAGCTATCCGGCCGACCGTCTGGCCTACATGCTGGCGGACAGCCGCCTGGACCTGTTGCTCAGCGAAACCGGGCTGCTGGTCGAGTTGCCGCTGCCCCCAGGACTGACGCGCCTGGCATTCAGCGCCGGCGGTGAAGAACTGGCCGATTATCCGTCAAGCAATCCGCCCAACCACGCGCAGGTCGCAGACCTCGCCTACGTGATCTACACCTCCGGCTCCACCGGCCAGCCCAAGGGCGTGGCCATCGATCACGCCGCCCTCGGTCAGTTCTGCGACAGCGCCCACAGCTACAGCCAACTGACCACACAAGACCGTGTGCTGCAATTTGCCACGTTCAGCTTCGACGGCTTTGTCGAGCAATGCTACCCGCCGCTGTGTGCGGGCGCGGCGCTGATTATGCGCGGCGATGAACTGTGGGATGCCGGGCAACTGGCCCGGGAAATCGTCGAGCAGGGCGTGACCCTGGCTGACTTGCCGGCCGCCTACTGGTATTTGCTCGCCAGGGAGTGCGCTGAGAGTCGGCGCTCCCTGGGCAACCTGCGTCAGGTGCACGTGGGCGGTGAAGCCATGGCCGTGGAAGGCGTGCGCGCCTGGCATGCGGCAGGGCTGGGCGCGGTGCGCTTGCTCAATACTTACGGGCCGACCGAGGCCACGGTGGTGTCCAGCGTGCATGACTGCCAGTTGGCCGATGCCGGCGACGCGTTTGGCGTGCCCATTGGCCGCGCGATTGCGGGCCGTGCGCTGTATGTGCTCGACAGCGGTTTCGAGCTGCTGGCCACCGACGGCGTCGGCGAATTGTGCATCGGTGCACACGCCGGCCTGGCCCAGGGCTATTTCGAGCGTCCGGCGCTGACCGCCGAACGCTTCCTGCCGGACCCGTTTTCCAGCGTCCCCGGCGCGCGGCTCTACCGCAGCGGCGACCTGGCCCGTTACACCGAGGCCGGTGCGCTGGAATACGTGGGGCGCATCGACCACCAAGTGAAGATTCGCGGTTTCCGTATCGAGATGGGCGAAATCGAGGCCGGCCTGCAAGCCTTGCCGCAGGTGCGTGAGGCGGCCGTGCTGGCCCTGCCGGGCGCGACCGGTGCACAACTGGTGGCCTACGTCGTCGCGGCCCAGGCCCACAGCCTGGACACCCAGGCGCTGGCGGCGACACTGCGCCGGTCATTGCCGGACTACATGGTGCCCGCGCAGTGGGTGGTCCTTGACGCCTTGCCGCTCAACATCAACGGCAAGCTGGATCGCCGCGCACTGCCGGCACCGGACCTGAACCTGACGCGGCAGGCTTACCGTGCCCCGCAAAGCCCGCTGCAACAACAGTTGGCGGTGATCTGGCAGAGGGTGTTGCAGGTTGAGCAGGTGGGCCTTGATGACCACTTTTTCGAGCGCGGCGGCCATTCATTGCTCGCCACCCAGGTGGTCTCGCGAGTGCGCCATGAACTGGCGCTGGAAGTGCCGCTGCGCGCGCTGTTCGAACAGCCGACCCTGCAAGCCTTCGCCCTGGCCTGCGCCGGCTTGCAGGCCGATACGGCGCCGGCGCTGACGGCCATTGGCCGAGACCAACCACTGGCCCTGTCTTTCGCCCAGGAGCGCCAGTGGTTCCTCTGGCAACTGGACCCCACCAGCGCCGCCTATCATGTGCCCACCGCGCTGCACCTGCGCGGTCAACTGGATACGGCGGCCCTCGAGCGCGCGCTGCAGTGCCTGGTTCAACGTCACGAGCCGCTGCGCACGACCTTTGTGGAGGAGGGCGAGCGTACCTGGCAAAAGATTCACGCGTCCCTCGCCCTGCCGATCGAACGCCAAGCCATCGACGCCCTGGCCATCGAGCAGGCCGTAGCGCAGGAAATCCAGCGTCCCTTCGACCTGCGCAACGGTCCGTTGATGCGGGTGAAACTGCTGGAAATCGACGCTGGGCACCAGGTGCTGGTGATCACCCAGCATCACATCATCTCCGACGGCTGGTCGATGCAAGTGATGGTGGACGAACTGGTGGCGCTGTATCAGGGCCACGCGCCACTGCCGGCGTTGCCAATCCAGTACGCCGACTATGCGCAGTGGCAACGCGACTGGATGGCCGCCGGCGAGCAGCAGCGCCAGCTCGATTACTGGCGCGCAAGGCTGGGCAGCGAGCATGCGCTGCTGGAACTGCCGCTGGACCACCCGCGCCCGGCGGTGCAAAGCCATCGCGGTGCGCGGCGGCAGATTCATCTGGACGCCTCGCTGGTGACCGAACTCAAGGCACTCGCCCAGCGCCAGGACGTGACCCTGTTCATGCTGCTGCTGGCGTCGTTCCAGACCTTGCTGCATCGCTACAGCGGGCAGTCCGAGGTGCGCGTCGGGGTGCCGATTGCCAACCGCAATCGCCTGGAAACCGAGCGCCTGATCGGCTTTTTCGTCAACACCCAGGTGCTCCAGGCCAACCTGCACGGGCAGATGCCCTTCGACCAGTTGCTCGCTCAGGTCAAGCAGCACGCCCTGCAAGCCCAGGCCCATCAGGACTTGCCGTTCGAGCAGTTGGTGGAAGCGCTGCAACCGGCGCGCAGCCTCAGCCATAACCCGCTGTTCCAGGTGATGTTCAATCATCAGGACACCCTGCGCACGGCCCCGCTGCAAGTGGCTGGGCTGGACCTGCAGCCGGTGGACTGGGCGGCGCACACCACCCAGTTTGACCTCAACCTGGAAACCGAAGAGTCCGCCGATGGCCTGTGGGCTTCGCTGACCTACGCCACCGACCTGTTCCTGCCCGCGACCGTGGCGCGCATGGCCGAGCACTGGCACACCCTGCTGCATGCGGTGGTGCGCGATGCGTCGCAGGCGCTGGATGAGCTGACCCTGCTCAGCGCGCCGCAGTGCCGGCAAATGCTCGAAGACTGGAACCGCACGCAGGTCGACTACCCGCGCGAGCGCTGCGTGCACCAGCTGTTCGAGGCGCACGCGCTGGCGCAGCCGGAGGCGACCGCCGTGCAATTCAACGGCGACGCCTTGAGCTACGGCGCACTCAATCGCCGCGCCAACGGCCTGGCCCATCGCCTGATCGCGGCGGGCGTGGGCCCTGACGTGCTGGTGGCCGTGCATGTCGAGCGCTCGCTTGCGATGGTGGTCGGCCTGCTGGCGGTTCTCAAGGCCGGTGGCGCCTATGTGCCGCTGGACCCGCAATTCCCCGCCGATCGCCTGGCGTTCATGCTCGACGACAGCCGTGCCCGGGTGCTGTTGACCCAGTCGCAGCTGGTCGGGCGCCTGCCGCTGCCCGACGGCGTGCAGGTGCTGACGATTGACGCTGCCGAGACTGCCGAGCACAACCCGCAGGTCGAGGTGGCGCCACAGCACCTGGCCTACGTGATCTACACCTCCGGTTCCACCGGCAGGCCCAAGGGCGTGATGGTGCCGCATCAGGCGCTGTGCAGCTTTGCCAGCGGCATGGCCGCTACCCTGGAGATCGGACGCGAGGCACGGATGCTGTCGCTGACCACCTTCTCGTTCGACATTTTTGCCCTCGAGTTGTACGTGCCGTTGACGGTCGGTGCGACGGTGCTGATCAGTGGCCAGGAAATGGCGCTCGACCCTGAAGCGATTATCGACCTGGCCCGCGATCAGGCCGCCACCGTGCTGCAAGCCACACCGTCCAGCTGGCGCATGCTGCTGGAAAGCCCGCGCGCCCGATTGTTGAGCGGCATCAAGCGCCTGTGCGGCGGTGAAGCGCTGCCGGCCGACCTGGCCCAGCGCATGCTCGATCTGCAAGGCCCGGTGTGGAACCTCTATGGCCCCACCGAAACCACCATCTGGTCGGCGGCCCATCGCCTGACCACCGCGCAGCCTTTTGTCGGCAGGCCGGTGGCCAATACCACGCTGTTCATCCTCAACGCCGGGCTGACGCCAAGCCCGGTCGGTGCGGCAGGCGAACTGCTGATCGGCGGCATCGGCCTGGCGCGCGGTTACCACGCGCGGCCGGCACTCACGGCCGAGCGTTTTGTGCCCAACCCCTACGGTGCGCCGGGCGAGCGCCTGTACCGCACCGGTGACCTGGCGCGCTACCGCGCCGATGGCGTGGTGGCGTATATCGGTCGGATCGACCATCAGGTGAAAGTGCGCGGGTTCCGTATCGAGCTGGGCGAAATCGAAGCCTGCCTGCGCGAGCTTTCCGGCGTGCGCGAGGCCGTGGTGCTGGCCGATAATGATCGCCTGATCGCGTATCTGGTGACCGCCGAACCGCAACCCCAGGCGTCCTATAAAGCCGCCCTGCGTGAACATTTGCCGGACTACATGGTGCCCGCGCAGGTGATATTTCTCGACAGCCTGCCACTGACCCCCAACGGCAAACTCGATCGCAAGGCATTGCCCAGGGTTGACGCCGCGCTGCCGAGCAAAGGCCATGTGCCGCCGGTCAGCGCGCGCGAGCAACAGGTTGCGGCGATCTGGGCCGACGTCCTGGGCGTGCCGCAGGTCGGCCTCGACGATCACTTCTTCGAATTGGGCGGGCATTCGTTACTGGCCACACGCGTGGTGTCCCGCGTGCGCCAGGCGCTGGCGCTGGAAGTGCCGCTCAAGCGCCTGTTCGAACAACCGTTGCTGGGTGATTTCGTGCGGGCACTGGGCGAGGAGGCGGTGGTCGCACCGCCGCTGATTCCGGTTGATCGCAGCCAGCCGTTGCCATTGTCCTACGCCCAGGAACGCCAGTGGTTCCTCTGGCAACTGGACCCCGAAAGCGCCGCGTACCACATCCCCAGCGCCCTGCGTTTGCGCGGCCCGCTGGACCTGGCCGCGCTGCAACGCAGTGTCGACACCTTGCTGGCGCGCCATGAAAGCCTGCGCACGCACGTGCGCCAGGAAGGTGGCGCGACGGTGCAGGTCATCGAGGAATCGGGGCTGATCGAAGTCGAGGTGAGCGACAGCGATGAAGCCCGCTTGAAAGCCGACGTTGCGCAGATCATCGGGCAGCCGTTCGATCTGCTGCGCGGGCCCGTGCTGCGGGTCCGGCTGCTGCGTCTGGCGGCCCACGAGCATGTGCTGGTGCTGGTGCAGCACCACATCGTCTCCGATGGCTGGTCGATGCAATTGATGGTCGAGGAACTGGTGCAGATGTACGCCGCGTTCAGCCACGGCCGCACGCCGGCGTTGCCGGCACTGCCAATCCAGTACGCCGACTACGCTGTGTGGCAACGCAACTGGATGCAGGCCGGTGAGAAGGCGCGTCAATTGGCGTACTGGCGCGAGCAGTTGGGCGGCCCGCAACCGGTGCTGGAATTGCCGTTCGACTACCTGCGCCCGGCCGTGCAAAGCCATCGCGGCGCACGCCTGGGCATCGAGTTGCCGGCGCCGCTGTTGGCCGATTTACGCAGCCTGGCCCAACGCTGTGAAGTGACCTTGCCGATGTTGCTGCTGGCGTCTTATCAGGCTTTGCTGCACCGCTACAGCGGCCAGGAAGACGTGCGCGTCGGCGTGCCGATTGCCAACCGCAATCGCCTGGAAACCGAAGGGCTGATCGGCTTTTTCGTCAACACCCAGGTACTCAAGGCCGATATCCACGGGCAGATGAGCGTCGAGCAGCTGTTGCAGCAAACCCGTCAGCGCGCGCTGGAGGCCCAGGCTCATCAGGACCTGCCGTTCGAGCAACTGGTGGAGGCCTTGCAGCCCGAGCGCAGCCTGAGTCTGAGCCCGCTGTTCCAAGTGTTGTTCAACCATCGCCAGACCTCCGTCGACAGCCATTTGCAACGCCTGGACGACTTGAATATCGACGTGTTGAGCTGGGACGACGACATTGCCCAGTTTGATCTGGCGCTGGACGTGGAGGAAAGCCAGCACACGTTGCGCGCGTCCCTGAGTTACGCCACCGACCTGTTCGCCCCGGCGACCATCGAGCGCATGGCCGGCCACTGGCAGAACCTGTTGCGGGCGATGGTCGCCGACCGGCAGCAGAGCATCGGTGCGCTCAACCTGCTGGATGCGGATGAGCAACAGCAGATTCTTCAGCTATGGAATCGCACCGACTCCGGCTTCTCGGCTGAGCGGCTGGTGCATGAATTGTTCGCCGACCGCGCGCGGGAAACGCCGCAGGCGGTGGCGGTAAAGTTCGACGCGCAAACCCTGACCTACGGCGAGCTCGACCGCCAGGCCAACCGCCTGGCCCATGCCTTGATCGCCCAGGGCGTCGGCCCGGAAGTGCGGGTGGCGATTGCCATGCCGCGCAGCGCCGAGATCATGGTGGCGTTCCTCGCGGTGATGAAGGCCGGCGGCGTGTATGTGCCGCTGGACATCGAATACCCGCGTGATCGTCTGCTGTACATGCTGCAGGACAGCCGCGCACAGCTGCTGCTGACGCATACCTGCGCGTTGCAGCAACTGCCGATTCCGCAAGGGCTGACGACGCTGGCCATCGACCGCACCGAGGACTGGGCCGGTTACAGCGACGCGCCACCGGCTGTCGCGCTGCACGGCGACAACCTCGCCTACGTGATCTACACCTCCGGCTCCACCGGCATGCCCAAGGGCGTCGCGGTGTCCCACGGCCCGTTGGTGGCGCACATCATCGCCACTGGCGAGCGCTACGAAACCGGCCCGGCCGATTGCGAACTGCACTTCATGTCGTTTGCCTTCGACGGCTCCCATGAGGGTTGGATGCACCCGCTGATCAACGGCGCCAGCGTGCTGATCCGCGACGACAGCCTGTGGCTGCCCGAATACACCTACCAGCAAATGCACCGCCATCACGTGACCATGGCGGTGTTCCCGCCGGTGTACCTGCAGCAACTGGCCGAGCACGCCGAGCGCGACGGCAACCCACCGGCGGTGCGGGTTTATTGCTTTGGCGGTGATGCCGTGGCGCAGGCCAGCTATGACCTGGCCTGGCGCGCGCTCAAGCCCACCTATCTGTTCAACGGCTATGGCCCCACCGAAACCGTGGTCACCCCCTTGCTGTGGAAGGCGCGCCAGGGCGACCCGTGCGGCGCCGTCTACGCCCCCATCGGCACCTTGCTCGGCAACCGCAGCGGCTATGTGCTGGATGCGCAGTTGAACCTGCAACCCATCGGCGTGGCCGGTGAGTTGTACCTGGGCGGCGAGGGCGTGGCCCGTGGTTACCTGGAGCGTCCGGCACTCACCGCCGAACGCTTTGTGCCGGACCCGTTCGGCACGCCGGGCAGCCGCGTCTATCGCAGCGGCGACCTGACCCGTGGGCGCCCCGATGGCGTGGTGGACTACCTCGGTCGTGTCGACCACCAGGTGAAAGTCCGCGGTTTCCGTATCGAACTGGGCGAAATCGAAGCGCGCCTGCGCGAACAGGACAGCGTCGGTGAAACCGTGGTGGTCGCCCAGGACGGCCCGACCGGCAAGCAACTGGTGGCCTACGTGGTGGCGGCAGAGGCTGTGGCCGACCAGGCCGAGTGGCGCGACACCCTGCGCCGCGCCCTGAAGATGCGCCTGCCGGATTACATGGTGCCGGCGCACCTGGTGTTTCTGGCGCAGATGCCGCTGACCCCCAACGGCAAGCTCGACCGCAAGGCCCTGCCGGTGCCTGACGCCAGCCAGATGCAGCAGCGCTACGTGGCGCCGGTCAGCGAACTGGAACAGCAGGTCGCCGCCATCTGGGCCGACATTCTGCACCTGCCGCAGGTGGGCCTGAACGACAACTTCTTTGCAGTGGGCGGGCATTCCCTGCTGGCGATCCAGATCACCTCGCGGGTCCAGGCCGAACTGGGCCTGGAGGTGCCGTTGATGGAGCTGTTCCAGACCGAATCGCTGCAGGCCTACGTGCAGGCCGCCGCCACCTTGCGCGCCGGTACCGTGGAAGATTTTGATGACCTTCGTGACTTTTTGAGCGAACTAGAGGCGATTTGACCCATGCTTTCCAACCCTAACATCGACCTGGTTTCGCGCTTTCTTCGCCTGCCGCTGGAACAGCGCCAGCAGTTCTACCAACGTCTGCACAGCCGTGGCATGAGCTTCGCGCAATTGCCGATTGCCTCGATCCGCGAGGACGGCCACAGCCTGCCGTTGTCCTTCGCTCAGGAACGCCAGTGGTTTCTCTGGCAGCTCGACCCGCACAGCGCCGCCTACCATATTCCCGGCGCCTTGCGTCTGCACGGGCAGTTGGACCTGGCGGCGTTGCAGCGCAGTTTCGACACGCTGCTGACCCGTCACGACAGCTTGCGCACACAACTGGTCGAAGACGGTGAGCAACTGTGGCAACACGTGCTGCCCGAGGCGCGGGTCGAGATCCGCCAGGCACATGTCGACGAGTCGCAGCTGATGGCGCAGGTGCAAGCGCAGGTGGCCCGGCCGTTCGATCTGCACCAGGCGCCGCTGTTGCGCGTGAGCCTGCTGCAACTGGCCGATGATGAACATGTGCTGGTGATGGTGCAGCACCACATCGTGTCCGATGGCTGGTCGATGCAACTGATGGTTGAAGAACTCGTGCACCTGTATGCCGCTTACAGTCAGGGGCACACGCCGCAACTGCCCGAGCTGCCGATCCAGTACGCCGACTACGCCCTGTGGCAGCGTCGCTGGATGGAAGCCGGGGAAAAGGCGCGCCAGTTGTCCTATTGGCAGAACCTGCTGGCAGGCGAGCAGCCGGTGCTGGAGCTGCCACTGGACCGTCCACGCCCGGCGCAGCAAAGCCATCGCGGGGCCAGCTTGCAGGTGCATCTGCCGACCACGCTGGTCGCCGGCCTCAAGCGGCTGGCGCAGCAGGAGGGCGTGACGCCGTTCATGCTCTTGCTCGCGTCCTTCCAGACCCTGTTGTATCGCTACAGTGGGCAGTCGGATATCCGCGTCGGTGTGCCGGTGGCCAACCGCAACCGCCTTGAAACCGAGCGCTTGATCGGCTTCTTCGTCAACACCCAGGTGCTCAAGGCCGACCTCGACGGCCAGATGAGTTTTGCGCAACTGCTCCAGCAGACCAAGGCGCGCGCGCTGGAGGCCCAGGCCCATCAGGACCTGCCGTTCGAGCAACTGGTGGTGGCGTTGCAGCCCGAGCGCAGCCTGAGTCAGAACCCGCTGTTCCAGGTGATGTTCAACCACCAGACCGATGCCCAGGGCGGGCAGGACACCCGGCAGCTGCCGGGCCTGCGTGTGGCGCAGCTTGACTGGGACAGCCAGACCACCCATTTCGACCTGAGCCTGGACACCCACGAATCGGCCGACGGGCTATGGGCGGCGTTCACCTACGCCACCGATCTGTTCGACGGCACGACCATCGAGCGCCTGGCGCACCACTGGCAGGCCCTGCTGCAGGCAGTGGTGGATAACCCGCGCAGCGTGCTTGCCCGGTTACCGATGCTGGACGAGGCGCAGCGACGCGTGATGCTTGAAGACTGGAATGCGCCGGCCTGTGGCGTTGCCGCGCAGGCGGTGCACCGGTTGTTCGAAGCCCAGGCCGAGCGCCAGCCTGAACGCCAGGCCCTGGCCCTGGATGACCAGGCCCTCAGCTACGGCGAATTGAACCAGCAGGCCAACCGCCTGGCGCATTTGCTCATGGCCCGGGGCGTCGGCCCGCAGGGGCTGGTGGGCATCGCGGTGGAGCGTTCCTTTGCGATGGTGGTGAGCCTGCTGGCGGTGCTCAAGACCGGCGCGGCCTACGTGCCTTTGGACCCCGAGTATCCACGTGAACGCCTGCTGCACATGCTGGAGGACAGCGGTGTGAGCCTCGTGCTCACCCAGTCCGGCCTGCGTGAGCGCCTGCCGTTGCCCGAGCGGGTAACTGCCGTGGAAATCGACCTGATCGAGGCGCCGTTGGCAGTGAGTTGTGCTGACAACCCGGCGACCGATTTCGAGCCGCAACGCCTGGCCTATGTGATCTACACCTCCGGCTCCACCGGCAAACCCAAGGGCGTTGCCATCAGCCATGGGGCCTTGAGCGAATTCGCCGGCATTGCCGCCGATTACTCACGGCTGGTGCCGCAGGACCGCGTGTTGCAGTTCGCCACGCTGAACTTCGACGGTTTTGTCGAGCAGCTTTACCCGGCGCTGACCCTCGGTGCCACCGTGGTCTTGCGTGGCCCGCAGTTGTGGGATGGCGCGCAGTTGTACCGGCAGATCATCGAGCAGGGCATCACCCTGGCCGATTTGCCCACGGCCTATTGGAAACTGTTTCTGCAGGATTGCCTGCAAGCGGGCGCCCGCTCTTATGGTGCGTTGCGCCAGATCCATATCGGCGGTGAAGCCATGCCGCTCGATGGCCCGCAGCTGTGGCAACGGGCGGGGCTGGGCCATGTGCGCCTGCTCAATACCTACGGACCCACCGAGGCCACGGTGGTCTCGAGTGTGCTGGACTGCACCGACCCCGGCGTCATCAACGGTGTGACCGCCAGCCCGATTGGCCGTGCGCTGCCCGGGCGCGGGCTGTACGTGCTCGACCGCGACCTCAACCTGCTGCCTCCCGGCGCCGTGGGCGAACTCTACATTGCCGGCGCCCTGGGCCTGGCCAGTGCCTATCTGAAGCGGCCAGCCCTGACGGCCGAGCGCTTTGTCGCCAACCCGTTCAGCGACGCTGGCGCGCGCCTTTACCGCACCGGCGACCTGGCGCGCTACCGCGCCGACGGGATTGTCGAGTACGTCGGGCGGGTCGACCATCAGGTGAAGGTGCGCGGTTTTCGCATCGAACTGGGTGAGATCGAAACCCTGCTGCTGGCCCAACAGAGTGTGCGCGAAGCGTTGCTGCTGGCGGCTGACAATCAACTGCTGGCCTATCTGGTGCCCGCGCAACCGCTGGACGAAGCCGCGCGCGGCGAGGCCGGCGCGGTGCTGATGGCAACGTTGCGCGAACACCTGCCCGATTACATGGTGCCGGCGCACCTGATCTTCCTCGACCGCATGCCGCTCAACCCCAACGGCAAGCTGGACCGCCAGGCGTTGCCCAAACCTGACGCGAGCGCGTTGCAATCGGACTGGCTGGAGCCGGTCACGCCGCTGCAGCAGCAGGTGGCGGCGATCTGGGCCGCTATTCTCGGCGCCGAGCGTGTGGGCCTGAACCAGCACTTCTTCGAGCTGGGCGGGCATTCGCTGCTGGCGATGCAAGTGGTGTCGCGGATTCGCCACACGCTCAGCCTGGAAGTGCCGCTCAAGGCGCTGTTCGAGCACCCTCGGCTGGACGCGTTTGTCGCCGCCTTGCACACCGCGGACACTACGCTCTCTAAGGCGCCGCCGTTGCTGCCGGCAGGGCGCGAACAGCCCTTGCCGCTGTCCTACGCTCAGGAGCGCCAGTGGTTCCTGTGGCAATTGGAGCCGTCAAGCGCGGCGTACCATATCCCCAGCGCCTTGCGCCTGAAAGGGCAGTTGGACCCGGCGGCCTTGCAGCGCAGTTTCGACACCCTGCTGGCCCGCCACGAAAGCCTGCGCACGCGCTTGCGCCAGGACCCGGACCGCACGGTTCAAGTGATCGAGCCCCACCTGGCGCTGCCGATCACGCTGGCCGAGGTCGACGAAACCCGACTCCAGGCGCGCGTCGAAGCGTTGATCGCCGAGCCCTTCGACCTGCAGCAAGGCCCGTTGCTGCGTGTGGCGTTGCTGCGCCAGGCCGCCGATCAGCATGTGCTGGTGCTGGTGCAGCATCACATCGTCTCCGATGGCTGGTCGATGCAACTGATGGTCGAGGAACTGGTGCAGCTCTATGCCGCTTACAGCCAGGGCGAGGACGTGCAGTTGCCGGCGTTGCCGATCCAGTACGCCGACTATGCGCTGTGGCAGCGCAACTGGATGGAGGCGGGCGAGAAGGAGCGTCAGCTGGCCTACTGGCGTGAGATGCTCGGCGGCGAGCAGAGCGTGCTGGAGTTGCCGTTCGACCGCCCACGCCCGGCGGTGCAAAGCCATCAAGGCGCGCGGCTGGCATTCGAGCTGGCGCCCGAACTGACCGAGGGCCTCAAGGCCCTGGCCCGGCAGCAGGGCGTGACCCTGTTCATGCTGCTGTTGGCGTCTTTCCAGACCTTGCTGCATCGCTACAGTGGCCAGGAAGAAATCCGCGTCGGCGTGCCGATTGCCAACCGCAACCGCAGCGAGACCGAGCGCCTGATCGGCTTCTTCGTCAACACCCAGGTGCTCAAGGCTGACCTTCACGGGCAGATGAGCGTCGAGCAACTGTTGCAGCAGACCCGCCAGCGTGCGTTGGAGGCGCAAGTCCATCAGGACCTGCCGTTCGAGCAACTGGTGGAAGCGCTGCAACCGGAACGCAGCCTGAGCCATAACCCGCTGTTCCAGGTGATGTTCAACCACCAGACCGACGTCGGCCAGGCCCAGGTCCAGCAGCAACTGCCGACGCTGTGGGTGGAAGGCCTGGCGTGGGAAAGCAAGACCGCGCATTTCGATCTGGACCTGGATATCCAGGAGTCCGCCGAGGGCATCTGGGCCACCCTCGGCTATGCCAGGGACCTGTTCGACGCCGGCACCGTGCACCGCATGGCCCGGCACTGGCAGAACGTGCTGCAGGGCATGGTCGCCAACCCGCAGCAAGCCCTCGGCCAGTTGAATCTGCTGGACGCTGCCGAACAGCAGCAGATCCTTGAACTGTGGGATCGCAGCGCCGCAGGCTTCTCGTCCCGGCGTCTGGTGCATCAACTGGTCGCCGACCGTGCGCAGGAAACACCGCATGCGGTGGCGGTGAAGTTCGCTGACGAACAGCTCACCTATGGTGAACTCGACCGCCGTGCCAACCGCCTGGCCCAGGCGCTGATCGCCCGTGGTGTCGGCCCGGAAGTGCGGGTGGCGATTGCCATGCCGCGCAGCGCCGAGATCATGGTGGCGTTCCTCGCGGTGATGAAGGCTGGCGGCGCGTATGTGCCGCTGGACATCGAATACCCGCGTGATCGTCTGCTGTACATGCTGCAGGACAGCCGTTCGCGGTTACTGCTGACGCACTCGGCGGTGCAGCAGCGCTTGCCGATTCCCGAAGGACTGCAAGCCCTGGCGGTGGACCAGTTGCACGCCTGGTCCGACGACAACCACACCGCACCGGATGTCGCACTGCACGGCGACAACCTGGCCTACGTGATCTACACCTCCGGCTCCACCGGCATGCCCAAGGGCGTCGCGGTGGCGCACGGCCCGCTGGTGGCGCACATCATCGCCACCGGCGAGCGCTATGAAACCGGCCCGGCCGACTGCGAACTGCACTTCATGTCGTTTGCTTTCGATGGCTCCCACGAGGGCTGGATGCACCCGCTGATCAATGGCGCCAGCGTGCTGATCCGTGACGACAGCCTGTGGTTGCCTGAGTACACCTACCAGCAAATGCACCGCCATCACGTGACCATGGCGGTGTTCCCGCCGGTGTACCTGCAACAATTGGCCGAACACGCCGAACGCGACGGCAACCCGCCGGCCGTGCGGGTCTACTGCTTCGGCGGCGATGCCGTGGCGCAGGCCAGCTATGACCTGGCCTGGCGCGCACTCAAGCCCACCTACCTGTTCAATGGCTACGGCCCCACCGAGACCGTGGTCACCCCCTTGCTGTGGAAAGCGCGCCGGGGCGATCCGTGCGGCGCCGTGTACGCACCCATCGGCACGCTGCTGGGCAATCGCAGCGGCTACGTGCTCGACGCGCAACTCAATCTGCAGCCCATCGGCGTGGCCGGTGAGTTGTACCTGGGCGGCGAGGGCGTGGCGCGCGGTTACCTGGAGCGCCCGGCACTCACCGCCGAACGCTTTGTGCCGGACCCGTTCGGCCAGCCCGGCAGCCGCGTCTATCGCAGCGGCGACCTGACCCGAGGCCGCCCGGACGGGGTGGTGGACTACCTGGGCCGGGTTGACCATCAGGTTAAAATCCGTGGTTTTCGTATCGAACTGGGCGAAATCGAAGCGCGCCTGCGTGAGCAGCCAAGTGTCGGCGAAACCGTGGTGGTGGCCCAGGAAGGCCCGACCGGCAAACAACTGGTGGCCTACGTGGTGCCGCTGGACACGGCCCTGCTCACGGACGCCGTCGCCCAATCGAGCGCGCGCGAAACCTTGCGCAGCGCCCTGAAAACCCGCTTGCCCGACTACATGGTGCCCACCCACCTGATGTTCCTCGAGCGCATGCCGCTGACCCCCAACGGCAAGCTCGACCGCAAGGGCCTGCCCGTGCCGGATGTGAGTCTGATGCAGCAGGTGTATGTGGCGCCGCAGAGTGAGCTGGAGCAGCAGGTGGCGGCCATCTGGGCCGAGGTGTTGGGCGTGGAGCAAGTCGGCCTGGCCGATCATTTCTTCGAGTCCGGTGGCCACTCGCTGCTGGCGATGCAGGTGATCTCGCGTCTGCGTCATTTGTTGGGCACAGAGGTGCTCCTCAGAACCCTGTTTGAGCAACCGCGCCTGCAGGGATTCGTCGAGGCGTTGAGCGACCCGCACGCATCGTTGGCGAGCGCGCCGCCGATCCTGCCGGTCAGTCGTCAACGGCCGTTGGCGCTCTCGTATGCCCAGGAACGTCAATGGTTCCTCTGGCAATTGGACCCGCACAGTGCCGCCTACCACGTGCCCAGCACATTGCGTCTGCGTGGCTGGCTGGACCCGCTGGCGTTGCAGCGCAGCTTCGCAACACTGGTGGCCCGGCATGAAAGTCTGCGCACTCAGGTGTATCAGGACGCAGGCCGTGCCGTGCAAGTAGTGCGTGAAGTGGGCGCAGTGGACATTGTGCAGGCGCGGGCCACTGAAGCTGATTTGCAACGTCTGGTCGAGGCCGAGATTGCGCGACCTTTCGACCTGCAACAGGGGCCGTTGCTGCGCGTGACGTTATTGCGCCTGGCCGAAGACGACCATGTATTGGTGCTGGTGCAGCATCACATCGTGTCCGACGGCTGGTCGATGCAAGTGATGGTGGATGAGCTGGTGCAGTTATACGCCGCTTACAGCGAGGGCGAGGACCTGCAACTGCCAGCGTTGCCGATTCAGTACGCCGACTATGCGCAGTGGCAGCGTGACTGGATGGCCGCCGGTGAGCGTGATCGCCAACTCGCTTACTGGCAGGGGTTGCTGGGTGTCGAACAACCAGTTCTGGAGCTGCCGATTGATCGGCCGCGCCCTGCGGTACAGAGCTTTCTTGGCGCCAGCCTGGAGATCAGCCTTGACCCGGCGTTGGTGGCGGGGCTCAAGGCCCTGGCCCAGCGCGAAAATGTCACGCTGTTCATCGTCTTGCTCGCCTCGTTTCAGAGCTTGCTGCACCGTTACAGCGGCCAGCAGGACATTCGTGTCGGCGTGCCGATCGCCAACCGAAATCGAGTTGAGACCGAACGTCTGGTGGGTTTCTTCGTCAATACACAGGTGCTCAAGGGCGACATCGATGCCCAACTGACGGTCACCCAATTGTTGCAGCAGGCCAAGCGCCGGGCGCTGGATGCGCAGAGCCATCAGGACCTGCCGTTCGAGCAACTGGTGGAGGCGCTGCAGCCGGAACGCAGCCTGAGCCATAACCCGCTGTTCCAGGTGATGTTCAATCACCAGAGCCAGGCGCGGCTGGCCAGCACTGGCCAGCAACTGCCGGACCTGACCATTGAAGGGCTGGATTGGGGGACACAGACCGCGCAATTCGACCTGAGCCTCGACACCCAGGAAACCGGCGATGGGTTGGGCGCCATCCTGACTTACGCCACTGACCTGTTCGACGCCGCCACGCCCAAGCGTATGGCGCGTCATTGGCAGAACCTGTTGCAGGCCATGCTGGGTGATCCACACCAGCGGGTCAGTCAGTTGACGCTGCTGGAGCCTGTGGAAGAACAGGTGATGCTCGAACAGTGGAACGACACGGCGCGGGATTATCCGTTGCAGCACAGCGTGCAGCAGTTGATCGAAGCGCAGGTCAGCCGTACACCGGATGCCCAGGCTTTGGTGTTTGCCGCAGAGTCGCTGAGCTATGCGCAGATGAATGCTCGCGCCAACCGTCTGGCGCACCGCCTGATACAGCAGGGTGTAGGGCCGGACGTGCTGGTGGGTGTGGCGATGGAGCGTTCCATCGAAATGGTGGTGGCGCTTCTGGCCGTGCTCAAGGCCGGTGGCGCCTATGTGCCGCTTGACCCTGACTACCCGCGCGACCGCCTGGCCTATATGCTGGAGGACAGCCAGGTGCATCTGCTGTTGACCCAGGCGCACGTGATGCAGGCCCTGCCGATCAGTGATCCCGAGCGCTGCCTGCTGGTGGAACAGGGTGATCGCTGGCTGAGCGCCTATGCCGATACCAATCCTGACGTGGCCGTGGATGCTGAAAACCTTGCCTACGTCATTTACACCTCTGGCTCCACCGGCCAGCCGAAGGGCGCGGGCAACCGCCACTGCGCGTTGACCAACCGCTTGCTGTGGATGCAGCAGGCTTACGCACTCGACGCCGACGATACGGTGCTGCAAAAGACACCGTTCAGCTTCGACGTTTCGGTATGGGAGTTTTTCTGGCCCTTGATGACCGGCGCTCGACTGGTGGTCGCCGCCCCTGGCGATCATCGCGACCCGTCACGCCTGGTGGAGCTGATCAATCGGCAACAGGTGACCACCCTGCATTTCGTGCCTTCGATGCTGCAGGCATTCCTCCAGGATCCGCAGGCCGCCCGTTGTCAGGGTTTGCAGCGCATCATCTGCAGTGGCGAAGCGTTGCCTGTGGACGCCCAGCAACAGGTGTTCGCCAAACTGCCGAACGCTGGCCTGTTCAATCTGTATGGGCCGACGGAAGCTGCCATCGATGTGACCCATTGGACATGCGTGGATGAGCAGCGCGACAGCGTGCCGATTGGTCGGCCAATCGCCAATCTGCGCACGCACGTGCTGGACGCGCAGTTGCAGCCGGTCGCCGCCGGTGTCGCCGGTGAGCTATACCTGGGCGGCGTCGGGCTGGCGCGCAGTTATCATCGACGCCCGGGCCTCACCGCCGAACGCTTCGTGCCGTGCCCGTTCCAGCCTGGCGAGCGGTTGTACCGAACGGGCGACCGGGTGCGCCAGCGCATGGATGGCGTGATCGAGTACATCGGGCGTCTTGATCATCAGGTAAAACTGCGTGGTTTGCGCATTGAGCTGGGTGAAATTGAGGCACGCTTGCTCGAGCATCCACAGGTGCGCGAGGCCTCGGTGCAGGTGCATGAAGGAAAGTACCTCGTAGGTTATCTGGTGCTGCAGGACTCGACTCAGGCGTGGCGTGACGCCTTGGGCGCTCACTTGCTGGCGCATCTGCCGGACTACATGGTGCCTGCGCAGTGGGTGCTGTTGGAGCGGATGCCGCTGAGCCCCAATGGCAAGCTGGACCGCAAGGCCTTGCCCGCGCCGGACGCCAGCGTGCATGAGCGACGTTTCGTGGCTGCGCGCAATCCGCTTGAGCAAACGCTGGTGGCGGTGTGGCGCGAGGTTCTGGAGGTTGAGCAGGTCGGCATCGAAGACAATTTCTTTGAGTCGGGTGGTCATTCGTTGTTGGTGTTGATGCTCAAGGAGCGCATTCGCAAGGCGGTCGGCGCGGAGCTGTCGGTCAGTCAGTTGATGCTCAACCCGACGGTCGCAGGGCAGGCGGCATGCCTTGAGGGAAGTGCCGGGCAGTCGTTGATCGTGAAGCTCAACAGCCAGACTCAGGGAACACCGTTGTACCTGTTCCATCCCAGCTACGGTTCGGTGCATTGCTACAAGGCGATTGCCCTTGCCTTGCGTGAGCAACGGCCGGTAATGGGAGTGATGTGTCGTGCCTTGGCCGAGAAGGGCAGCGAAGTGCCTGCCTGGGCGGCGATGGTTGAGGATTACACGGCGCAATTGTTGAAGGCCCAGCCCGAGGGCCCATTTCGCTTGGCCGGTTGGTCTCTGGGGGGCAACCTGGCGATGGAGGTTGCCTACGGCCTGGAGCAGGCGGGACGGCAAGTGGAATGTGTCGGTTGGATCGACGCCTCGCCGCCGCAGTGGGTCAAGCCGTTTTGGGCGACGGCGGTCATGGTCGACGAGCGGGAAGTTTCTGCCAATGATCGGCGCGTGGAGTTGCTGGAGGTGATGTTTCCCGAGTCATCGCGGCACATTCATGCCCAATGGTCAGCACTGCGACAGGCAGGCGCCGAGGAGGGCGAGCAGTGGGCCGAATTCAGCCGCTGGGCAGAGCAGACCCTGGGTGAGCGCTTCCGTGAACTCAAGGATGAGCTGCTCAGTGGGCACGAGGCGCAGATTTCCTGGGAAGTTGACCGCATTCTCGGCCAGCGCCTGCATGATGCCGACTTCAAGGCAATCAAGGCACCGATCAGTTGCTGGTGGGCGGCCTTGAGTCGTACCGGGGTGCATCGCCAGTTGATTGAGGCAAGCATGCTGGAAGTCACCGGGCAATCAGCGATAGAACGCTCGGTGCTGATCGAAACCAGCCATGATCGGTTGATCGATAACGCCGAATTCGTTCGCAGCTTCGCCGCTGCGATGGCCTGATGTTGCAGCGCGCGCCCTAACTCCGTTCAGTTAAGCGCAGATCCCCTGTGGCGAGCAGGCTTGTCCTGCGTTGGGCTGCGCAGCAGCCCCAAAGCCAGGCGCTGAGCTGTATCAGGTACACCGCGTTTTGCTCGACTGGGGGCGCTTCGCACCCCAACGCGGGGCAAGCCCGCTCGCCACAGAGGCTCCGGCCTGATGTTGCAGCGCGCCCTAACTCCGTTCAGTTAAGCGCAGATCCCCTGTGGCGAGCAGGCTTGTCCTGCGTTGGGCTGCGCAGCAGCCCCAAAGCCAGGCGCTGAGCCGTATCAGGTATAGCGCATTTTGCTCGACTGGGGGCGCTTCGCACCCCAACGCGGGGCAAGCCCGCTCGCCACAGAGGCTCCGGCCTGATGTTGCAGCGCGCCCTAACTCTGTTCAGTTAAGCGCAGATCCCCTGTGGCGAGCAGGCTTGTCCTGCGTTGGGCTGCGCAGCAGCCCTAAAGCCAGGCGCTGAGCCGTATCAGGTACACCGCGTTTTGCTCGACTGGGGGCGCTTCGCACCCCAACGCGGGGCAAGCCCGCTCGCCACAGAGGCTCCGGCCTGATGTTGCAGCGCGCCCTAACTCCGTTCAGTTAAGTGCAGATCCCCTGTGGCGAGCAGGCTTGTCCTGCGTTGGGCTGCGCAGCAGCCCCAAAGCCAGGCGCTGAGCCGTATCAGGTACACCGCGTTTTGCTCGACTGGGGGCGCTTCGCACCCCAACGCGGGGCAAGCCCGCTCGCCACAGAGGCTCCGGCCTGATGTTGCAGCGCGCGCCCTAACTCCGTTCAGTTAAGCGCAGATCCCCTGTGGCGAGCAGGCTTGTCCTGCGTTGGGCTGCGCAGCAGCCCCAAAGCCAGGCGCTGAGCCGTATCAGGTACACCGCGTTTTGCTGTATTGGGGGCGCTTCGCACCCCAACGCGGGGCAAGCCCGCTCGCCACAGAGGCTCCGGCCTGATGTTGCAGCGCGCCCTAACTCTGTTCAGTTAAGTGCAGATCCCCTGTGGCGAGCAGGCTTGTCCTGCGTTGGGCTGCGCAGCAGCCCTAAAACCAGGCTCTGAGCCGTATCAGGTATAGCGCATTTTGCTCGACTGGGGGCGCTTCGCACCCCAACGCGGGGCAAGCCCGCTCGCCACAGAGGCTCCAGTTTGCTGCGTGACAGCGCTAGGTCGCAGGTTGGGCGTGGCGGCACACACAAAAACGCCCCGGGCCTTTAAGGTCCGAGGCGTTTTAATTCACACCGTCATCCGGTGATTTGACGCGCCTTAGAAGTCCCAGCGAGTGCTGAGCATGAAGTTACGGGGTTCGCCATAAGCGGCGGAGTTATAGAAACCGATGTTGGTGTAGTAGGACTTGTCGAAGACGTTGTTGATGTTCAACGTGGCCGACACGTTTTTGGTGAATTGATAACGCGCCATCGCGTCCACCAGCCAGTAAGCCTTCTGAGAGAACTCCTCGTAACCGCCACGTGGGCTGTTGTAGATGTCCTGCCAGCCAACGCTCTGCCAGCGAGCGCCACCGCCGACGGTCAACTTGTCCAGGTTGCCCTTGAGTTTGTACGTGGTGTAGAGGCTGACCTGATCTTCCGGTTCGAACGTGGAAATTTTCACGTCCTTGTCGTCACGCACAATCTTGTGGGTATAACCGCCCTGGAGTTGCCAGCCCGGAGCGATTTCGCCGGACATCTCCAGCTCGTAACCCTTGGTCACGGCCTGGGTGCCCTTGAACGCATAGTTCGACGGCGTAGGCTTCAAGTTGTTGTAGTCGTCGTCCGACACGGAACGGTTGTCTTCATGGATCTCGAAGTAGGCGGCGCTGGCATTCACACGGCCATCCAGGAAGTCTGCCTTGATGCCCAGCTCCCAGTTCTGGCCTTCGTCCGGCTCAAGCAGTTTGTCGTTCCTGTCGCGGTTGTAGCTTTCCTGCGGCATGAAAATATCGGTATAGCTGGCGTAGACCGAGTAGGTATCGTTTAGGTCGTAGACCGCACCGACATAAGGTACAAAACGTCCCGACTCCCGGTAGGTCGGGTTATTGCCGGTCACCGTGTAGTTGACCACGCGGCCGCCAAGCAACAGCTTGAGGTCGTCGGCGAGGTTCAGGCGGGTGGTCATGTACATGCCGGTCTGGCGTATGGTGTCGTCGATTTTTGATTGTGACTGACCCCAGTCCGGTTCGCGGGCGTTACCGTGCCAGTTGTTGAAGTCGACCAGGTTGGGTGCAAGGTTCCAGTAGCCGTTGCCCTTCCACTCCGAGGCGCTGATGGAGCCTCCGAATACCAGCTCATGCTCGCGGCCACCCAGGCTGAATGGACCGCTCACGTACAGGTCGCCCGAGTCACTGACGGTTTCACCGGTGTACTTGCCCGAGGTGAGCTGCGAGGTGCCGTCCAGGGCCGGGGTATCGCCCTGAATCGAACCCATCAGCGCGTGGTAACCGTTGATCTTGTGGTCCAGTTGCAGCTTGGTGACCCAGCCACCACCGAGGTCGTGCTCGACCATGGCGAAGGCGGTGCGGGTGTACTGCTCCCAACTGCTCCAGTCGGCGGCGTTGTTGAACGAGCGCTTCACGTTGTTGCGATTGCCCTGGGCGTCGATCAGCGGAAAGCTGCCCGACCACGAAGAGCCTTTGGGCAGGCTGTCCTGATAGTCGCCGCCGACCGTCAGCATGGTATCGGGCGACAGGTCGAACTCCATGATGCCGTAGTAGGTCGGGCTCTTGCGTTCATAGCGGTCCATGAACGAGTGCTTGTCCTGGTAGGCGGCGACGGCGCGTCCACGCACATTGCCGGTTTCGGTCAGCGGCCCGCTGACGTCCAGCTCGCTGCGGTAGTTGTCCCAGGAACCGGCGCCCAGGGAGGCGTGGCCCTGGAAGTCGGCGGTGGGTTTTTTACGCACCAGGTTGATGGTTGCACCCAGCGAACCTGCACCGGTCAGCAGGCCGGTGGCGCCCTTGAGCACTTCGACCCGGTCGTAGATCGCCATGTCGCTCAGGGTGTTACCTGCCGAGTAGGCAACGTTGCGCGAGGTGGACGGAATCCCGTCGTACTGGAAGTTATTGATGGAGAAACCCCGGGCGTAGTAGTTGCTGCGCTCGGTATCGAAGGCGGAAACGGTAATGCCCGGCGTGTGGCGCATCACGTCATCCACGTTGTTCAGGCCGAAGTCATCCATGTGTTGACGGGTGACGACGGTTACCGACTGCGGTGTTTCCTTTGGCGTCAGGACCAGGCGTGTTGAGGTCGCGATGGAGCCCGGCGTATAGGAGCCGGTGTTTTCGGTGACGTTGCCGAGCATGTTGCCGGTGACCTGGGTGGGGCTCAGCTCCAGACCGGTCGCGGCCCCCGCGGCGGTGACGGTCAGCGAATTGCCGCTGAGGCTGTGGCGGGTCGAGGTGCCTGCCAGCAGGGTGCCAATTGCCAGTTGCGGGTCCAGCTTGCCTTTGACCGCGTTACTGTTCTTGCCCTGCACATCCCCCGGGCTATACAACACCTGCACATTGGTCTGCCGGCCGAATTCCTGCAGCGCGCTCCCCAGCGGCTGTGCAGGAATATTCAACTCGACCTCCTGGGCCTGTACATAGCCTGCAATCGGCAGCGATACCGCAAGCAGAAGGGCACTCGGAAGAAGGTTGATGTTCAGGGCCCGGCGCATGGATAGCGCTTTGCTCAGGGGGCTGAGACCGAGACGTGCTGGCATGGATGCTTTCTCTTCTATGTTTTTAAGTGGGCAATTCTAAGTGTTTATTGAGGTTAGTTCTCATTACCACTAGTGAGACGTTCCTACCTGGGGAAACCGGAAAATAAAATTCACGCCGGTTCCATCTCGTGCACCACCTGGCCAGCGCGCAGGCGCACCAGCTGGTCGGCGATGTCGAAATAGCGGTCGTCGTGGCTGATCACGATGATGGTTTTGCCCAGGCGTTTGAGGTCCGGCAGCAGCTCGGTGTAGAAGATGCGGCGAAAGGCCGGGTCCTGGTCGGCGGCCCATTCGTCGAACACCAGCACCGGGCGTTCTTCGAGCCAGGCGTTCACCAGCGCCAGGCGTTTGCGTTGGCCGGTGGAGAGGTCGGTGGTGCTGAATACGCCGTCCTTGACGCTCACCTTGTGCGCGATTTCCAGGCGCTCCAGGTACTTGCTGGCGCTGTCCAGCGACTGGGTGGCGCTGCCCTGCACCAGGTCGTCGAACAGGTAGTAGTCGGAGAACACCGTGGTGAACAACTGTCGATAATCGTCGCGTTCGGTGGCGGTCACCGCTTCGCCATTGAGGCGGATTTCGCCGGCCTGGGGCGGGTACAGGCCCAGCAGCAGTTTGATCAGGGTGGTCTTGCCGCTGCCGTTTTCGCCGACGATGAATACGATGTCGCCTTGCTTGATGCTCAGGTCGATCGGGCCCAGGTGGAACGGCTCGCTGCCTTCGACCGCCGGCGGGCTGTAGCTCACGCCCTTGAGTTCGAGGCTGTGGACCAGCGATTTCGGTGCTTCGCTGTCGTCCATCAGCAGGTGCGGCTCCGGCGACGAGAAGCGTTCCGACAGCTCGCTGATACGGCCGAACGCAATCTTCGCCTTGCCCACCACCGGCAGGTAGCCCAGCAAATGCTCCAGCGGGCCTTTCATGTACAGCAGCACCAGCACGAAACCGGTGATCACGGTTGGATCCGGGTTGGGCCGGTACGCCTGCATCGCCAGGGCCAGGCCGATGACCACGAAGAACAGCATCGAACCGAAGGTCTTGGCGAGAATGTAGATATTCACCGACCGCACCTGGATATCGCTGATCAGGTCGGCGGTTTCCTGGATGCGGTGGGTGTTCATGCGGTAGCGCCGTGGACGGTGCATGCGCAGTTCCTTGGCGCCCGAGGCGATGGCGTTGTAGTAACGCTGCAACTCATCCTCATGCCCGCGAGCCAGGTCAAAGCCCTGGATGCCCTTGCCGCCGGCAATGAATTGCACGGTGCTGCCGATGATGATCGCCACCACCATCATCAGGAACATCGGCACCGACAGGTACGCCAGGTAGCCCAGGCAGCCGAGGGTGACCGTGGCGGCGATGGCCAGCGGGGTGAACGCGAAGGAGAAATCGCTGATGGTGTCGACGTCGTGGGTCAGCACCGGGATCAGGCGGTGCGAGCGGTAGCGCTCGATCTGGCCGATGGGCGCTGACAGGACTTTCTCGCCCAGGTCCTTGCGCAGCGCCGCGATGATGCGTTGGCCCACATAGTTGGTGCCGATGTCGGAAATGATCGAGCTGACCAGTGCCACCACGCACAGCGCGGCAAAGGTCATGACCACGCCCTGGGTCATGCCGTCGGGCGAATGCAGGGCATTGTTGATGGTGGCCAGCAGCAGGGTGATGGCGAGGCCGCCGACCATGCCCAGCGCAACGGACACCGTCACGATGGTGCGAAAGGGCCTGATCAGTGCGAGCAAGCCGTTAAAGGCGCCGCGTTTGGCATCGGTCATAAATACTTCCCGGAAAGTCAAAAAGAGGGGGCTGGGCACACAGACCCTTACCCATGACAAACGAAGCGCCGGGGCGACTATTTAGCCCCGGGTGCCGGGGGGTAGGGCGCAGCGGATAAATTGCCCGCAGGCTGGTTCGTTCTTGTTCTGTAGGCGCACGCGTAGCGACGCCGTGCGCGGTTCCTTCAGCGAGAGCGAAAACATGACAAAGAAAAACCTGGTGTATGTGTGGTCCCTGCGCAATGCCGCCGCCGACAAGGCCGGGCAGCCGGTGGCCTACAAGGACCACGAGCGCTACATGACGTCGGTGCTGGAATTTCTGGTGGGGGCGCTCAACGACACACCGCTGGGCCAGGCCTATGACCTGGTGGGCGTGGTGTATGACGATGACGAACACAACCCGCGGGATCAGGCGCTGGTTGCCGATTATGGCTTTGCCTGCGAGCCGGGCCGCCAGTGGTTGTACCCGGCGGACCTGCGGGTGCAGGGCAAGCGGGTCAACGACCTGCTGCTGAGTGTGCCGTCCACCTACCGCCGTTTACCCCGGGGCAGCGCCGAACACATTGCCGGCAAGCAGGACTTCGAGCGTCGCCTGCATGACACGCTGGTGGAATTGAAGGCCGATATCGTGGTGCTCGATGGTCTGCTGGTGATCCTCGATGAACTGGTGCGTCCGGGCGCGCCGTTTGCGCGGCGGATCATGAATATTCATCCGGGCATCACCCGTATTGAATCGCCGTATGAGCGTCGGGGGGCCTATGCGACCTGGAATGCGCTGTATGGTGCGCGCGGCGAGGCGGTGGTGGACTGGACCACCCGGGAAACCAGGCCGTGTGAACCGCTTTATCTCACCGGGGCGTCGTTTCATTACGTGGACAACGGGATCGACTCGGGGGAGGTGTTGCATGACGTGCTCAAGACGCAGATTTTGCCTGAGGACACTATCCTTGAGCTGCGGTGGAACAACTTTAATAACAGTTTGTTTCCGGCGTTGCAGGAGGGGTTGGAGTTGCTTGCACGAGCTTAAAATCGACCGATTTTTTTGCCGAACGCTAAAAAAATTGTGGGAGGGGGCTTGCTCCCAATGGCTGAGTGTCAGTCAGCTTATTGGTAGCTGACACAACGCCATCGGGAGCAAGCCCCCTCCCACATTTGGATCTCCATGGATCAGATAGAACACAGTCTGCTTTTGATGGAAATAACGCAGAGGTACACCAAACCCTAAAAGTCCAACGTCACCCCACTCATCAGCGTCCGCCCATCCCCCGGCGAATGCAGCGATGCCCTGGCCCCATCCGGGTCATACCACGCATATTCGTAGTAACGGTTAGTGAGGTTCTTCAACTGCAGATCAACACTGACCGACTCCGTCACCCGGTAAACGGCACCAAGGTTCATCAACACATAACCGCCGTAAGTGCCCTGGGTGTTCTCCCGCTCCAGATAGTAGTGAGTCTGCCCATTCATCCACGCGCTGAGTTGCAGGGCCGGTGTGGCCTGGTAACGAATGCCGGCGTTGTACAAATGATGGGGGATGTGGTCGATCTCGCGGCCTTTGCTGCCCGGTAGGGTCGCGCTGGGCTGGAGGATTTTCGAGTACTGCCAGGCGTAGGCCAGCCAGATCTCGGTGCGCGCGTTCGGGTGCAGGTTGAGCTGCGCGTCGTAGCCCCAGCGGCGGGTCTGGCCGACATTGTCCGACTCGCCGCTGGGGTCGTTGAGCCGGCGGCTGACTTCGCCGCTGGCCTCCTGTTGCCAGTAGGCAATGCGCCCATCGACCCAGTCGGCAGGGGTGAACGTGATACCGGTTTCCCAGCCCTCGTTGATCGAGGGCGCAAGGTCGGTGTCACGCGGCGGGATCTTGTAGGCGGCTGCCCCGGTGCCCACCTGGAAGGTGCGGCCCCAATTGGCGTAGACGCTGGCCACGTTCCAGGGCGAATACACCACGCTGAGCTTGGGTTGCTTGATCAGCCCGTAGTCGTTGATGGCGTAGTCCGTGCCGGTCATTGCATTGGTGAAGTCACCCTGGATCCGATCGACGCGGTACGCGGGGATGATCTTCAGCGATTCGAACGGTTGAATCTCGGCCTGCACGTACGCACCGACGGTGTCGAAGTCGAACTGCTGATCCCGGGTCTGCGCCTGGCGCGCGCGGTTCAGGGTGCGGTAGCGCTCGCTGGTGTTCTGCTGACGCTGGATATCCGTGCCGCCTTCCAGGGCGAAGTGGTACAGCCCGCTGACGACGGGGCGCCAGGTCAGGGAAGTGAGAGCGCCGTACTGGGTTTCGTAAGCGTCACGTTCCTGCTGGGCGCTGGTGCGCCAGTACTGGGTCCAGCGTCGATCATCGAAGGTATTGAGGTAGGTTTTCGCCGACCACGAAAGCGTCTCGGCCAGCTCGGTATCAAGGTGCAGGCTGAGCTGATTCATGCGCCGCGTGCCTTTGTCGCTGGCGTTGTAGACATTGCTCATGCGGGGATGCTGGTGCGCATCGTCGGCACTCAGATAACCGGGTTCCTCGGCCTCGGTTTCGTAATGGCGGGCGATCAGGCCGATGCGGTAGCGATTGTCGTCCGGGGTATAGAACCACTTGCCGGACAGCGAGACTTTGTCCGCCTCGGCGTGATCGCGATAGCCGTCTGCTTTCTGGTAGGCGAAAAAGTAATTCTGCGTCCAGTTGCTGCTCTCGATGCCTTTGGCGAACTGGGTTTCACGGGTGTCATCGCTGCCGTAACGGATGCGCGCACGGGTGTAGTCGCCGCCGGTGCGGGTGAGCATGTTCACGTTACCGGCGATGTTGTTCAGGCCGTAACGGGCATCGCTGGTGCCGCGCACCACTTCGATGCTGTCCAGTTCCAGCGGGAAAATCATGTCCATGAAGGGCATGTTGCCGTCGTTGCTGTTACTGGGGATGCCGTCGATCAGCAGCTTGACCGCGTTCACTTCACCTTCGCCGTTGAAACCGCGAAACGAAATCTTGCCGGAGGTGGTGCCCTGGTTGAACTCGGTAAGCATCACCCCCGGCGCTCGGCTGAACAGCTCCCAGCTGTAGTTGACCGGCATTTTCTCCACGACATCGGCGCCGAGGATGTCCACCGAACCGGGCACGCCGCGCGTGCCGAGCGGGCCACTGTCACCGCTGGTGCCCTGGATCGCGACAGCGCCAAGGGTGAGGGCAGCGCTTTCGTCCGCCGAGGCCAATGAAGAAAAGGCAAGCAGGCTCACCGAGAGCATCGGCCAGAGTGAGCAGGGCACAGCCACACGCTTTGCGTGCGGCAGAGTAAATGGAGCAGGCATAAGGCACGCTTCCTGAAACCTGAAAAACGTCAAGGACGTTCAGCCACGCAATCGCGCGGCTGAAACATGAAGTTCGGGCAATCAGGTCACAGGGGAGGCGCGCGGACTCAGGCTCGGCCAGCGAATCCTGGGATGCAGCGCAGGCAGCAGCGGATCATCAAGGACACTGTCCGGTGCATAACGCGGCAGAAAATGGCGGTAATGACTGGACGGCAACGCCGCCAGACCGGCATGCCCGCAGCAACAGTCACCGTGCTTCATCTCACCGGACGCAGGCGCCGACTTCAACGGCACGACCAGCTTGTCAAAGCCCGGCGGCAGAGCCTGCGACGAACAGAACCCACCCCACAGCATCAACCCGCTATTTGGCGCCTGCATGGCACGGCTGAGCGGCATGGCCAGCATATTCAGCAGCAAGGCCAGGCAGGCAATCCAGGGACTGATGCGTGAAAACATGGGCATCAAGGCAGTCGACACAAAGGGGCCGCTATTTAGCCGCAGTTAACCGCCCAAGTGAAAGCGCAAGGCATGCGCCATTTCGCCGCAGCCAGAAGCACCGCTCCGTTTTTGATCTGCTTTTGATCTGCTTTTGATCTGGCTGTTGATCTGGCTGTTGATCTGGCTGTTGATCTTGATCTCAGGCGCCCCGTCAACCACGCTGGCCGAACGCAGGCTTGAATCCGTGGGTAACCCGGCAGGACGCCGGGTTAGCCGCGCTGGGCCAGGGATGGCCCATCGCGGCGGCCCACGGATTCAAGCCTGCGTGCGGGCACACCGAGCCTGAGCGAGGTGCCGAGTGGTGGGGCAAGAGCCCTTTTGGTTACTTTTGGGGCTCTTTTCCAAAAGTGACCCGCCGTAAGGGCGGAACCCATATCAGCCGTTACCGCAGCAACGGATAATATATACCCAGTCAGACCGCCATCGGGAGCAAGCCCCCTCCCACATTTGGCCGCATCCCCCAACAACCCCTCAGAGCATCCGACGCAACACATCATTACGCGGATCCCTATCAAAAAACCGATGCTTAAGCGCCCCCAGAACATGCACCACAATCAACCCAAGCAACGTATAGGCACACACCTTGTGCAACCACTGAAACACCACAAACCACTCATCATTCTTCGCCAGCAACTCCGGCAGATTCACCCCGAAAAAAAACACCCCATCGCTCATCGTGTAAGTGCTCGACATCGAGTAACCCATCAACGGCACCACCACGATCAGCACATACATCGCGCGCTGCACCAGCCGTGACAAAAACCGCTCATGGGCCGCCAGCGTCGCTGGCGGTGACGGCAGCACCGGCGTTCGCCAACGCAACACGATCTGCACCAGCACCAGCATGAACGCCAGCACCCCGAAGGATTTGTGCCACGGGTAATACAGCTCATATTTGCTTGCCACTTCATCGGCCAGCCCGGTCATATGCCAGCCCGCCCACAGCAGCCCGGCGATCAGCACCGCGCGCACCCAGTGCAGCATGCGCAAAGAGGTTGGATATCGGTCAATCGTTTCGGTGTTCATCGACATCTCTCCATGGATAAAGGGCTGCGCTCAATGGGGTAGCAACACCGTGATGACCTTCTCTTCGGTATAGGCCAGCGCGCCGCCAAACCCGCCTTCACGGCCGATGCCGCTGGTCTTGACGCCGCCCCAGGGCAGGTTGGCATCCAGCGGACTCCAGCAGTTGATGCCCACCGCACCGGCCTTCACCGCTGCGGCCACGCGATGGGCGCGCACCAGGTCGGCGGTCCACACGGTGGCCGCCAGGCCGTAGGCGGAGTCGTTGGCCAGGGCGACGGCATCCGCTTCGTTGTCGAACGGGATGAGTGTGCCCACCGGGCCGAAGATTTCGTCGCGGGCAATCGCCATGTCATTGCGTGCGTCGGCAAAAATGGTCGGGCGTACGAACCAGCCCTGTTCCGGGCTCGACACACCGCCGGCGAGCAGGGTGGCGCCTTCGTCGATGCCCAGCTGGATATAGCGATTGACCCGCTCCCATTGCGCTTTCTTCGCGACCGGCCCCATCTGCACACCGGGCTGACGCGGGTCGCCCACCTTGACTGCGCGCGCCGCCTCGGCAAGCGCCGCAGCGAAACGATCGGCGATGCCGCGCTGCACCAGAATGCGCGACCCGGCCGCACAAATCTGGCCCTGATTGGCGAACAGGCCAAGGCTGCAGCCGCGCAGCGCGTCCTCGAAGGAAGCATCGTCAAACACGATCTGCGGGCTCTTGCCGCCCAGTTCCAGGGCGACATGCTTGAACAGCACCCCGGCGGTGCGCTGGATCTCACGCCCGGCTTCGGGGCTGCCGGTGAAGCTGATCTTGGCGATGTGCGGATGCTCACACAGCGCCCGACCCACCTCATTGCCGTAGCCGGTGACCACATTGATCACCCCGTCCGGAAAACCCGCTTCCTGCGCCAGCGCCGCCAGGTGCAGGGCCGACTGCGGAGTCTCTTCCGAGGGCTTGATCACCACCGTGCAGCCTGCGGCCAGCAACGCCGCGAGCTTCCACACGGTGATCATCAGCGGCGAATTCCACGGCACAATGGCCCCGACCACACCCACCGGCTCACGCACGGTGTACGACAGGGTTCTGGTGCCGAAATACCCGCCACTGGGAATGGTCCGCCCCTCCAACTGATTGGCCCAACCCGCTGCCGCGCGCAGATTGGCAAGCACATTGGGCAAATCCATCCGACGCGGCTCCAGCGGCGAACGCCCGATAGCATCGGCGTCCATATCCGCCAGCAACTCACTGTCGCGCTCCACCAGATCAGCCAGCTTCAACAACACCCGAGCGCGCTGCGCCCCATCAAACCGACTCCACTCGCCACGCTCAAGCTGCTCAAACGCCGCGTTCACCGCCCGATCCACATCCTCGACCGTACCCCGCGCAAAACTGCCATACACCTGCTCCGTCACCGGATTGACCAGCTCAACCCGCCCACCCTCCGAAGCCTCAGAGACCACGCCATCAATAAAGTGATTCAAACGCTGACCCATACCAGCCTCCATAAATAATTCGTTTTTGATCTGCTTTTGATCTGCTTTTGACTTTGATCTCAAGCGCCCCGTCAACCACGCTGGCCGCACGCAGGCTTGAATTCGTGGGTAACCCGGCAGGACGCCGGGTTAGCCGCACTGGGCCATGGATGGCCCATTGCGGCGGCCCACGGATTCAAGCCTGCGTTCGGGCACACCGAGCCTGAGCGAGGTGCCGAGTGGTGGGGCAAGAGCCTTTTGGTTACTTTTGGGCTCTTTCCAAAAGTGACCCGCCGTAAGGGCGGAACCCATCCAAGCCGTCACCCCAGCACCGGATATGTACCCAGTCAAACCGCTATCGCAGGCAAGCAAGCTCCCACATCTCAAACCCGCGTCACGTCCAAAGCCTCACTCCTCAAGCGACCCCAGAGCCTCCCGAAACACATCCAAGGCCCTGAAAAACAACCCCCGCGTAATCGTCAACGAAGGCATCACCCGCATCACATTCCCGTACCGCCCACAAGGAATCATCAACACCCCATGGCTCATCAGAAACCCCATCAACGCCCCAATCTTCTGCGGCGCCAGCGGCGCCCTGGTCAGCGGATCCTCCACCAACTCAATCCCGATCATCAGCCCACGCCCACGCACCTCACCCACAAACCGGCTGCCAAACCCACGGATATACTCCTGCGCCTCCAGCCCCAGCGTATGCGCGCGCCCCAGCAGATCCAGCTCCGGGTCCTGCAGAATCGCGATATTGGTCAGCGCCACCGCCGCCGACAGCGAGTTTGCCGCGAAGGTATTGGGCATCGACCCATCGGGAATCTGCGCCGCCAGATCCGAACGCATGATCAACCCCGCCATCGGCAGGTCGCTGCCGATGCCCTTGCCAAAGGTGAGCATGTCGGGCTTGACCCCCGAGTGCTCCACTGCCCACATCTTGCCGGTGCGCCCCGCGCCGGACTGCACCTCGTCGACGATCAACAGCGTGCCGCTGCGGTCGCACGCCTGGCGCAGAATCTGCAAGAACTCCGGCGACGGCGGCACGTAGCCGCCTTCGCCCTGCACCGGCTCGACGATCACCGCCGCCACGTCATCGGCGGCGGTGTAGGGCGTGTTCAGCAAGTAATCAACGTACTCGCCGGCGATCTGTTCGGCGCTCTTGTGCGTGGTGTCGAACGGGAAGCGATAGGCGTAGGGGTAGGGCGCATGAATCACACCGCCCATCTGCGCGCCGAAGCCCTTGCGGTAGGCGGTGCCGGTGGTGAGCGAGCCCGAGGCGTTCCACACGCCGTGGTAACCG
Organism: Pseudomonas sp. Leaf59; assembly: GCF_920984685.1. Classification (NCBI taxonomy): domain Bacteria; kingdom Pseudomonadati; phylum Pseudomonadota; class Gammaproteobacteria; order Pseudomonadales; family Pseudomonadaceae; genus Pseudomonas; species Pseudomonas sp. Leaf59. The sequence continues at coordinate 409,992 of NZ_CAKLBR010000001.1, read as the reverse complement.
CCGTGGAAGGCGATGATCTGGTGGCGCCCGGTAATGCGCTTGGCGAACTTGATCGCTGCTTCCAGCGCATCGCTGCCGCTCTGGGTGAAGAAGGTGATGCAGTCGCCACGCAAACCGTCCGGCGCAATCTCGGAGAGTTTGGCCGCCAGTTCGGTGCGCCGGGTGCTGTTGATTTCCAGGGCGTGCATCAGCACTTCGGATTGATCGCGGATCGCCTGCACCACTTTGGGGTGGCAACGGCCGACGCTGCTCACGCCGACGCCGGCGGAGAGGTCGATATAGGTGTTGCCGTCCGGGTCCTTGAAGGTGGCGCCAAAAGCACGGTCCATGGCGATCGGCATGCGTCCGCCGCCGCGCGCCATGGACTCGGTGCGCGCCGACAACGCCAGGGCCTCGCAGGTTTTGGGGCCGGGCAGGGCGCCGGAAATGATGCGCGGTGCGTCGGCGAAGTGGAGGGCTTCAAGCTGGGCTTCACTCATGATGGGTCTCTGGCAGGTCTATTCAGGTGTACCGATCATCGGCGTGACCTGCCCGGGGCGGGTATCCCGAATCGGCACATCGGCGCGCTGCGCAGCGGTTTTTTGTGAGCCCGAAATAATGTTGAAATATTGCAATATTTGATCTTTGTGAGACTATCTGGCACGAAGCTGGCTTTAAAATAAAAAAATTGCGGAGAATATCGCGCATGATGAGAAATCAAAGCGTCAGCCAGTTTCACGATGTGCACGTGCACGCGGCCAACATTCAGCAGTGGCACCAGGACTACAGCCAGCTCACCGCCGGTTCGGCCGAGAGTTCGCTGATGCAGTTGACCACCACCGGGTGCCACGTTTTCCTCGAGCAGATCAACCAGCGCGTGGTGCAGCACGGCGTGGCGCCACGCAACAAGATGTGCTTTGCGGTGCCGATCAATGTGCCGGGATCGGTGCGGATGCAGGGGCGGGAGGTCGACGACAGCAGCCTGTTCTTCCTGCACGGCGGCGAGGAGTTCATGTTCCATATGCCGATGGGCATGCAATTGCTGTCCATCACCTTCGAGCGCGAGTTGTTCGAGCAGGCGCTGGCGCACACGGCGTCGGCCAGTGACCTCAATCTGTTACTGCGTCAGCCGGTGATCAGGGTTTCCCCCCAGCGCTTCGCCGACGCGCGGCGCCGATTGCTCGCGCTGTTCGCCCAGGCCATGGCCGGCGAGCTGCGCGATTCGCACGCGCGCCTGCTGGAGCAGGCCCTGCTCGACGAGCTGGTGCAACTCATGAGCGATCCGTCCTGCGACAAGCAACAGCGCTCGCCCAGCTCCACGCGCAGTTTTATCGTCGAGAAATGCCATCGCCTGGCGACCACCGGGCAGTTCGACGTGCCCAGCGTCACCGACCTGTGCGAACGCCTGCAGGTGAGCCGGCGCACCGTGCAGAACAGCTTTCGCGCGGTGGCCGAGACCACGCCGCTGAATTATTTGCGGTCCATCAGGCTCAACGGCGTGCGCCGCACCCTGATGTCCACGCCCGCCGCGCAGCTCTCCATTGGCGATGCGGCGGCGCAATGGGGGTTCTACCACCTCAGCCATTTCGCCGCTGAATATCACGCGTTGTTCGCCGAGCTGCCGTCGCACACCTCACGTGCCGCCTCTCATCAAACACAAAATAGCGTGTTGATTTAACACCCAACGTTTCAGACAGCAGCATTCCTGTGGCGAGCGGGCTTGTTGTGGCGAGCGGGCTTGCCCCGCGTTGGGGTGCGAAGCGCCCCCAATCGAGCAAAACGCGGTGTACCTGATACGGCTCAGCGCCTGGCTTTAGGGCTGCTGCGCAGCCCAACGCGGGGCAAGCCCGCTCGCCACAGGGAATCTGCGCTTAACTGAACGGCATTAGGGCAAGCGCGCTCGCCACAGCCATGCCTCATGGGTACAGCGGTCGCTATACGCGGAACTGGTCCATCAGTTTCATCTGCTGATTGGCCCGGGCGTTGAGTTGGCTGCTGATCTGCGCTGACTCGGCGGCCTGTTCCGTCAGGGTCTCGGTGACGCCGCGAATGGTCGCGACGTTGCGATTGACCTCCTCGGCCACCGCGCTCTGTTCCTCCGCTGCGCTGGCGATCTGCAGGTTCATGTCACTGATCACCGTCACCGCTTCGCTGATCCTGCCCAGGGCCTGCACGGCCTGATGGATCTGCCCGGCGTTGTCCTGGGCCAGCGTCTGGCTGGCATGCATGGTGGTCACCACGCCCCGCGTCCCGCTCTGGATGCGCTCGATCACCAGGCGAATTTCCTCCACCGAATCCTGGGTACGCTTGGCCAGGTTGCGCACTTCATCGGCCACCACCGCAAACCCACGGCCGCTTTCCCCGGCGCGTGCCGCTTCAATGGCGGCGTTCAGGGCCAGCAGGTTGGTCTGTTCGGCAATGCTGCGGATCACCTCCAGCACCGAGCCGATCTGCTCGCTGTTGACCGCCAGCGCTTCGACCTCGGTGACGGCCTTGCTGACCTCGCTGGCCAGGGCGGTGATGTCGCGGGTGCTGCGTTCGATCAGCGTGATGCCGTCCCTGGACGCCTGGTCAGCCCCGCGTGCCGCCTGGGCCGCGTTCGACGCGCTGTGGGCGACTTCATGGGCGGTGGCGCTCATCTCATTGGACGCGGTCGCCAACTGGTCGATCTCGCGAAACTGCACCTGCATGCCTTCGCTGGTCTGCCGCGCGATGTCGGAAGACTGGTCGGCGGTGCCACGCGCGTCGGTGATGCTTTGCTTGATCTGCGCGATGGTCGGTTGCAGTTTGTCGAGGAAGCGGTTGAACCAACTCACCAGTTCGCCCAGTTCGTCTTTCTTGCGGTAATCCAGGCGCTGGGTCAGGTCGCCGTCGCCGCTGGCGATGGCCTTGAGCATCTGCGCGACGCTGTTGATCGGGCGCGTCACACCGGAGGCGGTGAGCCAGATCAGCAGCAGGCCCAGTAGCCCGGCGCCGATGGCCACCAGCGACGCGATGAGGGTGTCGCGGGTCTGCGTCTGGTCGAGCAACGCCTGCAGCGCCACCGAGTCGGCCAGCAACACCTGTTTGGGCAGGTCGATGACCACGCCCCACGGCGCGGCGTCCGGGATCGGCGCGACCGGGTACACCGCGCGGATCAAGTCATCCTGGGCCAGCACCTGCGGTTGTTTTTGCGCCAATGCCGCGAGCAGCGCCTTGCCCGCATCGCCCAGGGCGGCGCTGACTGGTTTGCCGATCTGGCCGGCGTCCTTGCTGTAGGCGGCGAGCACGCCGCTGTCGGAGACAATCAGCATGCTGCCCGCACCGTTGAACAGCGTGCGCTGGGCCTCGCCGGCGGCCGCTTGCAGCGCGCCGAGGGCAAGGTCCACGCCGAGGGTGCCGATGACCTTGCCGTCGGCCATCAACGGCATCGACAGAGTAGTCATCAGTTGCACCTGGCCGGCCTGGGTGTCGGCGTAGGGCGCCATCAGGCAGGTGCGCCGCGTGTCGCGGGGGCAGGTGTACCAACTGTTATAGGGGGCGCCACTGATGCTCAGCTCGGTTTTCTGCAGGTCGGTTTCGGGAATCAGGATGTTCACCGCCGGGCCGGCACCACGGTTCCAGGCGCTGGCGAAGCGTCCGGTTTCGTTGGAGGCGCGCGCGGCGTCGTTGACGAACTCGCTGTCCTCGCCCCCCAGCGCATTCGGCTCGAACACCAGCCACAGCCCCAGCACCTGGGGGTTGTGCTCGAAGGTGGTGTTGAGGCTGCGGTTCAGCTCCTCACGCAAGGCTGCGGCCGGCAACCCGCGCTGCATCGCCATGCTGCGCAAATGGGTCGTCTGGTCGGCGAGGCCGGTGATCAGCAGCAGGCTGTTGCCGAAGGCCCGCTGCAGGTTGCTTGCCTGCTCGGCGGCCTTGGCCTGCAGCAGGTTTTCACCGCTGTCGGTCAGCATCCTGCCGCTGGAGGTGCTGATCAAGCGGTTGTTCTGGCTGCTCTGGTAGAGGTTCATGCCGACGATCAGGCCGATCACGCCCAGCAGGCACAGGCCGGACAGCAGGATGATTTTCATGCGGATGGAGAGCGCGTCGAGCATGGGATGATCTCGCAAGTGAACAGCGTGCCAGTGGGTTATCAGTTGGCCTGGGCCACTGACTTCTTATTGGGTATGTCATTCCATCGGCCGATTCAGCGCCGACTGAACCTGACCAGCAGCGCTGCTACCAGCAACAGGGCCGTCAGCACCGCCAGCACGGCAATAAAACCGGCATCGAACGCTGCGCGTGCCAGCCCCGTCAGCAGCGCAGCGTCGTCGCTCGGCAGTGTTGCGGCAACCAGCAGGGCATCGTCCAGGCTCTCGAACGTCGACGGGTTCAGGCCGAGCCTGGGTGGAATCGTCAGGCTCGTCGACCAGGCATATATCGCCGACAGCAGGCTGCCCGCCAGTGTCACCCCGGCTGCACCGCCCAGTTCAAACGAGACTTCCTCGATGGACGCAGCCATGCCGGCCTGGTCGCTGGGCACGCTGAGCATGATGGTGCTGGACGCCGCCGTCAGGGCTGCGCCCATGGCCATGCCCAACAGCGCGAGACTGGCAATCTGCAGCGGTACCGCCGCGTTGCACAGCAACAGATACGCCAGCATCGCGGCGGCCGACAGCAGCAGCGTCCAGAACAGCATGCGCCGGCTGCCCAGGCGCGAGAGGTAATAGCCGGCCAGCGGCCCGGCAACGAAGGAACCCAGCGGCAACGGCAGGATAAACAGCGCCGACGCAAGCGGCGACATACCCAGCACCAGTTGCAGGCGCTGGCTGAACACCAGTTCCATGCCGATAAACGCCAGGGCTGAAGCGAGCGCTGTAATCACCGCATTTCTGAACAGCGGCTCGGCGAACAGCGACAGCTCAAGCATCGGCTGTGCGGCACGGCGCTGGCGCCGGATGAACATCGCCAGGAACAACGTACCCAGCAGTATCGCCACCAGCATGGCGGCGAAGGAGGGCGAGCGTTTGCCCAGCTCCTTGACGGCATAGGCGATGCTGATCAAACCGACCATGACCTGCAGCGAGCCCCGCCAGTCCCAGTGGCGCCGGGGATTGCCCGGATGCTCGGGAATCAGCGTCACCCCGAGCAGTAAGGCCACCAGCACAATCGGCACGTTGATCAGAAACACCGAGCCCCACCAGAAGTGTTCCAGCAGCAGGCCGCCGACCACCGGCCCCAGCGCTGCGCCACCGGAGGCCACTGACGCCCAGATGCCAAACGCCATGACCTGTTCGCGTTCGTCGTTGAACGTCAAGCGGATCAGCGCCAGGGTGGCAGGCATCATCATGGCCGCGCCGACCGCCAGAAAACCCCGGGCGCCGATCAACACGTTGGCCGATGGCGAGAAGGCCGCAATCAGCGAGAACACCCCGAACACGCTCAGCCCGCCGATAAACAGGCGTTTATGCCCCAAGCGATCGCCCAGCGTGCCCATGCCCAGCAGCAGGCCGGCGGCGATCAGTGCGTAGATATTGATGATCCACAGCTTCTGCGAGGCGCTCGCGCCGAGCTCGCGGGTCAGGGTGGGCAGCGCGGTGTATAACACCGTCATGTCGATGACGATCAGCAGCAACGCGCTGGAAATAATCGCCAGGATCAACCAGCGACGCTTAGACGACATGGGCCGGGCTCGATGATTGAATGGCTGACATGAGTCACTCCAGGTTCAGGCAGGCAAAGGGGGGCTGACCCTAGCATGCGCGGCGTCGAACCCGCACCGCTATCCCGAATCGGCGGGGAGTGCCGTGGCATTGACCTGTTTTGGGGCGCGGCCCGCGATGTTACCGATTTGGGATAGCGAGGTGTTCACAGGCGGGCATAGCATCGAAACCAGCGTGCAACCTCAACAATAAAAGCGCTACCCGGCACCGATTGCGCCTGGATCGGGGCCACCCCACAGCGACTGCCTCATACAATAAGGTCAACAACATGAGCGTATCTCTACCGGTCAACAGTTCCACGGAGCTCAAGCGTGGCGCCCTGGGTGTCGGCTTTATCATTTTCTTCGTGATTTCGGCGGCAAGCCCGCTCAGCGTCATCGCCGGTGGCTTTCCCATCGGCATCATGCTGGGCAACGGTGCCGGCACCCCGGCCTTGCTGATTCTGGCATTGCTGGTGCTGTTGGCGTTTTCGGTGGGTTACACCACCATGTCGCGCCACGTCACCAACGCCGGCGGTTTCTATGCGTTCACCTCCCGTGGCCTGGGTGGCCTGGCCGGCGGCTCGGCGGCGGTGCTGGCGATGTTTGCCTACAACATTCTGCAGATCGCGCTGTATGGCATGTTCGGCGGCGTGGTCAGCGGCACCATGGAGAGTGTCGCGGGGGTGGTGCTGCCCTGGTGGTCCTATTCGCTGATGGCGATGGCCAGCATTGCGTTTCTCGGCTATCGCAAGATCGACCTGTCGGCCAAGGTGCTGTCGCTGGTGGTGGTCGCCGAGTACCTGGCAATCCTCATCCTCGATTTCGCCATTCTGAAGACCGGCGGTGACAGCGGTGTCAATCTCGACTCGTTCACCCCTCAGCACTTCACCAGCGGTACGCCGTCCATCGGCCTGCTGTTCTGCTTCGCCGCCTTCATCGGCTTCGAGGCCACCACCATCTACGGCGAAGAAGCCAAAGACCCCAAGCGCACCATCCCGATTGCCACCTACTGTTCGGTGCTGCTGATCGGCGCGTTCTACACGCTGTCGGTGTGGTCGATGATAGTGGGCGTGGGCGCCGACAAGATCGTGCCGCTGCTGCAAGCCATGCAGGACCCGACCACCCTGATCTACGGCATGTCCGACCACTTTGTCGGCCCGCACCTGACCCAGGTCATCCGTGTGCTGTTCATCGTCAGCATCTATGCCGGGCTGCTGGCGTTCCATAATGCGGCGGCGCGCTATTTCTACGCCATCGGCCGTGACGGCCTGCTGCACAGCCTGTTAGGCACCACCCACCGCGTGCACCAGAGCCCGCACATGGGCTCGGCCTTGCAGAGCCTGATCGCCGCCGTGGTGGTGCTGATCTTTGCCGCAATGGACGCCGATCCGATCCTGCAACTGTTCGCCTGGTTCTCCAACCTGGCGACCCTGTGCGTGATCCTGCTGATGGCGATCACCTCGGTGGCCATCTGCGTGTATTTCCATCGGCATCCGGAGCTCAAGGTCAATGTGCTGCGCGGGCGCATTTTGCCGGTGTTTTCGTGCGTGGCTTTGCTCTGCGTGCTGGTGCTGGCGGTGGCGCATTTCGATGTGCTCACCGGTGCCAGCCAGCTCCTGTCCTACAGCCTGTGTGCGGTGATTCCCGCTGCGCTGCTGGGCGGCCTTTACCTCGCCGCGCGCCTGCGCAAGGTAGCACCGCAGCGCTTCCTGGCCTTGGGCAGCCACAAGCTCTAAGGCCTCGCTCGCGCCATCCCCACTGTGAATTGATCGCCTGCCGGTGTCCGGCAGGCCTCATCTGCGTTAAAGGAAATTGCACATGCACGCTTACAAGATGCTCATCAACGGTGTTCAGGTTGCCGGTGAAAACGGTCAGTTCGACGTGATCAATCCGGCCACCGGCAGCGCCTTCGCGCAATGCCCGGCCGGCTCGCTGGGCCAACTGGACGCGGCGGTGGCCGCCGCCCAGGCCGCGTTCAAGACCTGGCGCCACAGCGCCCATGAACGGCGTTGCGAGCATCTGAACGCGATTGCCAATGACATCGAACAGGACGCCGACGCACTCGCCCGGCTGATCGTGATGGAACAGGGCAAACCGCTGGAACTGGCGTTTTCCGAGGTCATGGGCGCCGCTGCCTGGACGCGCTATGCCGCCGGGCAGGAAATCGCCGTGGAACTGGTGGAAGAGACCCCGACCCAGCGCGTCGAGCTGCACCGCAAGCCGCTGGGCGTGGTGGCGTCGATCACACCGTGGAACTGGCCGTTCATGATTGCCGTGTGGCACATCATGCCGGCGCTGCGCGCGGGCAACTGCGTGATCAGCAAGCCGTCGAGCCTGACGCCGTTGAGCACCCTGCGCCTGGTGGAGATCATCGCGCGGCACGTTCCCCATGGCGTGATCAACTGCGTGACCGGCGAGCAGGGGTTCGGCAGCGCGATCACCGCGCACCCGGGCATCCAGAAGATCGTGTTCACCGGTTCCACCGCCACCGGCCAGAGCGTGATGCGCGGCGGCGCCGTCAACCTCAAGCGCCTGACCCTGGAGCTGGGCGGCAACGACGCGGCAATCGTATTGCCCGGCACGCCCGTGCACGAGGTGGCCGAAGAGATCTTCCAGGCCGCCTTCCTCAACATGGGCCAGACCTGCGCCGCGCTCAAGCGCCTGTACGTTCACCAGTCCCAGTACCAGGCGTTTGCCGAGGCGCTGACGCAGATTGCCGAGCGCCAGGTGGTCGGTGATGGCCTGGAGCCGGGCGTTAATTTCGGCCCGGTGCAGAACCTCGATCAACTGGAGTTGGTGCAGGCGCTGGTTGCCGATGCGCGCGCCCAGGGTGCACGGGTGTTGTGCGGCGGCGCACGGCTGGACCGGCCAGGGTTTTTTTACCCGCCGACGCTGGTCGCGGACGTCACCGACGGCCATCGTCTGGTGGACGAAGAGCAGTTTGGCCCGGTATTGCCGCTGATCGCTTATGAGGATGTGGAAGACGTACTGCGCCGCGCCAATGCTGGCGACATGGGCCTTGGAGGCTCGGTCTGGGGGCCGGACAGCGAGCAGGCGCAGGCCCTGGCCAGCCGCCTGGAAAGCGGCGTGGCGTGGGTCAACTGCCATGCGCGTATCCAGCCGAACACGCCGTTCGGCGGCAGCAAGATGTCCGGCTTCGGCGTCGAGTTCGGCCTTGAGGGACTGCTGGAATTCACCGGCCAGCAATTGTTGTTCGTCAATAAACGCGCTGCTGAATAACCCCAAGGAGCTTCGACCATGCGTCATTCATCCGCTTCATTTCTCTGCGGCACGCTCGCCTGTGGCTTGACGCTCTGCGCCATCAGCCAGGCCCAGGCCTATGAGCTGTACAGCGACGACAGCCGGCACCTGAATGCCGACATGACCGCCGTGTTCGGCCTGTTCAACAGCCGCAAGAACTACGACGGCACGCCGGGTGGTTCGAGCTGGCGCGAAGGCTATATCAAATACGGCCTGAGCGGCGACCAGACGCTGGCGGGCAACGGCACCGCCTACGGCGCCTTCGCGCTGGTCAGCTCGGCGACCTGGGGCGAGGGCGATCCGGCCGGCAATACCCTGGGCTCCGAGCGCACCACCAAGATCGAAGATGCTTACCTGGGTTGGCGCTCCGGCGATCTGTTCCCGGCTCTGGGCAAGGACGGCGTGGACCTTTCCGGCGGGCGCCAGGTGGTCAAGCTTGGCAGTGGTTTTCTGGTCAACGACGACGGGCCCAACCTGGGCAAGGGCCCGGCCAATGGCAGCATGAACCGTGGCGGTGCGTATTATCTAGCCGCGCGGCATGCCTTCGATCAGACCGCGTTGCTGCGCCTGGGCGGCAAGGATGGCCTGCATGGCAGCCTGCTGTGGCTCAAGTCCGACAACCGCGCCCAGGCAGAAACCGAAGTGGCCGCCGGCACCCTTGATTACACCGCCAAACCCGGCACCCTGGGCCTGACCTGGGTGCACGGCATCGATGTGAACGAGCGCTGGGCCACTGATCTGCAGCGCCAGCGCAAGGGCATGAACGTGTACAGCGTGCGCGGCGAAGGCGATGCCGGCCTGCCCAACGTCAGCCTGGCGTTCGAATACGCCTGGCAGGACAAGGACAGCGGCCCCGAAAAAGCCTGGTACGGCGAAGCCGGCTACACCTTTGCCGACGTCGCCTGGACGCCGAAGGTCAGCTACCGCTACACACGCTACTCGCAGAAATGGGATTCGCTGTTCACCGGCGTGAGCGGCGGCTACGGCACCTGGCTGCAGGGGGAAGTCGCCGGCAACTACACGGGGCCGTTCAACAGCAACACCAGCATCCAGCATGTGGCGCTCAAGGCCACGCCCCTGGAAAACCTGACTCTGGGCGCGCTGTACTTCGACTTCGACACCGTACGCAAAAGCAACGCGCTGAACCTCGATGCGCGCGAGCTGGATGTGTATGCCGAATGGGCCGTCAACCCGCACCTGATCATCACGCCGCTGATCGGCCTCTATAAGCCCAAGCAGGACGCCACTACCGGCGGCAATCAGGTCGGGGGCAACGGCACCAACGTTTACAGCCAGCTGACCGTCGCCGTGCCGTTCTGACGACTCTGACTCAGGCGTCCGCCGCGCCTGACGGCGACGGGTTGCGCAGGTTGTCGGCAATGCGCCGTGTGGTGTCCATCACCATTTCAATCACGGTCTCCTGACGCAGCAGCTTGAAGCTCTGGGTGCTGCCCACGGCCGACAAGCTGCCGATCACTTCGTCGATATCCGGCTGGATGATCGGCGCGGCGATGCCGGTCAGGCCCAGGTTGAGTTCATCGTGGGTCATGCAGTAGCCGTCCTTGCGGATCTTTTTCGTGGCCTTGGCAAAGCTCGCCCAGTCGTAGGGGCTGTCCGGGTCGCCAGCCAGGTGGTCTTCGAACAGGCGTTGCAGGCGGCGGCCTTTCTGGAAGGCGATCAGCACCTTGGATTGCGCACCGCGAAAAAACGGCAGCGGGTGCCCACGGCCGAAAGAGAAGTGGTAGGTGTCGGTGGGTTCGGCAATGTAGGTGTTGATGATGCGTCCGTCGTAGAAAACGCTGGCGAACACGGCCAGGCCGGTCTGCGCCGACAGTTCGTGCATCAGCTCGCGCCCCGCCAGGAGGATGGGGTCGTACTGGCGCATCATCCAGTCCAGCTCGATCACGCGCGGCCCCAGGCCGTAGTGGCCGGCGTCCACGCGGGTCAGCAGGCCGGCCTCGCACAACTCCTTGACGTAGCGATACGCGGTGGCGCGCGACAGGCCCATGCGCTCGGCAATCGTCTCCGGGTCGATCTTTAACGTCGCCGGACCGAACAGGTCCAGCACACTCAGCAATTTACTCAGGCTGCTCATTTCGTTCCTAGAGAAGGGATGGCTCGCGGGTAAGCACTATAGGCGAAAACACCAGGGATCCAAGGTGGGAAATCCCACGGTGCACTCCCACAGATAGTCGAAGGATTTATTATTGCATAAATCTCAAATTAAGAGATAAAAAGTAAAAAATGCTTGTTTGGTATGTTTTTGTGTGTGATAAATCTCACCAAAGAAAACGCTCAACCGAGAGGGCAGACAATGAATGGCGCGCAACTGATAGTGAATGCGGCAGCGGCAAGCGGTATCGAGTACTGCTTTGCCAACCCGGGCACCACCGAGATTCCGCTGGTGGCGGCCATGGCCAGTGCACCTGCCCTGAAGCCTGTGCTGTCGCTGTTCGAAGGGGTGTGCACCGGTGCCGCCGATGGCTATGGCCGCATCGCCGGCAAACCGGCGATGACCCTCACGCACCTGGGCCCGGGCTTCGCCAACGGCATTGCCAACCTGCACAACGCACGGCGCGCCAATACGCCCATCGTCAACGTGATCGGTGACCACGCGTCCTGGCACGTCAATTACGATCCGCCGCTGGCCAGCGACATCCAGGCCCTGGCCGGCACGGTGTCCAGCTGGGTGCGCACCTCGCGCACCGCCTCCGGTGTCGGTGAAGACCTGCAGGAAGCCATGCGCGCTGCCTGGCAAGCCAAGGGCCAGATCGCCAGCCTGATCCTGCCGATGGATCTGCAATCCAATCCAGTCACCCATCACGGCCAGTTCAGCCCGCTGCGTGCGCCAGTGCGACGCTTTGCCGGCGACCGCATCGAAGCGGTGGCCCAGGCCCTTCGCGATGGCCAGCGGCTGGTGTTTATCGTCGGCGACCAGGGCCTGTCGGTGGCCGGCCTGGAAGCGGCGGGGCGCCTGGCGCAACTGCCCGGCGTGCGGCTGTTCGCCGAAACCTTCCCGCGCCTGAGCTATCGCGGCGGCGGCTTGCCCGACCTGGACCGCCTGCCGTACTTCCCGGAAGTGGCCATCGAGATTCTCGAGCAATACGACAAGGTGGTGTGCGCCGGTGTGCTGGAGCCCATCAGTTACTTTGGCTACGAAGGCATTCCGTCGCGGCTGGCCGAGCGCGAGCGCCTGCTGTCGCTGGCCGAGGTCGGCGATGACGTGGCCGGTGCACTGACTGCGCTGGCCGACGCGCTGAATGCGCCGGCTTATGTCCCCACGCCTCAGCACATCGAGCTGCCGCCGGGCGAAGCGGCATTGAGCGCGCAATCGGTCGGGCAACTGCTGGCTGCCGCGCTGCCCCACGACTGCATTGTCTCGGTGGAAGGCGGCACCTGCGGCTATCCGTTTTTCACCGCCTCAGCCGGCGCTGCCCGCCACCGCGTGTTGACCAATACCGGCGGCGCCATCGGCCAGGGCATTCCGGTGGGGTTCGGCGCTGCACTGGCCGAGCGCGGCAACCGGGTGTTCTGCCTGCAATCGGACGGCAGCGCCCAGTACACCATCCAGACCCTGTGGAGCATCGCCCGCGAGCAACTGCCGGTGGTGATCCTGATCGCTGCCAACCATCGCTACGCGATCCTGCAGAACGAACTGCGCCGCTTCGGCATGACCGAACTCGACCCGCAGGCACTCAAGCTGACCGTGCTCGACAGCCCGCGCATTGACTGGAAGGCCCTGGCCACCGGCTACGGCGTGCCGTCCTGCACCGTGTACACCAATGCCGAACTGCAACGGGCGCTGGCCAACGCCGCCGCCGACGCCGGGCCTTGCCTGATCGAAATGGCGCTGTGAAGGAGCCGACCATGAACACGTTCCACTTGTTACCCGCCGTCCAGACGTTCCTCGCCCAGCCCGGTCGCCTGTTCATCGGCGGCAGCTGGCAGGACGCCGCCAGCGGTCGTCGCTTTGCCGTGGAAAACCCGGCCACCGAGCAGACCCTCACCGAAGTCGCCCAAGGCGACGAGCGTGATGTGAACGCAGCGGTCGCGGCCGCCCGCGCTGCCTTTACCGGCACCTGGGCCTTGCAGTCACCTGCGCGGCGCGGCCTGTTGCTGTCGCACCTGGCCGACCTGCTGGACCAGCACCGCGAGGAACTGGCGCAGCTGATCACCCTGGAAAACGGCAAGCCCATCGCCAACGCGCGGGGCGAAGCGGCCAGCGCGGCGAACATCATTCGCTACTTCGCCGGCTGGCCGACCAAGATCGAAGGCAGCACGCTGCCGGTATCGCCGGCCAGTGGCGCGCCGATGCTCAATTACACCCTGCGCGAGCCGGTGGGCGTGTGCGCACTGATCGTGCCGTGGAACTTCCCGCTGACCATGTGCGTATGGAAGCTCGGCCCGGCGCTGGCCACCGGCTGTGTAGCAATACTCAAACCTGCCGAGCAGACGCCGCTGGTGGCGATCCGTCTGGTGCAGTTGATCGAGGCCGCAGGCTTTCCGGCGGGGGTGGTCAACCTGATCACCGGCCTGGGTGCCGACACCGGCGCGCCGCTGGCGCAGCACCCGGACGTGGACAAGATCGCCTTCACCGGCTCCACCCAGGTCGGTCGGCTGATCGCCCAGGTGGCCACCGGCAACATGAAGAAGGTTTCGCTGGAACTGGGCGGCAAGTCGCCGAACATCATCCTGCCCGACGCCGACATCGTGCGCGCCGCCAAGGGTGCCGCCGATGGCATTTTCTACAACCAGGGCCAGGTGTGCACCGCCGGTTCACGCCTGTATGTGCACGCCAGCGTGCTCGACCAGGTGCTTGAAGAACTGCAGCGCCATGCCGCCGCCCATGTGCTCGGCAACGGCCTGGACCCGGCCAGCACCATGGGCCCGCTGGTGTCCGGTCGGCAGTTGAACACGGTCAAGGGCTACCTGCAGCGCGGCCAGGAAGAGGGCGCCGAGCTGATCTGCGGCGGCGGTCGTCCCGCTCACCTTGAGCGCGGCCACTTCATTGAGCCGAGCATCTTCCTTGACCGCGCCGAGCGGGCCTGCGTGGCCCGCGAAGAAATCTTCGGCCCGGTGCTGACGGTGATGAGTTGGAGCGAGATCGACGAGCTGGTGCTGCGCGCCAACGATTCGCCCTATGGCCTCGCCGCCGGCCTGTGGACCCGCGACCTGCGCTCGGCGCACCGCGTAGCCGCGCAGCTCAAGGCCGGCTCGGTGTGGATCAATTGCTGGAACGTGGTCGATCCGGCCTCGCCGTTCGGCGGCTACAAGCAATCCGGCTGGGGCCGGGAAATGGGCAAGAACGTGATCGACGCCTACACCGAGACCAAAAGCGTCTTTGTCGATCTGGCCTGAAACGAATAATCACAAGAGGAAATGGCAATGGATCTGGAATTGAAAGGCCGCGTGGCAATCGTCACTGGCGGCGGCATGGGCATCGGCAAGGAAGTCGCGCGGTTTCTTTCCGAGGAAGGCTGCAAGGTGGTGATCTGCGCGCGGCGCATGGAGTTCCTCGAGCAGGCAGCTGCCGAGATCACCGCGCAGACTGGCAACGAAGTACTGCCGCTGTACTGCGATACCAACCAGATGTCGGCGGTGTCGGACATGGTCGAAGCGGCGCACAAGCACTTCGGCCGTATCGACATTCTCGTCAACGGCGCGGCGGCGCCCTCCGGCGTGGTGCGCAATGACATCGAGCACGCCGGCGACGACGAGCTGCTGTCGGACCTCAACACCAAGGTGATCGGCTACTTCCGCTGCGCCAAGGCGGTGACCCCGCACATGAAGGCCGGCGGTTTCGGACGCATCATCAATATCGGCGGCCTCACCGGACGCAGCAGCAAGGTGCTGTCAGGCATGCGCAACCTGGCCATCGCGCACATGACCAAGACCCTGTCCGACCAGTTGGGCGCCTTCGGCATCACTGTCAACCTGATCCATCCGGGCGTGGTGGACACTCCGCACATCCACGAGCTGTACGAGCGCGAAGGGATCAAGCAGGGCAAGACCCCGGAGCAGGTCGAGCAAGGCTACATTGACGCGACGCCGATTCGCCGCACCCTGGCCCCGATTGAAATGGGCTGGCTGATCGGCTTCCTGGCGTCTCCCAAGGCAGGCGCGGTGACCGGTGAATCCATCGGCATCGACGGCGGCCTGACCCGTGGCATCTTCATCTGAGGAGCAAATGCGATGAGTAACGGCACCCTTTTAGTCGCCACCGTCGGCCAGGCGGTGATCCGCAGCGCCGACGATGGCAAGACCTGGCACCGCCTGGGCCTGGGGCAGGACCTGGAATTCGATGCGATCACCCGCTCGTTGAGCATGCACCCCGGCACGCCCGAGGTGATCTACGCCGGCACCGACATCGGCTTGTGCGTCAGCCATGACACCGGCGGGCGCTGGCAGCAGGTCGATTCACCGTTCAATGGCCAGACCGTGTGGAAGGTGGCGGTGGACCCGCAGGACGCCCAGCGGATTTTTGTCGGCACCGGTGCGCCCTCGCGCGCCGTGCTGTGGCGCACCCTGGACGGCGGCGCGAGCTGGGACCGCGCACCGGTGGAAATTCCGGAATTCTGCGACGGCGTCAGTCGCCCGCGACTGCTGGCCTTCGCCTATGACCCCACCGACCGCAACCAGGTGTGGTTCGGCCTGGAGGAGGGTGGCCTGTTCCACTCCCGCGACGGCGGCGACAGCTGGACCCGTATCGATGACCGCCTGCTGTGGGACTTCAACTCGGACATCCACAACATCGTGGTACTGCCCAACCATGGCCACAAGGTCATCGTGGTGGTGTGCGTCAACGCGGTGTACCGCAGCGTCGATGAAGGCCTGACCTGGACCGGCATCGTCGGCCGCGAAGCCTTCGGCCTGTACTACCTGCGCGCCATGAACGCGCCGCCGGGCAGCGAGGACACGCTGTACCTGAGCATTTCCGACGGTACGCCGGGCACCACCAGCAAGGTCCTGATCTCCCGCGATGCCGCCGTCAGCTGGGAAGTATTGCCGCTGCCGCAGCAGCCCAATTCCTGCGTCTGGGCGATTGCCTTCAACCCGGCCAACCCGCACCAGATCGTCGCCGGCACCAAGTACGGGCACTTGTTCACGTCCGACAACGGCGGTGACGGCTGGCAGAAGCACTGGCGCGAGTTCAGCGAGATCGCCGATGTGCTGTGGACGCCTGCCGTGGCGCAGATCAAGGCCGGGCATCAATCCATCGTCAAGAAGAACTGAGGTAACCGGTGATGAAAGTCAAAATCCTTCGGACCCACTTATCGCTATTTGTGAGTGATCCTGATGTGTCGGCACGGTGGTACGCCGACATCCTGGGCATGCACGAAAGTGCCCGGGGCGAAAGCTGGGTCATGATGGCGTTTGGCACCAAGCATCACGACATCGCCTTGATTCGTGCAGAGCCTGGCGCCCATCAGGGCGGGCTGGGCCTGCAACACTACGGATTGGAAATCGACGGTGACATGACCACCTTGCGCCAGCTCTACGGCATGTTGCTGGAGAAGGGGGTGGAGGTGGTGAAAATTACCGATCATGAAATCGGCAACGGTCTGTATTTCAACGACCCCGATGACAATCGCATGGAATTCTTTCTCGAGACCGAGCATGACGATGCGTGCGGCAAGGCCCGCTTCAAGGCCGCCGGTGCGCCGAGTCGCAATATCACGCTTGACCCCCTTGACCCGATTTGAACCGAGGTTCACCTGATGAAAACCGCAAATTTCGCCAGCTACCACATTCGCAAATGGTACAGCTTCGTCGAAGAAACCCTGGCCAATGAAACCGGCCAACTGGCCGATGGCGAGCCGGTGTTCAAATACGCCGTGGCCGCCGTGATCGCCAACCCCTATGCTGGCCGCTACAGTGAAGACCTTTCGCAATTGATCGAGCCGTCGCCGCTGCTGGGTGAAGAGTTCGGCCGGCGCATCCTGGCACTTGCCGGTTCACGCCGGATTGAAAGCTATGGCAAGGCTATCCTGGTGGGCAGCGCCGGCGAGTACGAGCACGGCAACGCGTTTCTGACCAACCCGGCGGCCGACCCGATTCGTGTGGCGCTGGGCGGCGGCAAGTCGTGGGTGCCGTCCACCGGCAAGCGCGGTGGCCCGGGTTCGACCATCGACGTGCCGCTGGCGCACAAGGACGCGCTGTACGTGCGTTCGCACTACGACAGTTTTTCCATAACGTTCGGCGACGGACCTTCGCCGGATGAGCTGGTGGTGATCTGGGCCTTCGCCACCCGTGGGCGTCTGCATGCACGGCTGGGCGGCCTGCGCGCCGAAGACGTCAAGGGCCTTGACGGGCTGCATTGATAACGGCGCAGGCGTGAGCGCTGGCGGACCCCAACCACAACAAGAACAGCGGTGAATAGCGATGAAGCAGGAGAAGACCCAGGTGGTCATCGTCGGCGGTGGCCCCAACGGGATCACGGCGGCGCATTACATGGGGGTGTACGGCATCGACTGCGTGGTCCTCGAACTGGCCGACGGCATCCTGCCGTATCCCCGCGCCGTGGGCATGGACGACGAAGCGTTGCGCGTGTTGCAGGGCATCGGCATGGCCGACCTGGCTGTGCGCGACATGATCTGCGACGTGCCGCTGCGCTATTACAACGCGCGCGGCGTGTGCTTTGCCGAGGTCAAGCCGAGTACCGCGCATTACGGCTGGCCGATGCGCAACATCTTCATGCAGCAGTTGCTCGAAGGCACCCTGCGTGAACACCTGGGCCGGCACGCTGGCGTCGAGCTGCGCCAGGGCCACGAACTGCTCAAGCTGGCCCAGGACGGGGAGGGCGTGACCCTGCAGGTGCGCGGTGCCGACGGCGACGTTTATGCGTTGCAGGCCGACTACGTGATCGGTGCCGACGGCGGGCGCTCCACGGTGCGCAAACAACTGGGCATCGAGCTGCTCGGGCTGACCCACCCGCGCAAATGGGTGGTGGTCGACACCGCCAACGATACCCTCGATGCGCCGTTCACCGCACTGCATGCCGACCCGCAGCGGCCCTTCGTGTGCATCTACCTGCCTTACCAGCAGCGACGCTGGGAATTCATGCTGATGGAGGGCGAGGACGAGGCGAAGATGTGCGAAGAGGCGACCATTCGCCGGCTGATCCACGGGCACATCGGCGATGCGGTCAACGACCTCGATATCATCCGTATTCGCGCCTACACCCACCACTCGCGGGTCGCGGCGCGCTTTGTCGAAGGCCGTGTGGCGCTGGTCGGCGATGCGGCGCATATCTCCCCGCCCTGGGCCGGGCAGGGCCTCAACTCCGGCCTGCGCGACGTGGCCAATGTGGCGTGGAAACTCGCGGCGATCATCCAGGGCCGCGCGGCACCGTCGATCCTTGGAAGTTACGATCAGGAGCGCCGTGGCCACGCGACCGAACTGGTGGCTCTGGCCGACAACATGGGCGCCGTCCTCGGCTTGACCAACCCGCTGATGGCCGGGGTGCGCGACTGGCTGTTCCAGGCGGTCAACAGCGTCGACAACCTGCGTTCGCATTTGCTGGAGTTCAAGTTCAAACCCAAGGCCACCATCACCAAAGGCCTGGTCCACCACGAGCGCGCCGAGTTGCGCGAGGACGACCTGGTCGGCCAGTTGTTTATCCAGCCGTCCATAGAAGATGCCCAGGGCCAGCGCCGACGCCTCGACGAAATGCTCGGCGATGGCTATGCGGTGCTCGGGTATCGGGTGAACCCGGGTGAGCACTTGAGCGCTGCCATGGCCGAGTATTGGGCCGGGTGGGGCACGCGTTTCATTCAGGTCAATCGTTCGCGCAGCGGTGTGGGACGCAACCAGCCGTTGACCGCCAGCGACGCCCTGAGTGTGGAGGACGTGGATAACCGCCTGGGTGAATGGTTCTCCAGGGTGCGTGATTGCATCGTGGTGGTGCGTCCGGACCGTTTTGTCGCCGCCATCACTACGCCTGAGCGACTCGACGGCGTACTGCGCAAACTGGCGGAGCAACTGTCATGAGCGGCGTTAACGCTGTGCTCGCGCACTTGCAGCAGGCCGCGCACGCTGTGCAGGCCATTGCGCCGTTGCCGGCCGAGGCGCTCGACAAGCAGCAAGGCTACACGCTGCTGCGCCAGGGCCTGGCACAACGCACGGCAGGCGGCGAGCGCTTGAGCGGCTGGAAAGTGGCGTTTGCCGGCCGCGCCGCGCAGGCGCGCTTTGGTCTCGATGAGCCGGTGTACGGCGCGCTTACCCAGGCCATGGCGGTGGCGCCGGGCAGTGCGGTGGCGTGCGGGCGGCTGATCCAGCCCAAGCTGGAAGTGGAACTGGCCCTGGTGTTCGGGCAGACGCTGGCGCCGGGTGACTACAGCGATGCGCAGATTCTGGCGGCGATTGCCGAGGTGGCGCCAGCGTTCGAGATCGCCGACTGCCGCTGGCAAGGCTGGCAGTTCGGGCTTGGCGCATTTCTGGCCGATAACGCCGCCGCAGGCCTTTACTGTGTGGGCGCGCGCGTGCCGTTCGACGCGACGCGGCATGCCTGCGTGGCCTATCGGCTGGAGCACGGGGGCATCTTGCTGGGCAGCGGCGACACCCAGGCGCGGGAGGACAGCCCGTTGTTCAACCTGTGCTGGCTGGTGCGACGCCTGTTGGCTGATGGTCATCCGGTGGAGGCCGGGCAGGTGGTGTTGTCCGGTGCGTTGCTGGCGCCGCTGGCGATAGAACCGGGAGCGTATCGTTTGCACATGCTTGGCACGGAACTGGCTTTGGATTTTCACGCCGGCATCGCGCCTGCGCCAACGTCCGCTGCCGTCACGGACGACTGAACCCCGCTTCAGGCCGCCGAGGAATGACACTTATGCTTGCCGAAGTGCGCACCTTCAATGACTCCCAACAGCACGCCGGCTCTATCCAGGGCTGGCAGCAGGTCTACGACCAGCTCGGTCGCGGCTGCCTGAACAGCGAGCTGCGCCAGCTGTCCGGGGATCGTTTTCAGATTTTCCAGGAGGTGCTCGACAAGCGCGTCGTGCAGCATGGCCGCTCGCCCAAGGGCCGCCTGTGCGCGGCGATGTCGCTGGGCAGCCCGCCGGTGGTGCAGGGCCAGCAGGTGAGTGCGCAGAGTGTGGTGCTGCTGCGCGATGCCGAGGAGTTCGTGCTGCATGCGCCCCAGGGCACGCATTTTTTTTCGCTCAACGTCGATGCGGTGCGCTTTGCCAAACTGGCGGCGTTCGAGTTGTCCGCCGAGCAGCTCAAGCGTCTGACCAGCGTGTCGGCGCTCAGCGTGGATGAAGCGTTACTGCTGCGCATTCGTCAGCGCATCCACCCACTGTTTCGTCACTTTCTGGAACATGCGCACGCCATCAGCCCGGCCTCGGAGAAGATGCTGGAAGATGAACTGCTCGGGGCGTTTCTCGATCTGTTCAGCCACGCCGGCGATGAAGTGCGCGGCCGCCGCGGCAATTTCGCGGTCAGCGCGTACCTGGTCCGGCGTAGCCAGGAGCTGATCATCGCCAGCGGCGATACGCCGTTGAGCATCCTGGATCTGTGCGAGCAACTGCGCGTGAGCCGCCGCACCCTGCAGAACAGTTTCCAGGCGGTGACCGACATGCGCCCGGTCGAGTACCTGCGCAACCTGCGCCTCAACGCAGTACGGCGGCAGTTGATCGCGACGTCGGCGAGCGAGAAGAACGTCGGCGAGATTGCCGTGGCCATGGGCTTTTTCCACCTGAGCCACTTCGCAACGCATTACCGCGAGCTGTTTGGCGAGTCGCCCTCCGAAACGCGCCGGGCCTCGAACTGAAGTGTTGCCCGGCCATCGGTACAGATCCGATGCACTACAGTCCAAGTGTGGGAGGGGGCTTGCTCCCGATAGCAGTGTGTCAGCCCAAGAAGTCTCAACTGACCCGCCGCCATCGGGAGCAAGCCCCCTCCCACATTTTGACTGTGCTGTGTCAGTAGCTGACCGTGAAATGCTGCGCCATAGCTATTGAAAAAATGCCGACTGACACACAGCCGATCAAGTGTGGGAGGGGGCTTGCTCCCGATAGCGGGATGTCAGCCAAAGAAATTCACCTGACCCGCCGCCATCGGGAGCAAGCCCCCTCCCACATTTTTGCCTGCGTTGTGTCAGTGGCAGAAGGTGAAATGCTGCGCCATAGCTATTGAAAAAATGCTGACTGACACACAGCCGATCAAGTGTGGGAGGGGGCTTGCTCCCGATAGCGGGATGTCAGCCAAAGAAATACACCTGACCCGCCGCCATCGGGAGCAAGCCCCCTCCCACATTTTGACTGTGCTGTGTCAGTAGCTGACCGTGAAATGCTGCGCCAGAGCTATTGAAAAAATGCCGACTGACACACAGCCGATCAAGTGTGGGAGGGGGCTTGCTCCCGATAGCGGTGTATCAGCCCAAGAAGTCTCAACTGACCCGCCGCCATCGGGAGCAAGCCCCCTCCCACATTTTTGCCTGCGTTGTGTCAGTGGCAGAAGGTGAAGTGCTGCGCCAGTGCCATTGAAAAAATGCTGACTGACACACAGCCGATCAAGTGTGGGAGGGGGCTTGCTCCCGATAGCAGTGTGTCAGCCCAAGAAGTCTCAACTGACCCGCCGCCATCGGGAGCAAGCCCCCTCCCACATTTGGATCGGATTCGGCCTGAGTTATTGGTCAGGCGCTCAAGCCAGTCCCGGGTCCACGCGCTTGCCGATGTCCTTGAGGCGCGCCAGTTGGTCGATCATCGACGGCGCCTCATCCAGGCAACTGACGAAGGTCCACAGGTAGGTCATCACCGCGTAGATATGCCCGGCTTTTACCGCAGGCGCCAACGCCAGTTGGCTGATGGCGACCACGAACAGCAGCGCCGAGACTACGCCGATGCACAGGAAGGCCACGGCTTCACGGTCCGACAGCCGAATGCGCAGGCGCGACAGTACGTGGTAGTGACGGTGCAATGTGTGCTCACCCACGGCTTCGACCAGGCCGATTTCCTTTTCCAGGCGATTGTTCAGGCGCTCGTGCAAACGCTGGTTGCGTCGGGCAAAACCGGGCATGACCGTGAGGCACAGCAGTAATGCCACCAGGCACGCCAGGCCGACCCACGGCTCGATCACCAACAGCATGCCGGCTGCGCCGATGATCGAGACCAGCGCGGTGGCGATGATCGGCACATGCTTTTCGAAGAAATCCACGAAGTCCCGCGCCAGCACTACCCGCGCCGCCGCCTTGGAGGTGCTGTGGCGTTGCAGGCGCTGGTTGAGAATCACCGGCACGGCAAGGTCTGCGTAGATGCGCGTGAAGGTGCGCGTGTCCAGTGCCCGGCGCGCCGCGCCCACCACCCAAAACCCGAGCACCACGCCGGCATACAGCAACGCACTGGCGGCATCGCCACGGATGATCGAGTCCACCGCAAAGCCGGCGAACAGTGGGTAGGCCAACAGTAATGCGTTCTCCAGCGCGACCAGCGACAAGGTGGCGAACAACTTGCCGGGGTAGGTCCGGGCAATGGCCTTGAGGGTCTGGCTGGCGGATTGCTGGGCGAGTTTTTCACTGGCTACGATAAGGATCGGTGGTGTGACGGAGGGCATGGGGCACCTGTGGAGCGCATTGGGTATTTCAGCGGGTGCCGATGATGCCTGGCAAGCGTGCAGGATCAGTGAAGGAATCATGGAGAACGCATGGAGGCCGCAAACAACGTGCAGCGGGGAAGGGCAGGGTTTCAGGCGAAACGGATGCGCTCGTTGTAGGCGTTCTGCAGCATTTTGCGCTGGTACTCGCAGGGCGTGGTGCTGACGAGCTTCTTGAAGTCGCGCAGGAAGTGCGATTGATCGGAAAAGCCCAGGTCCAGCGCCAGGTCCGAGAACGACACGTCGCGCTGGTTGTTCAGCGTGTCCAGGGCGGCCTGGCAGCGAATGATGCGGAAGAAAGTCTTGGGCGACACGCCGGTGTCCTGGCTGAACTGGCGATGAATCGTGCGGCTGGTGTAGCCACTGAGGTCTTCCAGGTGCTGGATGCGCAGGTCGCCGCGATGGGCCAGCGCCTGCTGGATAACGATGGCGGTCAGCTTCGAGGTGCGGCCCATCAGGCGCGGGGCCAGGTAGTCGTTGAACAGCTTGATCTGGTCCTGCAGCAGCGGGGCATTGACGATGTTCTCGAAAATGCTCTGGGCAAATGCCGACACTTGCAGCAGGTCCCATTCCTGTTCGGTCAGGTCCTCGGCCATGACATTGATGAAACCTGGAATGACCCCCGGCGCAAAGCGTACACCAAAGTAATGATGGCCCTGCAGCAGTTCGACCCGCTGGGCTTGCAGCGGCGTACCGCAGATCTTCACGCTGGGGCGCATGGCATCGCAGTCGAACACGATGTCCACGCAGCCATCCGGCACCGCCAGCAGGTCAGCCGAGTGGGCGACGTCGAAGGCGTAGAAATGCGAAATCGCCGGGTGTTCGCAAGGCACTACCGAATACCGCGATGAGTTGAGCACGAACCACGGTTGTTCATAAGCGGTGTGCCGCCGTACGGGCGGTGAACACAGGTTGAGCATGACCGGACCTTACCAGGGAAATAGGCGGGAATATTCACGCACTTATCGCGCCAACTCCTGGCTGTGCGCCGAACCGTGATGTCCGAAATTTACAATACCGCCGACCCACGCAGCCCGATACTCGACCTCGATAGCGTGGGAGCAGCGCCTACCGCAGCGGTATCTCTTTGAGTCGAGAATAATAATGGCCACTACTGCAAGAATAGACTTCATCTACTTGTCCGAGCAGGACATGATCCGCGCCGGCGTGACCGACATGCTCGCTTGTGTGAATACCATGGAGGAAATGTTCGGCCTTCTGTACAGCGGAGACTACCGCATGGCCGGGCCGAACAACGATTCCCATGGCGCGATGGTGATTTTCCCGAAGGATTCGCCGTTCCCCAACATGCCCAAACCCACCGCCGACCGCCGCATGATGGCGATGCCGGCCTACCTGGGCGGCAACTTCTGCACCGCAGGGGTGAAATGGTACGGCTCCAACATCGCCAACCGCGAGAAAGGCCTGCCACGCTCGATCCTGATGTTCACCCTCAATGACCCTGACACCGGCGCCCCCTTGGCGCACATGTCCGCCAACCTGTTGTCGGCGTATCGCACCGGTGCGATCCCCGGCGTCGGCGCGCGCCACCTGGCCCGCAAGGACTCCAAAGTGGTCGGCCTGCTCGGCCCGGGCGTGATGGGCAAGACCACGCTCGCCGCGTTCATCGCCGTTTGCCCGCATATCGACACCTTGAAGATCAAGGGTCGTGGCGAGAAAAGCCTGAATGATTTTCTGGGCTGGGTGAAGCAAACCTATCCGCAGATCACCACGATTAATGTGGTCGACAGCCTTGAAGAGGTGGTCCGTGATTCCGACCTTGTTACTTATTGTAGCTCCGGTGAGACAGGCGACCCCTCGAACTACCCAATTGTGAAGCGCGAGTGGGTCAAGCCGGGCTGCTTCATGGCAATGCCCGCCTCCTGCTCGCTGGACGAGGGCATGGAGCGCGCCGACGTGCGCAAGGTGCTGGACAACACCGGTCTTTACGAAGCCTGGTTCGACGAACTGCCCAAGCCTGCGCACCATTGCGTGCCGGTGATTGGCGTGCGGTTCATGGACATGATTGCCGAAGGCACGCTGCAGCGCGAAGAGCTGGAAGACATCGGCAAGATCGTCGCCGGCCATGCCCAGGGCCGTCGCAACGATGACGAGATCATCATCATGTCGGTCGGCGGCATGCCGGTCGAGGACGTGGCGTGGGGCACGGTGGTGTACCGCAATGCGATCAAACAGGGCATCGGCGTGAAGCTGAACCTGTGGGAAACCCCTGAGCTGCGCTGAACCACTCCTTACCCAACTGAAGAGACCTTCGACATGACAAAAATCATCAAGCTCAAGACTGGTTCGCCGTTTGAAGACCAGGCCAGCTATTCGCGCCTGGTGGTGGTCGACAACTGGATCTACGTCTCCAATACCGCCGGCCGCAATCCGCAGACCAAACTGATCCCCGAAGACGTTCTGGAGCAGACGCACCAGGTGTTTGCCAACATCGAGTCGGCCTTGAAGGCAGTCGATGCCAGCCTGGCCGATGTGGTGTGCTCGCGGGTGTTCATCCAGGACCCCAGGGACGTGCCGGCGGTGATGGGGCTGATCGGCGAAAAGTTTCGCGGCGTCGACCCGGCCAGTACCGTGACCTGCCCGCCGCTGGGCTCGACGGTCTACAAGGTGGAACTGGAGGTGACGGCTTACCGCAACGCCTCCAACGCTCAAGTCGAAGTGATTCGCCTGGCGCAGTAATCCGTTACGCGGCCGTGTATTCGCGCGGCCGACCTTTCCTGTTTTGCGAGTCTCGATCATGGCCCCGACTATTGCGCCCGTGAACACGTCCACCGAATTCCCCTCCGCGACCGGCGTTGTCATCATCGGCGGCGGGATCATTGGCTTGACCGCCGCGCTGGCACTGGCTGAGCGCAATATCCCGGTGGTGGTCCTGGAAAAGGGCCGTATCGCCGGCGAGCAGTCCTCGCGCAACCTGGGCTGGGTACGCAAGACCAGCCGTCACGCCCATGACATTCCGCTGGCGCTGGCCGCCGACCGCCTGTGGGCGCACATGCCTGGACGGGTCGGCGCGGATGTCGGTTATCGCCAGGAAGGCATCATGTTCGTCGCCCGCAACGAGGCGCAGATGGCGATGCATGAAGGCTGGCTCAAGTCGGTCGAGCACCTTTCCCTGGACTCGCAGTTGCTCAGTCATCGCGAAATCGCGCAACGCGTGCCGGGCGGGCAGGGCGAGTGGGCCGGCGGGATCTACACCGCGTCCGACGCCCGCGCCGAACCGACCCTGGCCAGCAGCGCGATTGCCAGGGCGGCCATGGCCCTGGGCGTAGTGATCATCGAGCAGTGCGCAGTGCGCACGCTGCAGATGTCGGCGGGCAAGGTGAGCGGCGTGGTCACTGAAAAGGGCGAAATCCGCTGCGACCAGGTATTGCTCGCTGGCGGCATGTGGTCGCGACGCTTTTTGGGCAACCTCGGCGTGTCATTGCCGACCCTGGCCCTGACCTGCTCGGTGATGCGCACCCATCCGATGCAAGGCCCCACCGAAATTGCCGTGGGCGCGCCGGACTTTTCGTTTCGCAAACACCAGGACGGCGGCTTCATCATCACCCAGCGCGGCAAGCTGGATGCGTTCCTGACCCTCGACCACCTGCTGCTGGCCCGGCAATACATGCCCCAATTCCGTGCGCAACGCAGCGTATTGAACGTGTCCCTGGGCAAATACTTCTTCAACGACCTGGCCCTGTCGCGACGCTGGTCGGCCGACAGCATCAGCCCGTTCGAACGCGTGCGTACCCAGGACCCGGCCGCCAACCCACGCCTGAACAACGACGCCTTGAACAACCTCAAAGCCGCCTGGCCGGTGTTCGAGCAAGCCCGAATCGCCCAGGCCTGGGCCGGCACCATCGACGTCACCCCGGACTCCAACCCGGTCATCGGCCCCGTCGAAAAAATCCCCGGCCTCACCGTCGCCACCGGCTTCTCCGGCCACGGCTTCGGCACCTCACCGGCCGCCGGCCAACTGGCCGCCGACCTCATCAGCGGCCATCCCCCCATCATCGACCCAAGCCCATACCGCTTCGACCGTTTCTAACCATCAAGCTGTTGATCTTGCTGTTGATCTTGATCTCAGGCGCCCCACCAACCACGCTGGCCGAACGCAGGCTTGAATCCGTGGGTAACCCGGCAGGACGCCGGGTTAGCCGCACTGGGCCATGGATGGCCCATTGCGGCGGCCCACGGATTCAAGCCTGCGTGCGGGCACACCGAGCCTGAGCGAGGTGCCGAGTGGTGGGGCAAGAGCCCTTTGGTTACTTTGGGGCTTTTCCAAAGTGACCCGCCGTAAGGGCGGAACCGTAATCAGCCGTTACCGCAACAACGCATATGTACACCGTCAGACCGCTATCGCAGGCAAGCCAGCTCCCACATTAAACCCACGGCGGACCCCCCAATGCCCCCAACCAGCAGCTTCTTCACCAACCGCACCGGCCTCAACCTGCACATCCTGCGCTGGGGCCACCCAAGCGGCACCCCCCTGGTCCTGCTCCACGGCCTGCGCGCCTACGCACAAACCTGGGAATCACTGGTCAAGGCGCTCGGCCCCACCTACTGCGTCTACGCCCTGGACCAACGCGGCCGCGGCCTGAGCGACTGGGCACCACCCACCAGCTACCACACACAGTCCTACGTAGACGACCTGCAGGACCTGGTCGCCCACGCCGACCTGCAGCGCTTCCTCCTGCTGGGCCACTCCCTGGGCGGCGCCAACGCCCTCGAATACGCCCGACAAAACCCCGGCCGCCTGATGGGTCTGATCATCGAAGACATCGGCCCCGGCTCCTCCAGCCAGGGGGACGGCGCCGCGCGCATTCGCCGCGAGATGAACCAGACCCCGCTGCAGTTCGACAATTGGAACGCCGCCCGCGCGTTCTGGCAGATCTCACGCCCCGGCCTGTCGGAGCAGGGCCTGGCCTCCCGGCTGGCACACTCGATGAAAGAAAGCGCCGGCGTGATCACCTGGCGCCATGATCAGCAAGGCATCGCCGAGGCACGCTTGAGTATCGAGCCGACCGACCTGTGGCCGGCGGTGCGCGCCCTGGATTGCCCGACGCTGTTCATTCGCGGCGCGCGCTCGGACTTCCTGCCGGCAGCGACGCTGCAAGCCATGCGCGACAGCAACGCGCTGGTGCGCACCGCCGAAGTCGCGGACGCCAGCCACTATGTGCACGACGATCAGGCCGAGACATTCAACCGGCTGGTCATCGCGTTCCTTGATAGCCTGTTGGACGTCTAGGTCTTTTTTTCCGCACTGGTCGCGCGGCCGCCGGGAACGGCGCAGCCATCCGCGCCACAGCGAGCGCTGCCGTCAGGGTGCGGCAGCCAGGCCAGGTGCGGGCGCCAGCGGCAGAACAGGCGATAGCCGATGTTCAGCAGCGGCCGGGTCAGGCGCCAGGACAACGGTGCGGCCCAGGCGCCCAGGCCCGCTGCCCGCCAGCTCCAGAGCGTCGCGTCGAGGCCGGTGACCCAGGTTCCATCGGCGAACCTGGCGTGCAGTGACGAGGCCATGTCCGCTGCGGTGAACCCCAGGGGCGTCGCGTCGAATGCCTCAGCGCTGATGTCAACGAACAGCAGGCGATCCGGCGTTGCCCTGGCACTGAGCAGCTTGATCTCTCGCGCACAAAGTGGGCAATCGCCATCAAAGTAGAGGGTCAGAGGCCATTGGGTTTTCTTGTACAAGATTTATCGCTCTGTATAGGTTGTCTGACACGATAGGCGCAAAGAATCGCACTTGCAACGTGCGCCGACAGTCCATCAGCCGCTTTTGCACGGGGCCTCAATATGCTGCCGACCTTGCCGATAGCGTGGGTATGACCCAAGAGGCGCTGCCCAATGTTCAACTCCAAAATCAAGCAACAGCTCAATGCCCAGTCTGCCGAGCTGGCCCAGCTGCGCCAACTGCGCGACGGCCTGAACCATGAAATGCTGACGTTGAGTATCGATCCGACGTTTAAAATCACCGCCTGCAACGACAACTTTGCCCACGCCCTGGGCTACACCCCGGAGCAGCTCCTGGGGCGGGCGATGACTGATGTCGTTCCGCAGTACGTTTCCAGGCTGCCGTGCTATCAGAACTTTCGCGCCGCCGTTGCCGCCGGCAAGTCGATCACGGACGAGTACCGCTACCTGCATGCGGACGGCTCGCTGGTGTGGATTCATGCCCATTGGCAGCCCATCACCGATACCAGTGGCAGTTTGAGCCACGTCACGTGCTACGCGACCAACATCACTTCCCGGCTGGAAAAAGCTTCGGAAAACACCTCTTTCATCGATGCCTTGCTGCGCTCGACGGCGGTGATCGAGTTTGATCTCTCCGGGCATGTGCTGATGGCCAACGAACAGTTCCTCAAGGCGATGGGCTACAACCTGGGCCAGGCCAAAGGCAGTCATCACCGTATTTTCTGCAAGCCGGAAGACGCCGCGTCGCAGCAGTACAAGGATTTCTGGGCCACCTTGAACAGGGGCGAATTTGTCGGCGGCCGCTTTGAGCGTATCGACAGCCGCGGCCAGACGGTCTGGCTGGAAGCGACCTACAACCCGGTGTATGACACCGAAGGCACGCTGTGCAAGGTGGTGAAGTTCGCCACGGTGGTCACCGACCAGGTGGCCCGCGAACAACAGGTCAGCGAAGCGGCCCAGACTGCCTTTGAAATCTCCCGGCAGACCGATGTAACGGCCCAGCGCGGTGCCGTGGTGGTCAATGACACGATGCATACCATGCGTAAGGTCTCGGTAGACATGCAGGCCGCTTCCGGCGGCGTCGAAGCCCTTGGCAAGCAGTCGCTGTTGATCAGCTCGATCATCCAGACCATCAGCAGCATCGCCCAGCAAACCAACCTGCTGGCGTTGAACGCGGCCATCGAAGCGGCGCGCGCGGGCGAGCAGGGTCGAGGCTTTGCCGTGGTGGCCGATGAGGTTCGCCAATTGGCCGGACGCACTAGCACGGCCACCGAAGAGATCGCCTCAGTGGTGTTGCAGAACCAGAAGCTGGTGGATGAAACGGTTGCCGAAATGGCCAACAGCAAATCCCAGGCCGAGCAGGGCCTGGAGCTGGCCACGCAGGCGGGCCAGGTGATTGTCGAGATTCAGGACGGCGCCAAGCGGGTGGTGGATGCCGTGGGCAGGTTTGCCACGCAGGTGGGCTAGCGGCCGAGCGGCCAGGCACAGGGTCGCACTCCGCGGCGTTTTCATGGTCCATGGAAAACGCACCACTGCCCCGGAGGTGAACCTTGGCAAAAAAGAACACGCCCGTGGTCGACAGTGTCGCTGTAGCGACGCTGTCCTCCCACCGCAAAGACCTCTTCTTGGCAGCCATGGACGCCAGCCACAGCGCGATGATCGTGACCGATCCCGCGCAGCCCGACAATCCGATCATCTTTGCCAACCAGGCCTTCGTGAACCTGACCGGCTTTGAACAGGACGAAATCATCGGACGCAACTGCAGGTTCCTGCAGGGCCCCGAAACCGACAAGAGCACCCTTGCGCACGCGCAGCGGGCGATCGAGCGTCACCATGAAGTCTGTGTGGAGGTGCTCAATTACCGTAAGGACGGCTCGACGTTCTGGAATGAAATCTTCATCGCGCCGCTGTTCAACGAAGCGGGGCAACTGGTGTACTTCTTTGCTTCACAGCTGGACGTGAGCCGCCGCCACGATGCCGAGCAGCGCCTGCGTGGCGCCCAGGACATGGAAGCGCTGGGACAACTCACCGGCGGCATCGCCCACGATTTCAACAACCTGCTGCAGGTGATGGTCGGCTATCTCGACTTGATCCAGCAGAGCGCGAAGCGCCCCGACGGCGATCTGCAGCGCATCTTCAACAGCGCCGGTCGTGCCAGGGCGGCGGCTGAAAAAGCACAGACATTGACACAACAGTTGCTGGCGTTTTCGCGCAAACAGCGGCTCGACAGCCGCGTGATCAATTTGAACTGCCTGCTCACGCGCCCCGATTTCATGCGGCGTGCCGTGCATGACGCCAATGTGCAGATGGACCTCGCGCCGAACCTGTGGAACTGCCGCATCGACCCTGCCCAGGCAGAGCTGGCGGTGCAGCACCTGTTATCGAACGCCCAGGATGCGCTGGAGGGGTGCGTCGAGCCGACGATCACCCTCACTACCTGCAACGTTGAGTCGCCTGAAAACGGGGTGCCCGAGGGCCGATACGTCAGCCTGTCGGTGACCGACAATGGCAACGGCATAGAGCCGGGCATACAGGAAAAAATCATCGAGCCGTTCTTTACCACCAAGGAGGAGGGCAAGGGCTCGGGACTGGGGCTGTCGATGGTGTACGGGTTCGTCAAGCAATCGGGCGGAGCTGCGCGGATCCGCTCATCCCCGGGCGCCGGAACGACGATACGTCTCTACTTTCCAGCCGACGACAGCCAGCCCTGGGTCGAACAGCCGCCGTCTGACACCACCTCGTTGCGAGGCATTGAGCACATCCTGATCGTGGAGGACCGACCCGAAGTGGCCGAGCTGGTCCAGGTGATACTGACTGACTACGGTTACCGGACCGCGACCGCGACCCATGCGGAGCAGGCGTTGGCGATGCTGGAGAACGCCCGCTATGACCTGGTGTTCAGTGACCTGATCATGCCGGGCGCCATGAACGGCGCGGCACTGGCCCGTGAGGTTGCCCGGCTGTACCCGCATACCCGCGTATTACTCACCACGGGCTACGCGAAAGACTCGCTGGAACGCGCGGATATACAGGTGAATGAGTTCGAGCTGCTGCCCAAACCCTATCAGCCGCAGGACCTGCCGAGGAAAATCCGCACGATGCTCGACGACTAGCGTCACAGGCCCCGGGTTATCGTCACCTGAGCACCCGAGCAAGCAGGCTTCCTGCTGCGTGTCAGCTGATAAGCAATTGCCAGCCATATAAACCACCCCGGCATGACCATCAAGGCAACGCGCGTGTCAGGTCGCAATGCCAGCAGGCACAGAACGAAGCCCAGAAAAGCCAGTGAGAACCCTGCCATGGGCACGCCGCCCGGCATCTTGTAAGCCGACTTGGCGTGAAGCTCAGGATGCTTTTTGCGATAGGCAATGTAGGACGCGAGGATGGTCGACCACGTGAAGATCACCAGAATCGCTGACACGGTGGAAACGATGGTGAATGCCGTCATGACTTCCGGGACGATGAACAGCACGAGTACACCCGCCAGCATCAACAGGGTGGTGAAGGCCAGGCTCAGCAGCGGCACACTGTTGCCCGACAGTCGCCGAAAAATACCCGGGGCGTTGTCCTGATTCGCCAGCCCGAACAGCATACGGCTGGAGGAGAATACGCCACTGTTGGCCGATGACGCGGCGGATGTCAGGACTACGAAGTTAACGATGCCGGCTGCTGCGGGAAAGCCGGCGACGAGGAAAAGTTCGACAAAAGGACTTTTTACAGGTGACACCTGTTGCCAGGACGTCACGGCAATAATGCAGCCCAATGCCAACACGTAGAACAGAATGATTCGCAGCGGAATCGAGTTGATTGCCTTGGGCAGGGTCCGTTCCGGAGACCGGGTTTCTGCCGCAGCGGTGCCGATCAGTTCGGTGCCGGCAAAGGAGAATATCGCCATCTGGAAGCCGGCAAAGAAACCCAGCACGCCATGAGGGAACGCAGCCTGCTTATCCACCAGGTGGCCGAGGGACGCGGTCACGCCACTGGGGGATACGAACGAGCTGGCAATCAGCACGATGCTCACGCCGATAAGCGTCACCACGGCGATGATCTTGATGATCGCGAACCAGAATTCGACTTCACCGAAAAGTCTGACCGTCAGTACGTTCAGGGCGAACAGTGTCGCGAGCATCCCGATAGCCGGTATCCAGGCGGGCAGGTGGGGGAACCAGTACTGGAAAAAGCCTCCCACCACGACGGCATCGCCGATCACCGCAACGCTCCAGCTCAGCCAATACGACCAGCCGAGAAAAAATGCGGCGCGGGGGCCCAGGTAGGCGCCGGCGAAATCCGCAAAGGTCTTGAAATTCAAGTTGGAAAGCAGCATTTCGCCCATGGCACGCATGACGAAGTAAACGAACAGGCCAATGATCATGTAGATAAGGATGATCGAGGTGCCGGAGAGGGCGATGATCTTTCCGGAGCCCATGAACAAGCCCGTGCCAATGGCGCCGCCCATGGCCATTAACTGGATGTGACGATTGCTGAGCGTGCGCTGCAGCGCAGGCTGCTCAGCCCGCTCTGATGAATTCGATTTCATTTCAAAACCTCTTGATCTTATGTTTTTGAGTTTTGGCAGAAAAGTGGATATCCAGCGCCATTGTCAGGAGGCAATGGCGGGTGACGGTGTTGTTTTATGTAGACAGTGACGGCCCCAGTTCAAATGCCGGGGGCGTCACTCGCAGGTCAACTGGCCGTGCGCAGATGGGCGGCTTTGGCCGGCTGCTGATCCAGCATCTGGAACAGGTTCTTTATATTTTCAGGCGTGGGTACCAGGTGGATGTGCCGGCCGACCTGATGTTCGTGCGCCATCGCCTGCAGGTAGCGAAGCGACGAGAAATCCTCAAGGGCAAAGCCCACGGAATCGAAGACCGTCACCTGTTCATCGCTCTCGCGTCCCTGGACGTCGCCTTGCACAATCCGGAAAAACTCGACGACGGGCGAGTCAGCCTCCAGTTGCTGAATATCACCTTCAATCCGCGTTTGAGGTTCGAATTCCACGATGACCCGGGCGTTGCGCAGGATGTCGGCGTGCAGTTCGGTCTTGCCCGGGCAGTCGCCGCCGACGGCATTGATATGCATGCCGGGCTCGATCATCTCGGGCGTCAGGATCGTTGCGTAGGCCTTGTCGGCGGTCACGGTGGTGACAATGTGCGCGCCCTTGACCGCTTCCTGTACGGAGTCGGCGTGAATCACGTTGATCGTCGGGAAAGCCGCCAGGTTGCGCAGCAGCTTGAGTGAGGCATCGCGATCAATATCGAAGATGCGGATTTCGCTGATGCCCAGCATTTCATGGAAGGCAAGTGCCTGAAACTCGCTCTGAGCGCCATTGCCAATCAGCGCCATCGAGGTGGCCCCTGGACGGGCAAGTGTACGCGCGACCAATGCCGAGGTTGCAGCGGTGCGCACTGCGGTTGTCAGGGTCAGCTCGCTGAGCAGGGTCGGATAGCCACTGTGGACATCGGCCAGCAGACCGAATGCCATCACCGTCAGCAGGTGCTGCTGACCATTGTCCGGATGGCCGTTCACGTACTTGAAGGAATACTGCTTGCCATCATCGGTAGGCATCAACTCGATCACACCGTTTGCGGAGTGATTGGCCGTGCGCGGCGACTTGTCAAACTGCGCCCAGCGTAAATAGTCTGCTTCGATGTAGGTGGCCATCTCACGGATCGCCCGGCGGATACCCACCTTGGCGAACAAGCGTGCGGCATCATCGACATCTAGGAAGAGCGTCATTTTTTTATTCTCCAATCCATCCAGTTAAACGTTGTAAAGCAGGGGTGTTCAGGCGCGTTTGCTCTCGAAGCCATGCAGTACATTCACCGCGTTGATGCCGATCTCATCGACCATGTAGCCGCCTTCCATCACGAAGAGGGTGGGGCAGCCAACACTCGCGATCAGCTCGCCGATCCCGATGAAATCCTCGCTTTCCAGCAGGAAGTGACTGATCGGGTCGTCCTTGAAGGTGTCGACGCCCAGTGAGATCACCAATACCTGCGGCGAAAATTGCTGAAGTTTCCTGCAGGCATGCAGCAGGGCGTCGCGGTAGGTTTCCCAGGCGGTGTTTTTCGGCAGCGGGTAGTTGATGTTGAACCCTTCGCCGGGGCCGGCGCCGACTTCACCGCTGAACCCCGAATAGTAGGGATAGGACACGGCCGGCTCGCCGTGCAGCGAGACAAACATCACGTCACTGCGCTGGTAAAAAATGTTCTGCGTGCCGTTGCCGTGATGAAAGTCGACGTCAAGTACCGCAACACGTTTGGCGCCCTGGGTGATTGCCTGCTGTGCAGCAATGGCCGCGTTGTTGAGGTAGCAGTAACCCCCCATGTATTCACGCGCCGCGTGATGGCCCGGCGGACGACAAAGGGCAAAGGCACTGTCGTGGCCTTCATCGATAAGCGCCAGGCCCGTCAGGGCGATATCGGCACTGGTCTTGACCGCCTGCCAGGTGGTGGCAGTGATCGGCGAGCCTGCATCCATTGCATAGAAGCCGAGTTTGCCGTCAATGAACGTGGGTACCTGATCGTTGGCCAGGTCACGTACAGGCCATACGAGTGGCAGCGCATCATGGGTGCGGCCTGTGGCGCTCCATTGCGACCAGGCGCTTTCCAGGAAGCTCACGTAGCGCTCGCTGTGCGCGTTGACGTAACACGCGCGGTCAA
The DNA here is from genome assembly GCF_920984685.1 of Pseudomonas sp. Leaf59. NCBI lineage: Bacteria > Pseudomonadati > Pseudomonadota > Gammaproteobacteria > Pseudomonadales > Pseudomonadaceae > Pseudomonas > Pseudomonas sp. Leaf59. The sequence continues at coordinate 375,147 of NZ_CAKLBR010000001.1, read as the reverse complement.
ACACGCGCGGTTCGACTATCTGGCCAAGGCCTACTTGCTTGACGCGGTTGTGAACGGTGTCGGCCCGACTGGGCTGCTCGAACGACGGCTTGAGCACGCCATCCTTCAACTCGGTGCCGTGGTGCAGACGGTGGGAATCACTGAAAACTGTAAACATTCTGCGCATCCGTTAATGTGAGCCAGTGCAAATATTCTGTTCTGGTCAGGACGGGCGTTCTTTGCTTTGTTTTCGTGCTTCTGTATATTTATCGGGCGATTTAACTCGGTAATGGCGTAATGAAGAAAAATATATCCAAACGCATCAGCCTCGACGAGACCGATCTGGCCATTCTCGAGCTGTTGCAGGAGGACGCGAGCATTTCCAATGCCGAACTCAGTGAGCGGCTCTCATTGAGCCTCACGCCTTGCTGGCGACGGCGCAAGAGGATGGAAGAGGCGGGCGTGATCAAGGGTTATCAGGCAACCCTTGATCGAAGAATGCTGGGGCTGGATATCATGGCATTCGTGCACATTCGCTTTTCCACCCATGCCGATCACGCTCCGGACGCCTTCGAGGCAGTGATTGCGCAGTTGCCAGAGGTATTGGCCTGCCACAAGATCACCGGAGATGCCGACTACGTGCTTCAAGTGTTGGCCGAGGATCTGGATAGCTATAGCGACTTTATCGAGCAGGTGCTGAGGCGCCAGGTCGGTATCGCGTCTATTCAGTCGAGTCTGGCGTTGCGTGAAATCAAGGCGGGTAGTCGTATGGCCATACCCAAATTGAGCAAGGATTGAAAAGCGGATGTTCCGGTAAACCTTCCCGCCACGTCCGTCGTCATCAGCCTCTGCTGGAAGCGCTCCGCAAAGACCCACTCGGCGCACACCCGCTACCTCCCTGCACACAAACAGGTCGCCGCTGTGCCATTTGGTAGCACATGGCCCCATGTTCCTGCGACGGCTCTCCTGCCTACAAACCAAAGATTACATTCGAATCAGTCAGTTAACGCTGCACCAAGGTTGTTGGCACGGCCCATGCTTTATTGCATCCATGGATAATTGGATACAAAAATACAAAGAGGCTGCCCATGCAATTTGCTCCCGCTTACGCTGACCGCCAGCCTCTCACTGCAGAAGAGGAAGCCTACAACTTCCTCCTCGACGCCATCTGCGGCGGCCGTTTCCGCAAGGGCGACCGCCTGATTGCCGAGGATATCGCCGGCGAGATCGGCATGAGCCGCATGCCGGTGCGCGAAGCATTCCGCCGCCTGGATGCCCAGGGCCTGGTAACGCTGCGGCCCAATCGCGGGGCCATTGTCAGTGGCCTGGATATCGCTGAGCTGCACGAGGTGTTCGAGATGCGCAGCGCGCTTGAAGGCCTGGCGGTGCGCGTCGCGGTCAGCCGTATCGGTGAGCGCCAGATGGCGGCTCTGGAGCGGCTGCTGGACGAGATGGATGACTACCGCGACGAGAGCGCCGCGTGGGTCCGTCGCCACCGCGCCTTTCACGAATACCTGTGCGGGCTCAGCGGCCGGCCGCGCTTGCTCAAGCAGATTTCGGCGTTGTATTCGCTGGTGGAAGCGCCCATGCGCTTGTGGCTGCAGCACAGCGAAAAACCCCTCAGCGCGCGTCAGGAACACGCGGTGATCCTCGACGCGATTCGCGCCGGTGACGCCGCCCGCGCCGAAGCCGTGGTGCGCGAACACATCGAAAGCACCGTGCCGCTGCTGATTCAATTTCTGCAACTGGAAAAATAAGAGAGGCGGGTCCGAACCCGTCCAGGTTTAGACGTTGATTCCTGCCCCGTTATTCAACGAAGTGGAGTGTCTGGTCATGCATAAACAACACCGCGCCTTGCTGGTGGCTGTAACCCTGGGTCTCTGCACACAATGGGCCTGCGCCGCAGTCCAGGTGCCTGAGCGCCTCAAAAGCGTCGACAAACTCACCTACTGCTCGGGGATGGATTCACCGCCCCTGGTGTCCTTCGATGAATCCCAGAAACCGCGCGGGCTCACCGTCGACCTCGGCCTGGAAATCGCCAAGCGCCTGGGCAATAAAACCGTGCAATGGCGGGTCATTCCGTTTTCCGGCCTGGTGCCGGCGCTGCTTGCCCAGCAGTGCGACATGATCGTCGACCAGTTGTTCGACAAACCCGAGCGCCGCCAGGTGATCGACATCGTCAACTACATGTACTCCAGCCAGGCGGTGGTAGTGCCCAAGGGCAACCCCAAAGGCATCAAGACCCTGGATGACCTGTCTGCGCACAAGGTGGCGGTGCTCAACGGTTCCACCATCAAGACCCTGCTCGACACCCAGAACGAGAGCCTCGCCAAGGCCGGCAAGCCACCGATGAAACTGGTGGTCTACAACACCGACACCGATGCCTTCCAGGCGCTGCGCATCAGCCAGGTCGACGCCTATGGCACCACCGTGGAAACCGCCGGTTACTACGCGGCGATGGCCCCGGAGCTGTTCCAGGAAGGGGTGCCTGCATTCAGCCGCATCCTCACCGGCCTGGGCATGCGCAAGGACGACCCGCAACTGACCGCCGCCGTGCAGCAGATCATCAGCGACATGCGCAGCGATGGCAGCTATGTGCAATTGCTCAACAAATGGCATGTCAGCAGCGACACACTGGACTGAGGTTCTACCACGATGAATTTCAATTGGGATGTGTTCTGGCAATACCTGCTGCAACCCAGTGGGGTCTACCTCACCGGGCTGTGGCTGACGTGCCTGATCAGCGTGCTGGCGATGCTGCTCGGCTGCGCGCTGGGCCTGGCGGCGGCGCTGTTGCGCCTGTCGAAGAACCCGTTGCTGCACCTGCCGGTACGCCTTTACGTGTGGCTGATGCGCGGCACGCCGTTGCTGGTGCAGATCGTGTTTTTGTACACCGCACTGGCAGCGGGCGGGATCTTCCGCTTCGAGGACATCGAGCTGTTCGGGCTGATCATCCCCGGCAATATCCAGGCGGCGATCATCGCCCTGGGCCTGAATGAAGGCGCGTACATGGCGGAGATCATTCGCGCCGGCATCGGCGCGGTGGACAAGGGCCAGTACGAAGCCGGACGTTCCCTGGGCATGGGGTTCGGCAAACTGATGCGGCGCATCGTGCTGCCCCAAGCGTTTCGAGTGATCGTGCCGCCGCTGGGCAATGAGTTCAATGTGATGCTCAAGAACACCACGCTGGTCAGTGTGATCGGCGTGCAGGAGCTGTTGCTCAGCACGCAGATGGTGACCTCGGCGACGTTTCGCGTGTTCGAGTTGTACCTGGTCGTCGCGATTTACTTCCTGACGTTGACCACCCTGTGGGGCTTTTTCCAACGCTGGCTGGAAAACCGTTTCGGCCAGTCCGATCGACCTTCGGCGCCACCTCCGGCCGCCAGCCGCATGTTCGGTCGCAGCACCCTTAAACTGCTGAGGGGACGTTAACCATGGCGCACCAAAGTGAAGAGCTGATCATTGACGCACAGGATATCCAGAAGTCGTTCGGCGAATTGCAGATCCTCAAGGGCATCTCCCTGCAGGTACGGCGTGGCGAAGTGGTGGTGCTGATCGGCGCCTCCGGCTCGGGCAAGACCACCTTTATCCGCTGCATCAACCTGCTGGAAGACATCCAGGGCGGGCGCATTCGGGTCAACGGCCGCGCCATGGGTTATCGCGAACGCGCCGATGGCAGTCTGGTGCGCGATTCGGAGCGCAACATCGCCCGCCAGCGCCGCGACATTGGCATGGTGTTCCAGCGCTTCAACCTGTTCCCGCACATGACTGCATTGGAAAACATTATCGAAGCGCCGATCCAGGTGCTGGGTGTGCCGCGTGCCCAGGCGCTGGAGCAGGCCCGGGGCTTGCTGGCGCGGGTCGGCCTGGCGGACAAGGCCAGCCACTATCCATCGATGCTCTCCGGTGGCCAGCAGCAGCGGGTGGCGATTGCCCGTGCGCTGGCGATGAAACCCCAGGCGATGCTGTTCGACGAACCCACCAGCGCCCTCGACCCGGAAACCGTCGGCGAAGTGCTGCAGGTGATGAAGGAACTGGCCGAGGAGGGCATGACCATGGTGGTGGTCACCCACGAAATGGGCTTTGCCCGTGAAGTGGCCGACCGCGTGGTGGTGCTCGATCAGGGCGAATTGATCGAGCAAGGGCCGCCGGAACAGATTTTCAGCCACCCCAGCCATCCGCGGACCCGGGCGTTTCTCAGCCGCGTGTTATGACCTTTTTTGAAGAGCCTTTGCCATGTTGAAATTTTCCGCTCACGAATACCCTTATTCCTCGCAACGCCAGAGCGTGTTCGCGCGTCGGGGCATGGTCGCCGCTTCGCAACCGCTGGCGGCCCAGGCCGGCATCGAAATCATGCAAAAGGGCGGCAATGCCATCGATGCCGCCATCGCCACCGCCGCCGCGCTGACCGTGGTCGAGCCCACCGGTTGTGGCCTGGGCGGCGATGCCTTTGCGCTGGTGTGGTGCAAGGGCCAGTTGCATGGCCTCAACGGCAACGGCCATGCGCCGGCCGCCTTGAGTATCGAGGCGGTCAAGGCGGCGGGGCATCAACAGATGCCGCTGTACGGCTGGACCTCGGTCACGGTGCCCGGTTGCCCGTCGGCGTGGGCCGAGTTGTCCAAACGCTTCGGTAAATTGCCGTTTGCCGATTTGCTGCAGCCGGCCATCAGCTTGGCGCGCGACGGTTTTCCGCTATCGCCGGTGGTTGCCCATCAATGGCAGATCTCCTTGAACGAATTCAGCCCGCACCGCGATGAGGTGCTGCAAGCCTGGTTCGACACCTTCCTGATCGACGGGCGCGCGCCCCAGGCGGGGGAGATTTTCCGCAACCCGGCCCAGGCCCGTACCCTGGAAGAACTCGCCGCCACCGGCTGCGAAAGCCTGTATCGCGGCGCTCTGGCCGAGCGCCTGGATGCGCATTCGCGCGCCAGCGGCGGCTACCTGCGCGCCAGCGACCTCAAGGATTACCGCGCGCAGTGGGTGGAGCCGATCCACATCAATTACCGGGGCGTGGATGTTTGGGAAATCCCGCCGAGCGGCCAGGGCCTGGTCGCACTGATGGCGCTGAAAATCCTCGAAGGCTTCAACTTCGATCACCGCGACAGCCAGCAAACCTGGCATCGCCAGCTGGAGGCCATGAAGCTGGCCTACAGCGACGGCCTGCATTACATCACTGACCCTGCGCACATGCGCGTAGCGGTGGCCGACCTGCTGAGCGACGACTACAGCACCCGCCGCCGTGGCCAGATCGGCGAGCAGGCCCAGCCGCCCAAACCCGGCGACCCCCACGCCAGCGGCACGGTGTACCTGGCGACCGCCGACGCCGAAGGCAATATGGTTTCGTTCATCCAGAGCAACTACCACGGCTTCGGCTCCGGCGTGGTGCTGCCCGACAGCGGCATCGCCCTGCAGAACCGCGGGCAGGAATTCAGCCTCGATGAGTCCCATTCCAATTGCCTGGCACCGGGCAAGAAAACCTTCCACACCATCATCCCGGGTTTTCTCAGCAAGGACGGCGAGGCCCTTGGACCGTTCGGCGTGATGGGCGGCTACATGCAGCCCCAGGGCCATGTGCAGATGGTGATGAACCTGGTGGACTTCGGCCTCAACCCCCAGGCGGCCCTCGACGCCCCGCGCTGGCAATGGCTGGGCGACATGAAGGTCGGCATCGAACATGGAGCTTCGCGCGACCTGGTCAATGCGCTGGCGCGGCGCGGGCACAAGGTGCAGACCGACAGCGACCTCACCGACTACGGGCGTGGGCAGATCATCCTGCGTGACCCGGTCACCGGCGTGTTGTGCGGCGGCACTGAGCCACGGGCGGATTCGCATATCGCGGTCTGGTGAGCTGGACGCATCCCACACGTTCTTAAATTCCATCTTGGCAGGAGGTTCCATGGCCCCTCGAAGTGTACTGATCACTGGCGCAGCAGGTGGTGTTGGTCGCGCGCTGGTTGAGCGTTTTTTAAATGAAGACTTCAAGGTTTTCGCGACAGATCTGGATGCGAAAAAGCTCGCAGACTTACAGGTTGAATATCAGGTGTCAGGCATTTTTTGCGGTGATATCCGTCAACCCGCTGTGTGTGCTGCAGCCGTTAATGCAGCCGTTATGGCGATGGGCCGACTGGATGTATTGATCAACGCTGCGGGAGTATGGCGCGAAGGTCCGGTTGAAGCGTTTACCGAAGAGGATTTCGACCTCGTTCTGGACGTAAACCTAAAGGCAACGTTCTTCATGTGTTCAGCCGCTATTCCCCATCTGAAATTATCAGAGGGTTCCATCCTGAATATTTCAAGCGATGCCGGCCGGCAAGGTAATCGAAACGCCGCAGCTTATTGCGCAAGCAAGGGCGGCGTGACCCTGCTGACAAAAACCCTGGCATTGGACCTGGCACCCTTTGGCGTGCGCTGCAACGCTATTTCCCCAGGTGATATCGAAACCCCAATGCTCAAATTTCAAGCCACTCAATATGGGCAGGGAGACCCTCAGGCCTACTATCAGGATCTGTTGGACAAGTACCCCCAAGGTGCCCGCGCCCGATTTATCCAGCCGGAAGAGGTTGCCGAGCTGGCGTTTTTCTTGTCCCAACCCGGTGCGCGATCCATCACTGGCGCGGACATGGCGATTGATTGCGGCGTCTCCGCTGGAAACTGACAGTGGCCCATTGATGCCTATCTTGGACATGAGGTTATGATCATGTCGAAAGGCGGAATGGGTGAGTCGGCGGTGCCTGTTTTTACTGCGAGTGGGCGTCGTCGCAAGCCTCAATGTGCACTTTTACTCATCAAATACGACGAGGCTCCCCCTGGGTAATTTCGCGAATCAGGCTCAGGTAACGAAGCGCGCCCAGCCCCAGGGGCCGGTTTTTTACCCAGATGATATCGACCCATAGCCGCATCTGACTCGGCATGTAGTCAAACACCACCTCCGTCAATGCGCCTGACGTGATGAGAGGGTGTACCAGCGATTTTGGAAGATAGGCCCAACCCAATCCTTGCTGCACCAGGTCCAGCGTGGCCAGGTAATTGTCGCTGTGCCAAATCCGCCGCGACAGCACGACACGTGGGTCAGAGTCTGCAGGCCCTCCTGTGGCGACGATAATCTGCCGAACGTTGACCAGTTGCTCCTCGCTCAAGGGGCTTTTCTTGCCGGCGGCCGCAGGGTGATCTGGAGCAGCAACCGCTACTAACAACTGGCTCCCCGCTTCAAGAAATGTTTCTCGCTCGTCGAGCCCTGGTCGTTCAAATCCAAGTGCCAATTGCACACGCCCTTCATGGAGCATGCGCATGGCCTCCGGATGGGACGCGGAGCGAATCTCGATTTCAAGCGTGGGAAACTCCCTGGCGATAATGGAGAGCGGACGATTCCATACGCCTGTTTGCAACTCCGGCGCCATCGCAAGGACCAAGCGCTCTTCCAACCCCTGATGAAGCTGCAGCGCATGGGCGTCCAGAAGGTTCAGTTGGCTGGCGACCTGTCGTGCCTGGGGCTCGAGTGCCTTGGCGGCTGGCGTAGGAATGGCTTTGCGGGTTGATCGGTCAAAAAGCAACAAATCCAGCTCGGCTTCAAGCTGCGACACCGCCATGTTGATGGCCGAGGGGACCCGGCCTAATTTTCGCGCCGCCGCCGAAAAGGATCCGCTGTCGATGACCGAGAGGAAAATTTTAAGTGACTCACTGGTAAACGCCATGGGGGTTGTCAGATTTTCTGATGATGATTGTCTTTATGTATCAGATTTATTCGCCTAGTTTCTACTCTCTTTCAAATTAAAGACCTGGGGCACGCCATGTTGGATACGCAATTGAGAGGGCATGTTGCACTCGTCAGTGGTGCCGGGAGTGAATCCGGGATCGGCATGGCCATTGCTCGCAGGCTGGGTGCATCCGGGGCGAAGTTGATCATCACTGCCAGCAGCAAGCGCATTGCGGATCGGGTTAAAGAGCTGCGCCTTGAAGGGTTTGAAGTTGAAGGCCGGCCAGCCGACCTCACTGACGAACGTCAGGTGCGCGAATTCAGCCTCTGGGCAGAGTCCGTTTGGGGACGGGTCGATATTCTGGTGAACAATGCCGGCATGGCCATGCAAGGAAGCCCCGAGGTGTTCTCGGAATTGGCAACGATGGAACTGCAGGAATGGAATCTTTCACTGGGCAGAAACCTGACCACGGCCTTTCTTCTGACGCGAGCCGTTCTGGCCGGTATGAGGGCGCGAAATTACGGGCGCATTGTGAATATCAGCTCCATCACAGGCACCCGCTGCAGCAATCCGGGCGAGGCGGCTTATAGCGCCGCCAAGGCCGCGATGGTGGGCATGAGCATGGGGCTTGCACTTGAAGTCGCCAGGCAAGGGATCACCGTCAACAGCGTTGCGCCTGGCTGGATCACGACGGGGTCAACCTCACCCGTTGAAGCCGAGGCGGGGCGCTTCACCCCGATGGGCCGGGCAGGCAGTCCTCGCGAAGTAGCTGCGGCGGTTGCATTTCTGGCGTCGCCTGAATCCAGTTACATCACCGGTGAAGTCATTGTAGTGGATGGCGGCAACTGCCTGATCGAGAACAAGGCTCCGCGAGCCTGAGGTCAGGAAAGAGGACAGTTGAGTGTTCCTGTCCGAGCGGCAACGACGTTTAACCGATTTTTGTCATCAACGCAGGGTGTTTAATCATGTCGAAAAGTGGAATCAATGAATCAGCGATTGCTGTTTTTACCGCCTCCGAGCGTGAGCGTTTCATAGAAAGCAACCCAACGTCGATGGCGCTGGCCAAGCGTGCCAGGGCGAATCTGTTCAACGGTGTGCCCATGCACTGGATGAGCGACTGGTCGATGCCTTCGCCGCTCTTCGTGCAGCGCGCCAAAGGCGCACGCTTCACCGACGTTGACGATCATGAATACATCGACTTTTGCCTGGGCGACACCGGCACGATGTTCGGCCATTCACCTGATCCTGTTGCCCGTGCCATCGCCGAGCAGGCGAACAATGGCTTGACCACCATGCTGCCCGGCGAGGACGCGGTGGTTTGCGGCGAGTTGCTGGCTCAGCGATTCGATTTGCCTTACTGGCAGGTGACGGCCAATGCGACTGACGCCAACCGTTATGTGCTGCGCTGGGCGCGCGCGATTACCAAACGCAACGTCTTGCTGGTGTTCGACGGCTGCTACCACGGCACCGTGGATGACGTGATGGTGCGCTACCGCGACGGCAAGACAGTGCCCCGTCCAGGGCTTGTGGGCCAGGCCTATGACTTGAGCCAATACAGCCGATCCATCCCGTTCAACGATGTCGCCGCACTGGAGGCTGCGTTAGCCCAGGGCGATGTGTGCGCGCTGATGTGCGAGCCGGCGATGACGAACATCGGCATGGTTCTGCCTGATCCTGGGTTCATGCAAAAGTGCCGCGAGTTGACCCGCCAATATGGCAGCCTGCTGGTCATTGATGAGACCCACACGATTTCCACCGGCCTGGGTGGATGCACACGCCAATGGGCGCTGGAACCCGACTTTTTCGTGGTGGGTAAACCCATCGCCGGGGGCGTGCCTTGCGCGGTGTTTGGCATGACCGAGGAAGTTGCCCTGGCCATGCGCGAGGTGCAGGCGAGCGCAGAGGGCGGCGATCATGGACACAGCGGTATGGGAACAACGCTGTCCGCCAACTCGCTGGCGATGCGTTGCATGCGCGCCAGCCTTGAAGAGGTCATGACGGAGTCTGCCTACCAGCACATGCTGTCTGTCGCCTCAAGATTGGCGCAGGGATTTCGCGCGTTGTTCAAGCGCCATCAACTGAACTGGTCTGTCACCGAGCTGGGCGCCCGTTGTGAGTTTCAATTCTGTGCCACCTCGCCCAGGACCGGTGCGCAAGCCGAGGCGGCTTTTCATGACAGCCTTCAAATGGCGCTGCACCTCTACTTGATCAATCGCGGCATCCTGATCACGCCTTTTCACAACATGACCCTGTGCTGCCCGCAAACCAGTGAGGCGGATATCGACAGGCTGCTCGGCGAGTTGGAAAACGCGCTGACCACGCTGCTTGCCCTGCCGGGAGCCCGGGTCGCCTCCGCTTAAGTGGACGGTGACGCCCCGTTTTTTTCAAATACTGCCAGGGCGCTTGAATGAGCGCCAAGAGGTTCGACATGCAATTTGCTGATAGAAAAGAGGCCGAGGATTATCTCGCCGCACACCCTGAAGTGCTGAGCATCGAGTTGTTCCTTATCGATGCGAATGGCGTGCCACGGGGCAAACTGTTGCATCGTAATGAGCTGCTGGCGATCTACGACACTGGGCGGCCGCTGCCAAGTTCCATTCTTGCCCTGACCGTGCAGGGTGAGGACGTGGACGACACTGGCCTGGTCTGGGATGTCGCTGACGCTGATTGCTGGAGCTACCCCTTGCCGGGAAGCTTGACCGTGCAACCCTGGCGCACCCATCCCACCGGTCAAGTGCAGGTCAGCATGCACCCGACCCAAGGTATTCCCGCCGCACCGGCGGACCCGCGTCATGTGCTGGTGAACACCATCGAGCGGCTCAAAGCCGATGGCTTCCATCCGGTCATGGCCGTGGAGTTGGAGTTCTACCTGCTGGACCAACAGCGCGACGTCAATGGGCGACCGCAGCCGGCGCAGCAAACCAATGGCGTACGTCCGGTCGCGCCGCAGGTGTATGGCGTATACGAACTTGAACAGGTTCAACCGTTTCTTGATGACCTCTACGCAGCCTGTGCGCTGCAGGGTTTACCGGTGCGCACGGCGATCTCCGAGTATGCGCCGGGCCAGCTCGAGTTGACGCTGGAGCATCGTTTCGACGCACTCCAGGCCATTGATGAAGGCGTACGTTACAAACGCCTGGTCAAGGGTGTGGCCAACAAACACGGGCTGCAAGCGTGTTTCATGGCCAAGCCGTTCAGCGATCAGGCCGGCAGCGGTCTGCACCTGCACGTCAGCCTGGCCGACGAGCAGGGCAACAACCTGTATGCGAGCGAAGACCCCCAGGGCACACCGCTGTTGCGTCACTCCATTGGCGGGATGATGGCAACCTTGTTCGACGCGCTGGCGATATTTTGCCCTCATGCCAACTCCTATCGCCGATTCCAGACCGGCAGTTACGCGCCGCTGGCCAAAAGCTGGGGCGTCAACAATCGTACGGTGTCATTTCGCGTGCCCGGCGGCCCCGCGATCAGTCGGCACATCGAACACCGCATTTGCGGTGCCGATGCCAACCCCTATCTCGCCGCTGCCGCGTTACTGGCGGGCATTCACCACGGCATCACGCATCAGAGCGATCCTGGCGCGGCGATTGTGGGCAACGGCTATGAGCAGGCGACCGATTTTTTACCCACCGACTGGCTGACTGCGTTGCAGGCATTGCAGGGTTCAACCTGGGCACGCGAGGCGCTGGGTGCCGAATTCCTGAAGGTGTTCCTGGCGATCAAGTGGCGTGAGTTCCGCACCTTCAATGCCGAGGTCGGCGAGCAGGACTGGCGCTGGTACCTTACTCACGCATGAGAATTGGCCCGTCAGCGTGTCCTGAAACGGAGCGCTGAGGGCACCTGTTTCCGAGTTATCCAGAGATAAACCATGAACAATGCGCTCAAGTTCTACATCGATGGCCAGTGGGTCGATACCCAGTCGGGCAACACGCTGGAGGTGATCGACCCCTCCACCGAGCAAGCTTTCATCAGCATCGCGGTGGGCAACGCGGCGGACGTGGACAGCGCGGTCAACGCTGCTGCCAGGGCCTTTCCCGCGTTCTCTGTAACCCCCGTCAGCGAACGTCTGGCACTGCTCAAGGAAATTCTGCGGGTCTACAACCTGCGCTACGAAGACCTGGCCAAGGCCGTCAGCCAGGAGATGGGCGCGCCGCTGCATTTCGCCCGTGACTCGCAAGTCTGGAGTGGCCGCGCGCACCTGGAATCGACCATCAGTGCCCTGGAGACCTTCCCGTTCAGCGAAGTGCATGGCATCACTCAGGTGATGCGTGAAGCCATCGGCGTGTGCGCCCTGATCACGCCGTGGAACTGGCCGCTGAACCAGATCATCTGCAAGGTCGCGCCCGCCATTGCCGCCGGTTGCACCGTGGTGCTCAAACCCAGCGAAATCGCGCCGCTGACCGGTATCATCTTCGCCGAGATCATGCATGAAGCGGGTGTGCCTGCCGGGGTCTTCAACCTGCTTAACGGCACCGGTGCGGACGTGGGCCATTACCTGACCAGCCACCCGAAAGTCGATATGGTCTCGTTCACCGGTTCCACCCGCGCCGGCATTCTGGTCGCCAAGGCGGCGGCCGATACGGTTAAACGCGTGGCTCAGGAGTTGGGCGGTAAATCGGCCAATATCCTGCTGGAAGACGCGGACTTTGACGTGGCGGTGGCCAAGGGGGTACAGCGCTGCTTTGCTAACTCCGGGCAATCCTGCAATGCGCCAACACGCATGCTGGTACCGCGAGCGCAGCTTGCCCGTGTTCTGGAAATTGCCAAGGCAACCGCCGAGCAGTTGGTGACCGGCAGCCCGCTGGATGCCGGCACGAATCTCGGTCCGGTGATCAGCGACGCACAGTTCGCCAAGATTCAGAGCCTGATCGCCATCGGCATCGAGGAGGGCGCCACCCTGGTGAGCGGTGGCCTGGGCCGTCCTGAAGGCCTGGACAAGGGCTACTACGTGCGACCCACCGTGTTCGGCGACGTGACGGCGCAGATGACCATTGCCCGCGAAGAAATCTTCGGCCCCGTGCTGTCGATCATTGCCTATGACAGCGAAGCGCAGGCCATCGAAATGGCCAACGATACCGTTTACGGCCTGGCGGCCTACATACAGTCCGGTAATATCGAGCGTGCCCGCGCCGTGGCCAAACAGATGCGTGCCGGCTCGGTGTACCTGAACTACCCAAGCTGGGACACGTTCGCGCCGTTTGGTGGCTACAAACAATCCGGCAATGGCCGCGAGTACGCGGGGTGGGGCATTCACGACTTCCTGGAAATCAAGGGCGTGGTCGGTTGGCGCGAGTGACCACTGAAGAGGTAATGGTTTCATTCGCGCCGAGAATGCTGTGAACCGCTATTGCTGCCCCTATGACCACGGCAATAAGCCCTGTCGCCTCTATGGGTGTTGGGAACCTCCCAATAAAGAGCAAGCCGAGGACAGCGGCGAACAAAGATTCCAGCGAAATCAACTGACCGGAAAGCACCATTGGCAGCCGTTTTGTCGCCGCGTTCCAAGCCCAGGCACCGATCACCGAAGACATAACCGCAATGACCAGAGCCCAGGCATAAAGATGTCCCGCCGAGGTGATATTGAAACCCATACTCGGGAGTTTAAAGAGCCCCAGCATGTGTACAACGGGTATCAGGAACACGGTGCCCATGCCAGCACCCGCCATCATCAAGCTGGTCCAGATGCCCGTTGCAGCATGGGGGATTTTTCCAATGGCGCTCTGATTCAGCAGACTGAAGGCTAGCCACAGGGTCACTGCCAGGACAGAAAAAAATAATCCCGTCAGCCAGGACGCCCTGCCTGCCTGCGCCAGATTCATGCTGCCGATATTTGCAAGGAAGAGCCCAACCACCATGAACGTCAGGGGTAACGCAAGGCGGTGCCACTGCACCGTTTTCTCTTTTGCATTGCCGAGCAGGGCGAGTAGAACAGGCACGAATCCGACACACGCCGCCGTCAGTACGGGGCCACCGAAGATCACGCCCGCTGCAATACAGCTGCTGTACCCTAGATACCCCATTGCGCCCAGCGCTGCGGCGAGCAACTGCTGGGAACGTTGCAAAGACCGCCGCTGAGTACGGCACAGGATCACCCCCAGCGACCCCAAGGCGCCCGCGATCAGAAATCTGATGATCGTAAGGTCGTAAATGCTGTAGGCGCCAGTAACGTAAGGGGCTACGAAGTTAAGAGCCCAGGCCAGCGTCGCAAAAACGGCGAGCAGCGTGCCGGTGATGATAGTGGTGCGAGCGGTGATCATTAGCTGAGGTCCGGCAGATGTTCAGCCCATATTGCGTTTTGTCGCAGTGTGTTAAAAACGAGTTCTCGGGTCTGAATGCATAACGACTGATTATGAATAACCTCAGGAAGACATTGCCTGCGCTGACCAGTTTGCTGCCTTTTGAAGCGGCTGCCCGGCTGGAAAGCTTCTCGAGGGCCGCTGATGAGTTGCACATCACCCAAGCCGCCGTCAGCCGGCAAATCCGCGGTCTTGAAGAAGATCTCGGCGTGAAGCTCTTTGTCCGGCGTAATCGGGCGGTCTTTTTGACGGAGGAGGGGCGGCAGTTGGGAAGCGTGGTGAGCGCGGCACTGGGAAAGATCAGCGACCATGCTGTTACGCTTCGAGAATCACAGCGCAAAAATCGTGTCGTTTTACTCTGCCAGTTATGTGAAGCCTTTTACTGGCTGATGCCACGCCTCTCCACGTTCCAGGATCAACAGGCGGGAATCGAGGTTCAAGTAGTGACCTCAACACGGCCTATTGCCGAATTCAACGACCGCTTCGATGTTGCCTTGCAAAGCACCGGGCGCGCCAGCGGCTTGCATGCTCTGGCGTTTACGGCTGCTGACGAAGTCTTCCCCGTGTGCAGTCCGCGCTACCTTGCCACAGGCACGTTGATTGGCCCTGAAGCGCTTTGTCTGCACCATCTTTTACACTATCGCTCTACGTCCCCGGACTTTATGGTCTGGGAAGAGTGGTTGCAGGTGTTTGGAAAGACGATCGCGAATCATGTGCCTGGTACGGTGTTCGATAGCTACCCGCTGATGCTTCAGGCGGCAGTCGCGGGACATGGCATCGCATTGGGATGGCGTCGAACTGCCGAAAAGCTTATTGAGGAGGGCGCTTTGGTGCGACCTTGTGCAGAATATGTGCCTCTGCCCCATGCCATTTCTGTTTATAAAGAAAATGGCGGGGATGAACGGATTGAAGTGCAAGCGCTACTGGCGTGGCTCCAGGAACAGTTGAGCACCTAGTTGCGAAGCAATAAATGGGTCAGGTAAACGCCGACCGTTGGTGCATGAAAGAACTTTCGATAAGGGCGATAGCGTCAAATGTTTCTGAATCTTGAAGTTCGCAGCTACGAGCGGGAAGCCCCTCACCACCATCACGAGCATGCTCAATTGGTACTGCCGATTCGTGGCCGAATGGAAATCGACGTAGGGGGGCGCGGTGGCTACATCGATCAGTCACTGGCAGCACTTGTGACACCCGGCGCGGTGCACTCGCAGCATACGCACGCCGATAACCGCTTTCTGGTTCTGGACTGCGCGCCGACGACGCTGGAAACGCTGCAGATCGAGCGTCTGGCTCGGAGCATCTATGTGCCTATTCCTGCCGCGACTCGTCGGCTGATGGAGTTCGCCGAGCTGATAGGAAACGCGCAACTGTCCCTCGCTGCCTCACAGCTGGGCCCTTTGCTTCTTTCGTCCCTGGGCGCTGATGCTCCCCGCGTTGCAGACCCCATGAAGCAATTGATCGTCCGTCTTCAGGCCAACCCTGGCGCGAACTGGAGCAACGAAAGCATGGCTCGAGTCGCCAATATGAGCCTGAGCAAACTGCACCAGCGGTTTCGCCAATTGTTCGAGATGACCCCTCAAGCGTGGTTGACTGAATTACGCCTGCAGGAAGCTCAACGCTGGCTGCGCGCAACCTCGTTACCCATAGCCGAGATTGCCTTGCGGGCAGGTTTTTCCGATCAGGCATCACTGACCCGGACCATGCAGCGTATCAGCGCCATAACGCCGGCTGCTTATCGCAAAGCGCAGAAACAGCCTGGGTAAAAGACTGCACAGTTACCGACAATATTTGCCGAATCAGCTGCATCAGACTTCATCCATCAGGCTATGGAGTACGGGTGAAATGTTTGCTGATCGGTCACTGCTCAAGGGCATTGTTTACGGCGTGTGCGCAGGGTTGTGCTGGGGCGTGATTTTCCTTGGCCCCCAGCTGACCCCGGGGCTAAGCGGCCTGGAATTCGCAGTGCTGAGATTTCTTTGTTATGGCGCGGTCTCGGCGGTTTTGCTGATACCGCGCTGGCGGCGCGTATGCGCCCATCTGAGCATGGCTGACTGGAAATCACTGTTCTGGCTCAGCCTGATAGGGAACCTCATCTACTACACGCTGGTGGGCACCGGCGTGCAGCTGGTTGGCATTGCCACAACGTCGCTGATTGTCGGACTCATCCCGGTAATCGTCACCCTGGCAGGTCGTCATGACGCCGACGCCGTTTCCCTGCGCAAGCTCGTCCCTTCGCTGTGCTGCGCGGTGGGTGGCGTCATGCTCATCAGTTGGCATGCACTGATCAATGGCGACAGGCCGGATACGCTGGCAACCATCGCCGGGATTTCATGCGCGGTGGGTGCTCTGGTGACGTGGAGTTGGTATGCCGTAAGCAACGCTCGGCGGCTGGTTCAGGTCGCCAGCGTCTCCTCGCATGACTGGGCACTGCTGACAGGGGTGATGACGGGGGCTCAGTCGCTGCTTTTGGCGGCACCTGTTCTGGGCTTGCAGGCCGCAACCCATGGCAGCGCCCAATGGCTGCATTTTTTGCTGGTGGCAGGAGGCGTAGCCATCTTGTCTTCAGTGGTGGGTGGCGCATGCTGGAACCAGGCGAGCCGACTTCTACCGCTGGCACTCAGCGGACAAGTGCTCGTGATTGAGACATTGGCGGCGCTGGTTTTTGGGTTTCTATGGGAGCAGCGGTTGCCTGACTCCTATGAAACAGCGGCGATTGCACTGCTTGTTACCGGTGTCGTCTGGTGCCTGAACTGTCATCGTAATCCGGGTTATTCTGCGGCTATGTAGTTAGCCTTCACCTTTACGGAGTCGAATCATGTTTGCCGGATTCCAGAAAGCACAACGCCAGGTAAACGGCGTGAACATCAGTTACCGCATTGGCGGCAGTGGCCCCGCGCTGCTGCTGTTGCACGGCCATCCGCAGACCCACGTGATCTGGCACAAGGTGGCTGCGCAGCTGGCGGGCGTTTTTACCGTAGTCGCCGCTGATCTACGCGGCTATGGCGACAGCGACAGGCCGCCAGCCGACGCCGGGCATGCAGGTTATTCCAAGCGTGAAATGGCGCTCGATGCTGTCGAGTTGATGAAGTCGTTGGGCTTTGCGCAGTTCAGGGTGCTGGCCCATGACCGCGGTGCGCGCGTGGCCCATCGCCTGGTCCTCGACCATCCGCACGCGGTGCAGCAGATGGTGCTGCTGGACATTGCGCCAACCCTGTCGATGTACGCGCAAACGAACGAAGCCTTCGCCCGCGCCTACTGGCACTGGTTCTTCCTCATTCGGCCTGCGCCATTGCCGGAGGGGCTTATCGAAGCCGACCCCGAGCTCTATCTGCGCAGTGTGATGGGCTCCCGTAGCGCCGGCCTCAAGCCTTTCACCGACGAGGCGTTTGGCGAGTACCTGCGCTGCCTGCAACGTCCGGGCAGTGCGCGGGGCATTTGTGAGGATTACCGCGCTTCGGCCGGTATCGATCTGGAGCACGACCGCGCCGATATCCTGGCGGGCAATCATCTGACGCTGCCGCTGCTGGTACTCTGGGGCGAGGAGGGCACAGTGGGGCGCTGTTTCGACGCGCTGGAAGAGTGGCGCAAAGTCGCCCTGGATGTTCGCGGCAAGGCGCTACCTTGCGGCCATTACATCGCCGAAGAAGTGCCTGACGTGCTGCTCGAAGCAGTGCTGGGTTTTTTCGCTGCACCTGCTTAGCGCAGTGGCCTGGCCGACCAACACGCCGCACCCGTCATTGTTCACTTGAGGGCGGCGAACGGCAAACGCTCCGCCAGCGCCTGCGCAAGGTAGCGGGCGAAGACCGAGATGCGCTGGGGGATATGCTGCCGATGCTGATACACCGCAAAAATATCAGCCTTCGGCGCCTGGTGATCGGTCAGTACCGCCTGCAGGCGACCACTTTCAAGATATTGCTGAACATTCCAGCGCGACCGCAGAATCAATCCATGGCCGTCCAGCGCCAGACTCAACGCGACCTCGCCATCATTGCTCGACAGCGTCCCGCTGACCTTGTGCGAGTAATCCTGGCCATCCTTGCTGAAGCGCCAGATCGCATAGTCGCTGCCGAACTGGCGCAAAACAATGCAGTTATGCCGCGCCAGATCCGCCACGTGCGTCAGTGCCGGCATCGCTTCTAGATATCCCGCAGACGCGCAGAGAATGCGTGGATTCTCCAGCAGACGGATGCCGATCAACCGTGAGTCCGGCGGCTCGCCCATGCACACGCCGATATCGAATTGATCGTCCAGGATGCTCAGTGGCTGGCTGGTCAGCTCGAGAGAAATCTCGAGTTCCGGGTGCAGCCGGGCGAAGCTCGAGACCACGGGGGCGAGGTGCTGCCGGCCGAAACCCAGCGTGCCATTGATCCGCAACCGGCCGTGCAACGTGGGCTGGCGGCTGCTGAGCGCGCTCTCCAGTTCCTCGAGCTGGCGCAGAATCGGCCGACCTCCCTCCAGGTACAGCACGCCTTCGGGGGTCAGCGACAATCGACGCGTGGTGCGCTGCAGCAACTGCACGCCAAGCCTGGCCTCCAGGTGGCTGAGCCGTTTGCTCACGGCAGGCAGCGACAGCCCCAGATGGCGTGCCACTTCCGTCAGGCTGGCGCGCGTAGCCACCTGCTGAAAGAAACTCAGGTCATCGATCATGCTCATGGATTCTTTCCTGAAAACTAAGAATGGCTTTCCAGCAAGGCTAATTATTAATCCCAGGACACTGCATACACTGAGATCCATGCCCCAATCAACCCAGGAGTCGAATCCATGAGCAAAACCCAGTACAAAATTGCGGTGATCCCCGGCGACGGCATTGGCAAGGAAGTGATGCCCGAAGGCGTGCGTGTGCTTGACGCGGTGGCTGCCCGCTTCAACCTCGAGTTGCAATGGGACTGGTTCGACTTTGCCAGCGCCGATTACTACCTGGCGCACGGCAAGATGATGCCTGACGACTGGTTCGACACCCTCAAGGGCTACGATGCGATCTACTTCGGTGCCGTGGGCTGGCCGGACGTGGTGCCTGACCATATTTCCCTGTGGGATTCGCTGCTGCAGTTCCGGCGTGAATTCGACCAGTACGTCAATCTGCGCCCCTGCCGTCTGATGCCCGGCGTGAAGGCGCCACTGGCGAACCGCAAGCCCGGCGACATCGATTTCTGGGTGGTGCGCGAGAACACCGAAGGCGAGTACTCCAGCGTCGGCGGCAAGATGTTCCCCGGGACCGCTCGCGAAATCGTGCTGCAGGAAACCGTGATGACCCGCGTCGGCGTCGACCGTATCCTCAAGTTCGCCTACGACCTGGCGCAAAGCCGTCCGAAGAAGCACCTGACCTCGGCCACCAAATCCAATGGCATCGCGATCACCATGCCCTACTGGGATGAGCGCGTCGTGGAAATGGGCAAGAAATATCCGGACGTTAACGTCGACAAGTACCACATCGATATTCTTACGGCGAACTTTGTCCTGCACCCGGACTGGTTCGACGTGGTGGTGGCCAGCAACCTGTTCGGCGACATTCTTTCCGACCTGGGCCCGGCCTGCACCGGCACCATCGGCATCGCGCCCTCGGCCAACATCAACCCGGAACGCAACTTCCCGAGCCTGTTCGAACCGGTGCACGGTTCGGCGCCCGACATCGCCGGAAAGGGCATCGCCAACCCGATCGGGCAGATCTGGTGCGGTGCGATGATGCTCGAGCACCTGGGCCATCCCGAAGCCGGCGCCGCCGTGCTGACAGCGATCGAAACCGTGCTTGCGATGGGCCCGGAGCACGCGCCCCTGACCGCCGACATCGGTGGCACCGGCAACACCGAATCGCTGGGCAAGGCCATCGCTGCTGCCGTCTGAAAACGCGAAAAGCCCAGTGCCCACTTGCTGCTGGGCTTTTCGATGGACAACGTGATCCGTTTGAAGGGAGTGGATCTCCTGCTGGATGTGGCAGGCGGTGACGGCATCAATCAATCGATTGCTGCAACAAAGGCAGGTGGACGTATCGCACAGATCGGCAATCTCACTCGCCCGCCGCGTGGGCACGTCCTTCAAAATTGGGGCTGAGGCCTAGCTCGCCCGCCATGCCAGGCTATGCTCGACGACCCAGCTGGCGGGTTTGATCACGCCCTGCGGACCGAACACCAGCGGTCGCTGCGCCAGTGGTCCCATCGAAGGGGTAGCACCGGTGCGGTGCGCGGTATCCCATACACCCCAGGTCAAAACGGCGGATACCGTGCCCGTGCCGAGCACGAGGTCCAAGTATCGCTTGTAGGTGCCGGCCACGATGGCGTCGCGTTGATTCGCGTCGCCCGTCACGTGGCTGTCGTCGACGTCGAGTTCGGTGATGTAGATGCTGAGGCCAAAGTCATGCACTTGCCGCAGGAACGCGGCGAGCCCGGGGCCGAAGCCATGCGGGTCCGCGGCGCGCAAATGGGACTGAATGCCCAGCGCATGCACCGGCACGCCGCGCTGCTTCAGGGTTCGCAGGAGGGCAAGCACGGCGGCGCGCTTGCGCGTGCCAGCGGGGGAGTCGCTTTCCAGTCCGTATTCGTTGTAGCAGAGCGCGGCGTCCGGATCGGCACGGTGCGCGGCTCCGTAGGCCAAGTCGATATAGTCGGGACCGAGCATCCGGTACCAAAAGGCGTCGCGCAGCCCGCCTGCCTGCCCGTCGTCAACTTGAATGGCCTCGTTGACGACATCCCAGGAGGCAATCCTGCCACGGTAGCGGCCGACCACCGCGGCAATGTGTTGCGTCAGTACCTCCTTCGCGTTGGCGGGTGTCACCGTGCGGGTGACCCAGTCGGGCAGGGCGCGGTGCCAGCACAGTGTGTGGCCGCGCATGCGCTGATGGTTCGCCTGCGCAAACGCGAGGATAAGGTCCACGGGGGCGAAGGTGTAGCGGTCCGGGGCGGGATGGACCTGGGCCCATTTCAACGCGTTTTCCGGCACCACGATGCCCGCTTGCCGGGCCACGACGTCCCGATACGACGGGTTGGTATCGAGCAGGGCGGGATCTACCGCGAAGCCGAACGAGAGCCCGTGTTGCGCAGCGACTGCGCGTAAGGGCCGAAAGGTGTCGTCGGCAAGCGCGGGGCGAACACGCAAAAGCGGCGCGAGGACCATGGCCTGCAACGTCGTAGTGAGGAAGCGTCGGCGATTGAATGGCTTCATGCGTGGGCGCTCGGAGCGTGGGAGTCGTGAACTCCATTGGATATGGATAGGTGGAAGTGTACTGAAGGTGCTCTAAAGATCCGTGCGAGATTGTTCCACCATTTCCGCTGGCACGAAAGATCGCGCGTCTTTCAGCCCCCTGCAGGCCGAGCCAGGAGTCGATGTAGCGCGCGTACCGCAACTCCCCCTTGTATACCGGCATAGGCGCATAGCCGCTATTGGCCGATATCTGCATTTCACGATGCCACTGCTCACTACTCTCCCATGACCGTAGCATCGACAGCGCTCATAGCTTTTCACGCGCTGACCACCACTAGGCCTCTGGTTTGTGGCTATGCGTGCTGCAAAGCTCATCTCAACCGTTAAGGAGTCTGCGTATTTGCCAGTGTGGCGCTTGTGATCTCAAGCGGAAGCCGAATGACCAACGCACCGCAACAAAAACGAAACAATACTGCGCCAGAATATAACTCATAAAGAGTAGTAATTTTTTTGGAGTGATTGATGGCGTTATTTTTGGCTGAGCATTGGGTGTGGGACTTCTGGTTCGTCCAGGACGGTGACCACACACATCTGTTCTATTTATCTGCCCCTCGCAGCCTGGACGATCCCAACCTGCGCCACTGGAATGTGCGGATCGGACATGCGCGGTCTGCGGATCTGAGAAACTGGGAGATCCTCCCCGACGCGCTTTGGCCAGCCGCCACGCCCAGTTGGGACGATTACACCACCTGGACGGGCTGCGTGGTTCGCGCTCAAGCGGGGCACTGGATGATGTTCTATACCGGCACCAGCAAGGCCGAAGACGGTTGCGTACAGCGTATCGGCGTCGCTTGTTCCGATGACTTGATCGTGTGGCGCCGCCCCACCAAAACGCCGCTTTTACAGGCCGATCTGCGCTACTACGAGTCACTGGATCTAAACATTTGGTATGAGCAGGCCTTCCGTGATCCGTGGGTATTCCCCGATCCGAAGGGCGATGGCTGGCACATGTTTTTCACCGCGCGTGAGCCACAGGGCGAGCGCAATGCTCGTGGAGTCATCGGGCACGCGCACTCACCGGACCTTCGGCATTGGGAGCAAGGTCCGCCGATCTTCCGCTCCAAACGCTATGGGCACATGGAGGTGCCCCAGCCTATGGAATACCAGGGACGTTGGTATTGCGTGTTTTGCGTTGCGCATACCCACATTGACCCGGTCCACGCCGAACGCCATATGAAAGGCAAGCAGGGCGGCATCCATTACCTGATGGCCGAGCATCCGCTGGGCCCCTGGCACCTGCCGGAAGAGGATTTTCTGCAGGGTGACGCGCATTGCAGCCTGTACGCAGGGAAGCTGCTGGTCGATGGCCGGGGCAGCCTTTGTCTAATGGCTTTTCGTAACCATGATGAAACCGGTTCATTCATCGGCGAAATCACCGATCCGATGCCGCTCACGGTGCTGGATGACGGTCGCCTGCGCCTGTCCGATGGTCGCGAAGACCTGGAGCGGCCGCTACGTCATAATTAATACACATTAAGCGTAGTAATATGTTCTCCGCCTCCAATAACGGCTACGCACGTTGTTCACAGATGGGTATTGCCATGCTTTCGCATTTTTTATCGCGCCGCCCGCCGTTGCTTCGGGGAAGGCCTGCCACGGGTGCAATGTTGTCGCCAGCGGTATTTGCTGCGCTGCCGATACCCGACGCCAACCGCCCCGCCGTCAGATGGCAGGTGTATGTGATTGGGGTGGGGGTGGCCGTAGGCGCTCACATCGCGCTGCTGGTCTGGTTGCAAACCGATCGACCGTCCAAACCACTGGAGGTGCCCACCAAGCCCCTCGCCATTGCGATGCAGATGGTTGCGCCGCCGCCTCCAGCACCCGTGCAGGCGCCTAAGCCAGAGCCGACGCCTGTCCCGCCGCCACCTCCAGTGGAACCACCGCCTGTAGCGAAGCCGCGTCCGACGCCCAAGCCTGTTGCCAAGGCAACGCCCAAACCTGTCGAGCCCAGGCAAGTCGCCGCCCCTGCGCCGTCACGTGATGCGCCCGCAAAAGCTGTCACGCCCAGTGCCACTGCAACGCCCGCGCCCAAACCCACCGCGTCGTTGCCGGTCACCGGCCCGGTGGGGCGAGCGGGCTACCTGAATAACCCGGCACCTGCGTATCCGCCGGCGGCGGCGCGCAGACACCAGGAAGGTACCGCCCAATTACGCGTGCACGTTATGCCCAATGGGCGACCCGACACCGTGGAGATCGCGTCCAGTAGCGGTTCTCCTGCGCTGGACGAGGCGGCATTGGCCGCCGTTCGCCAGTGGACTTTCATTCCCGCTAAACGGGGCGATACCGCCATTGATGGCTGGGTCACCGTGCCGCTTGAGTTCAAACTATCTCGTTGAGGTTTTGCCATGAACGATTATTCAACTCTGATTCACCAGGCATCCATGGGCATTTTGGTGCTGTTCTCGCTGGCCACCTGGGCTGTGCTGATTGCCAAATGGATTCAACTGGTAAAACTGCGCCGCCAGAACCAACGGTACGCCGAACTCTTCTGGTCGACCGCCAGCTTCAAGACCTCCGTGACCGCAGAAGAGCACCAGGGGCAACTGGCGCGTTTGGCCAACGCCACGCACCTGGCGCTCAGCAAAGGCCGCGAAGGGCCTTGCCCGGTCGACGGCTGGAGCCGTCAGGAAGTGCTCGAACGCTCCCTGCAGAAGCAGATTCACGGCGAACGCCATTTGATGGAACACGGAATGATCGTGCTGGCCTCGATTGGCAGCACTGCACCCTTTATCGGCTTGTTCGGCACCGTGTTTGGGATCATCCATGCGCTGCAAGCGATCAGCACCGCCAAGTCAGCCAGCATCGCTGTCGTCGCGGGCCCGATCGGCGACGCGCTCATCGCCACTGGCATCGGTATTGCGGTCGCCGTGCCTGCGGTATTGGCCTACAACTTCCTCGGTCGTCGCTTGAAATTGATGATTGCCGATCTCGAGAGCTTCGCCCTTAACCTCATGAACCGCGCGCAACGTCATGGCTTTGAGCTCGGCGACGGGCACGTCACCGAGACCCAGCGCCAACTGAGCGGAGCAGCCTGAGATGGCCTTCACCACGAGCAATGACGAGAGCACCATCAGCGATATCAACATCACGCCCTTGGTCGATGTGATGCTGGTACTGCTCGTTGTATTCATCGTAACGGCGCCATTGTTGAACAATGCGATCCCGCTGAATCTGCCCCAGACCGTCGCCACGCAGGCGCTGGACGATAGCAAGCCGGTGGCGATCAGTATCGACGCGGCGGGCGGCGTGTTCATCGATGACAAAGCAGAGCCGCTTGATGAGTTGGAGCAAGCGTTGGTTGCCCTCAAAACCAGGGACCCCGAGGTTTCGCTGACGTTACGTGCCGACACCCTGACGGGGTACGGCCGCGTTGCTCAGGTGCTGGCGCTCGTGCAGAAGGCAGAGATCACTCGGCTGTCGGTGATTACGCAAAGTCAGTAAGGCGAAAGCTGCATGAGCCGCACACCTTACTGACGCAACCAGTACTCACTTCAGCGGTATAAACAATGCGTTTCAGATCACTTTTATCGGCGGCCATCGTTTGGGTGGCGGGTGCCGGCCAGGCCTACGCCGCCGATGCTGATGTCGAATTCTGGTATGGCCACTCGGGCGCGGCCGGGGCGGCGATCCAGGACATTTGCGAGCGCTTCAACACCACTCACCGGCAGTCGCTGCCGATGCGTTGCATTGCTCAGGGCTCCTATGAGCAGAACCTGCAAAAGACCGTGGCCGCCTACCGCTCGGGCAAGGCCCCGGCACTGGTTGAAATCTATGATGTCGCCACGCCGGAAATGCTCAATAGCGGAGCAGTTCTGGGCCTGGATGGGTTCCTGCAATCACAGCACAAGGTGTCTGAGGACCCGTTGTTACCCTCCGTCGCCGCCTACTACAGCAATGCCGACGGCAACGTCTGGGCACAGCCATTTGCAACGTCCACTGCAGTGCTCTACAGCCACGCCGATCAGCTCGCGGCAGCCGGGATAACTCAAGCCCCAGAGACTTGGGAAGCCTTTGGCACGGCCTTGGTTGCCCTCAAGGCGCATGGCAGCAAATGCCCCGCAGTGACGGATTTAGGCCCCTGGGTCTGGCTCGAACAAAGCAGCGCGGTCATGGGCGCGCCATTGCTGAGTAAGGACGCAACGCACTGGGCATTCGACCAAGGCCTGCACCTGCGCCTTATGGAAGAGGTCGAGCGGTGGGTGGCTGAAGGCTTGCTGATCGATCAGGCCGCCACCCGAAGCGGCGGTCAGGAGTTGGCGTTCACCGCCGGGGACTGCGCGCTGCTGCTGGGTTCGACCGGCGCGTCCAAGCTGATCTACAGCGTTAATCCCAGTGACGTGAAAGCCAACCTTTTACCGGTGTTCGCCGGTCAGCAACGTGCGGCTTCGCTCCCGGGCGGTGCGGCGTTGTGGGTGTTGCGCGGGCAGAGCGATGCGCAATACCAGACAGTCGCCGAGTTTTTGATGTTTCTGCGTGATGTGTCGATACAAACGTTGTTTAGCGGCGCAACCGGTTATTTGCCCGTGACGCAGGGCGCGGCCACGGCGTACCTGGCGCAATTACCTGCCAACAGTGCGACCGTGGTGGGTCTTAACGCTATGACACAAGGTGACCGAACAACGGCGTTTGAGGTACGTCCGGGGTTTACCACCTTGCTGCGGCTCGCCTGGCAACAGGCGGTATGGAGCGCACTCGCCGGGCAGAAACCCATGGACGTTGCGTTGCACCAGGCGGCGGGGAAGGGTGACTCATTGCTGCGGGTGTTCGAGAACACCTACGGCCCCCGCGAGACGGATAAAGGCGTCAATCCATGAGCCACAACGCGCAGTTCTCCCAGCGCTTCTTGCCCTTGTTCCTCGCATTGCCCCAATTGCTGGCGGTTCTGCTGTTCTTCTATTGGCCGACCGTGCAGGCGTTCTGGTGGTCGTTTCATTACGTGCAGCCGTTTGGCGGCAGCGAAATCTTTGCGGGGCTCGCCAACTACGTCAGGGTCCTTCACGACCCAAGCGTACTCTCATCGCTGGGCACAACCCTGGTCTTCAGCCTGTGCAGCACGCTGCTTGCATTGAGCCTGGCGCTGGCGCTGGCGGCCTGCCTGCAACTGAAAGTTCGCGGGTACAAGATTTTCGGCAATGTGCTGATCTGGCCTTATGCGGTCTCGGGGGCGACCCTTGGAATTATCTTCCAAGTGCTGGCCAATCCGATCTTCGGCCCGCTGGCGTGGATCAATCACCTGGTCCCCGAAGCCTGGGCGCCGTCTGCCAAAGGATGGCAGGCGATGACGCTATTGGTGTTTGCCTACGCCTGGTGCCAGTTGCCCTTCAACATCGTAATGATCGTCGCGAGCCTGCAGTCAGTGCCAGAGGATTGCCTGGCGGCGGCGGCACTCGATGGCGCGACGCCATGGCAGCGGTTGCGTGACATCCAATTGCCGATGGTCGCGCCCTATCTGTTTTTCGTGTTCGTGGTCGGGTTGCTGGACAGCCT
Source organism: Pseudomonas sp. Leaf59 (assembly GCF_920984685.1). NCBI lineage: Bacteria > Pseudomonadati > Pseudomonadota > Gammaproteobacteria > Pseudomonadales > Pseudomonadaceae > Pseudomonas > Pseudomonas sp. Leaf59. Next base: position 348,497 of record NZ_CAKLBR010000001.1, on the reverse strand, counting down.
GTCCAACAGCTTTGGCCTGGTCGACCGGCTGACGCACGGCGGGCCAGGCAATGCCACTGAAATCCTGGCGTTCAAGATCTATCAGGATGGTTTTGTCGGCATCGATCTGGCCGGTTCGTCGACCCTGTCGGTGCTCATGCTGGTGGTGGTCGTCGTGCTCAGTGTCACTCAGTATCGATACCTGTCTTGGCGCAATCGCCGGAGAGAACACCATGGTTGAACGTCACCCGCTCTCGACGGCGCTGGCCTACGTCCTTCTGCTTCTGGGCGCGCTGTTTGCGCTCGGTCCGTTGTATCTGGCGCTTTGCGCAGCGTCGGTCAGCAACGAACAGATTCTTGCCCACGGAATGCCTTGGCTGCCAGGCAACCAACTGTTCGTCAACGTTGGCGAGGTCCTGCACAAGCTCGATGTGGTCACGTTGATGGGCAACAGCCTGATCGTGACGGGCCTGGTGGTGATCGGCAAATTGGCGCTCTCGGCACTGACCGCATTTGCAGTGGTGTATTTCCGGACGCCGTTCAAATCGCTGATCTTTGTCGCGGTCCTCGGCACACTGCTGTTACCGCTGGAGATCAGGATCATCCCGACCTACGCAGTGGCGGGCGACCTCCTGGGGCCACTGCGCTCGCTGCTCGACCTGCTGGGCATAGGGGCGATCCCTGTGCCGCATATCAACGTGCTGGACACCTATCCCGGGCTCGCTCTGCCACTGATCGCGTCGGCGACAGGCACCTTTTTGTTCCGGCAGTTCTATCAGACGCTGCCGTCCGATCTGGTAGAGGCCGCACGCATGGATGGCGCCAGCCCCTGGCGATTTTTCGTCGACATTCTGCTGCCGCTGTCGAAAACCAATTTCGCCGCATTGGGCACCCTGGTGTTCATTTCGGCGTGGAAGGACTACCTGTGGCCCTTGGTGGCCACCAATCGCACCAACATGCGCACGCTGGTACTGGGGGCCGCCAACTTTGCGCCCGCTGATGCCACTCAACTTCCGCAGTGGTCGCTGCTGATGGCCGCCACTTTGCTCAGTCTGATTCCACCCATTGTGGTCATCGCTGTGATGCAGCGCTGGTTCGTGAAGGGGCTTGTAGGGGTAGGTAAATGACTCGGTCCACATGCGACAACGCAGCGCCAAACATTCGTGTCAGTGGGCTGTCCAGGCGTTACACCAAGCACGGCCCGGCCATCATCGATGCGCTGGACGTGGAATTTCCCGCCGGGGAGTTCAGCGTCATCCTCGGCCCATCGGGGTGCGGCAAGTCAACATTGTTGCGTCTGGTCGCTGGCCTGGACAGCCCCGATGCGGGCAGCATCCATATCGGCGGTGTCGACGTTACACGGCGCCCGCCCAGCGAGCGCCATTGCGCCATGGTCTTTCAAAACTACGCGCTGTATCCGCACATGACCGTCGAAGACAACATCGGCTATGGGCTCAAACTCGCCGGGATCGGCCGGGAAGAGCGCTCAGCGCGGGTCCAGGCGATCGCCAGCACACTGGGGCTGCACGCCTTGCTGGGAAGAAAGCCCGGGCAGTTGTCCGGTGGCCAGCGTCAGCGCGTAGCCATTGGTCGAGCGCTGGTGCGCAAGCCTCCGGTGCTGCTCTTCGATGAGCCGCTGTGCAACCTCGACAGCGGCCTTCGCCAGGAGATGCGCACAGAGTTGCGGCGCATCCATCAGGACACCGGCGCCACCGTGCTCTACGTGACGCATGACCAGACCGAAGCAATGACCCTGGCTGATCGGGTCGTTGTGCTCAATAAGGGCCGTGTCGAACAGATCGACACGCCCCATGCGCTCTACAAACGTCCGCACTCTATCGTTGTTGCGCGTTTTTTTGGCTCGACGCCGATGAACCTTATTGAGGTGATAGGCAGCCCTGAAGGCGTGTTGACCCTGGGCGACGGCCAAGTGCTGCCGTTGAAGGTACAGGCCGCCATGGCGACGTCTGGCCCGTTGTTCCTGGGCATTCGTGCCGAGAACCTGAAAGTCGCCAGCCCCGGCGTGAGTGCCACCGTTCACGCCGTCGAGGAGTTGGGTAGTCATCGTGTCATTCATTGCCGGGTTGCGGGGCAGCCGGTACTGGTCAGTCAATCCGACTCGCAGCCGTGCTCCGTCGGCTCGACCCTCAACCTGTGGTTCCCAGCCGACGAGGCCTTGCTGTTCGATGGGGCCTCTGGGCAACGCATCTCTTCATCCCTAGTTCAGGATAACGTTTCGCTATGAAAGCTAAATCACGCGTCGTTCAAAGCAATTTGATTGCGCATCGTGGCGCGAGTGCCTTCGCACCGGAAAATACGCTGGAGGCCATCGAACTCGCGGCGCGGATGGGCGCGCAGTGGGTCGAGATCGATGTCAAGCTCACCCGTGATGGCGCCCTGCTGGTGATCCATGACGACACCCTGGATCGCACCACCTCCGGGCAGGGCGCGGTGGTCCTCAACACACTCGAACATATTCGATCGCTGGATGCTGGCCGATGGTTCTCCAGCACCTACGCGGGCGTTGCCGTGCCCACCTTTGAAGAAGTGGTCGACACCGTCATTCGTCTGGGACTGGGCCTGCAGGTCGAGCTCAAGCCGACCACCGGTGATGACCTGGAGACCGCCGAAGCGGCCATCCCTTTACTGCGTCAGAAGTGGCCGCGAGACCATCACAAGCTGTTCGTCTCGAGCTTTTCGACCCGTGCGCTCGGCAAGGCGCGAGCGCTGTGGGAAGAGGTTCCGCTGTGCCTGGCCAGCCTGGTCGCACCGGCCGATCCGGCCAAGCTGCTGGCGGAATATGACTGCCAGATTCTGCATGTGGTCGACCCCTTTCTGAATGAATGCCATCTGAGCCGCCTGCGCGACAGCGCGGTCGAGTTTGCAGTGGCGACGGTCAATGACCCACATCGCGCACGCTATCTGTTAAGCCGGGGCGCGCAGTCAGTGATCACCGATTACCCCAACTTGCTCGATATCAACGCCCGTCAGGCGGGTATGTGATGGAGCTGGAGCATCGGTTGCACGAGACTGAACGCCTGGCTGCCAGGGCTGCGAAGATTGCGCTGGGCCACTTCCAGAACCTCTCTTCGCTGGCGGTCACCGTCAAGCGTCCGCAAGATCTGGTCTCAGCGGCCGACCTGGAAGTGGAGCAGTATCTGCGCGCCCAACTCGCACTCGAATTTCCTGGCGAAGCGATCCTGGGCGAAGAAATGGGCGGTGACCTGCCGGGGCGCGGCTGGGTGATCGACCCGATTGATGGCACCGCCAACTTCGTCAGCGGCTCGCCTTTGTGGGGCATTTCCATTGCCTATGTGGAGGGCGACGAGTCGCTGGTGGGCGTAGTGGCCTATCCCGCTTTGGGTTACACGCTGAGCGCCGGCAAAGGTTACGGGCTGAGAAAGAACGGCATACATGCTACGAGACTTGCTCAGTGGGCGGGGCTGAAAGTGGCGGCGATCGGCGAAAACCTGCACTGGCGTCCAGAACACATCGGCGCGCTGGAGTTGCAGTTCCGCCAGGCCGGCTGGGGCGTGGCGGGTTACCGATGCGCGACCATCGGCCTGGGGTTCGCGGCGCTGGGTTGCACAAGCGGCTACGTGGAGCGCTACACCAGCCTGTGGGATGTCGCTGCCGGCCGTTTGCTGTGCAGCGAAGCGGGCCTGGCGATTTCTACCCAGGGCCTGGCCGTGCCAGCCGGACTCACTATCGTTGCGGGCACCCAAGAGCTCTGTGATCTAGCTCACCCTGTCTTGTCAGCCTGTCTGACATAGCTATTAGAATAAACACGCCATGAACGCTATCCCCACCATCAGATCGTTTGCCAAGACGATCGAAGCGGCTTTGTACCAACACGCTGAAAACCGTTGGGCTGCCCCACCGCATCCGGCAGAGTGCGCGTCTCCCTGCGAAGGCATTGTCCTGGACTGGGACCGATGCTTGGCGAACAACGGAAAGCCCAAGGCTGCGGTCATCAGATTCCTTCAAACTGTAGCGTCCAGCGTTTCGCTCGTGTCCAACAACTCGACGCTGTTCCCTCATGAAATTGCCGCCGTACTGGCGGCAGAGGGGGTCAGGCTGCCGACTCACCGCATCATCCTGGCAGGCACCCATTCTCTGCATGATGCCTTGGCGATGGAAGTGGGTGATGTGCTGGTCGTGGGCTCCAATCGGATGAAAAGCTACGCGCGCTCGATTGGTTTGCAGCTGGTTCGCAAGGATGCCGACCTCGTTATCTTGCTGAGCGACGTACGCATCACCTATACCAAGCTCAATACGGCGCTGGATTCACTCCTCGAAGGTGCCCGTTTGGTGGCGGCGAGCGCCGAGACACTTCATTCGACCAGGTATGGCAATCGAGTCCTGGATATCGGTGCCTTTCTGTCTACGCTGCAAGCGTGCATGGCCCCTGAAGACTGGAACCCGCGCATTATCGGCAAGCCGGAAATGACCTTATATGAGGCGGCGGCGCAATCGCTCGAACTGCCGCTCGATCGGTGTGTGCTGATTGGCAGTGTTGTGGATAAAAGCGTCAACGCCGCAAAATGCACTGTGAGGGTGCCTGCCCTGGCTCGCCCCCTAGGCAATAGCGCCTCCGCGTTCGTCCCGAGGGTGTAACGTTAAAATTTTATGAATTCAACCCCATCGGCCAGAAGAGGCTTTAGACTGCTCTGCTACCGGAAAATCTACTTATTGCATAGTTGACTCATGGACGCAGAACAACGCCTGAAGCGCGATTACCACCCCAGTCTGAACGAGCGCAAAATTCTCGATATCTTGCGGCGCAGTGGAGGAATCACCCGAGCCGCCGTGTCGGCGGAAATGGATCTCGCACAGCAATCCGTGCACCGGATCATCGAAGACCTGATCAGCCGGGGCTTCATCCGCACGGGTCAGGCCATCAAAAACGGCCGCGGTCAGCCCAGCTTGCGCCTGGAACTCGCCAACGAGGCGGTTTATGTACTGGGCATCTCCATTAATACTGATTCGGCGGTCGTCTGCATCGCCGATTTTGCGTGCAATGTCCTCGAAGAGGTCACGCTGCGTACCCCGCCGCTGAGCTTGAATTCGACCCTGGATGCGCTGAGCAAAGTCATTGATCGCATGCTCCAGCGCAACGCGCTGAGCCGCGATCATCTGCTGGGTGTCGGGGTGGCGATTGCCGGCTACTTTGTCGACGAAGGGCGAGTGAACGCACCGGAACCCCTTCAGGACTGGTCGCTGATCGACTTGCGTCCGCTCCTGGAGCAGGCCCTCGATATGCCGGTCTGGTTGAAGAACAACGCCACCACCGGGGCCATCGGTGAAAGTCTCATCGGCGTCGGCGCCTGGGCGAGCAACTTCATTTACCTGTCGTTCAACTATGGCTTCGGTACCGGCATCGTCATTGACGGCAAGCCGTACTTCGGCAGCCATGGCAATGCTGGTGAAATCATGCTGTACACCCACGATGAAGTCGAGCGCCGCCCGGCGCTGCGCTACTTGATCGATGCGTTGCACAAGCAGGATATCCAGATTGATTCCATCGAAGACCTGCGCAATCGGTTCGACGCCAACTGGCCGGGTGTCGAAGAGTGGGTCGAGCATGTGCGTCCGGGCCTGGATCGCTTGATCAATACCCTCACCGGATTGTTCGATCCGCAGGCCATCGTATTCGGTGGGCAGGTGCCTGCCGAACTCGGGCGTCGACTGATCGACAATGTCAGTTTCTGGGGCTCACCGCGCTATGGAACGCCCGCCCCCAGGCCCAAGTTGTTACTCACCGAAAGCAACGGCGATGCCGCCGCCATTGGTGCTGCATTGATCCCTCTGAAAGAGCGTTTCTTCCTGTAGCCAGCCAGGCATACGCTGGTGCTTGGCCGCTGATTGCTCCAGGCGGTGAAGGCTGTGGTGATTCTGGACTGACCAACCAAAAAAAGACCCCGGCGCTTGAAGGCGACGGGGTCTTTTTTGCACTGTTATTTATGTGAACCCATGCTTCATCAAACGTCTTGCTGAATCAGAAACGCGTTGAGAGCGTAACGAAAGCGCTGCGCGGCGTTCCCACCTGCAACAGTTGCAGGTCACCATTCGGGTCGGAGGCCGCACTGCCATCGGTATTCAGCGTAGAGATGTAGCGTTTATCGAACAAGTTGACCATGTTCAATGCAACGGACGTGTCCTTCAGGCCCGCGAATGCACCCAGGTCATACGCCATGTTCGCGTTGGCCAACCAGTAACCGGGCACGCTCTGGTCATTGGTGTAGGTAAAGTAACGTTTGGTCATGTAAGTACCTTGCAGGCCCGCGCTCCAGTGGTTCCAGTTCCAGTCCAGGCCGCTTGAGTACATGATCCTGGGGGTATCGACGACCGTTTTGCCTTTGACGTTCACCGTCTGCGCATTGCTGGTGTAGTTGTCATCGTAGGTGCTGTGGTTATACGAAAGCGAGTTGGACCAACGCCAATGTTCATCAGGCATCAAAGCAAAGGCGAACTCAGCACCTCGGCTGGTCACCGAGCCTACGTTGGCCACGCCATTGGCGCAGATGAAGATCCCGGTGCAGTTGGCGATAGCGATCAGGCGATTGTCGAACTGGGTGTTATAGACGGTGGCCGAAGCAATGTAGTGCTTGGACGTGCGCCGAACACCGGCTTCAATCGTCGTGGAGGTTTCCGGCTTGAGGCCTTTGAAGCCGTTGAGTGCGTCGACCGCTGCCTGAGTATTGCTGAATGGGCTGTAGGCCCCGGAAGGGAAGGCAGCCATATTCTGCGAATAAGAGGCGAACACCTCATCTTCGTCATTAAGCTTGTAGGTCGCACCAAACTGAGGAAGGAAGTGATCGCTGGCTTCCAGTGACCCGCTTGCGTATCCGACTTTTCCTTCAGCAGTCGTGGTCGTCACCGTGCTTTTCGCACCGAATTCAAGTTTTAAACGGTCGTCCAGCAGCGTGTACGTATCGCGCAAGTAGAACTGACGCGTCAGGTCGTTGTAAGACTGATCGAATATGGTGGCCGATAATCCATAACCATTGGTCGTGACGATATGGTTCTGGGGCTCGTGTCCGGTGGTGTCGTAGAGATAGCGACCGACATTGTTCTTGTTGGACTGGATCCAGAATCCACCCTCGACCTCATGCTGGCCCAGGAACGCGGTGAGGGAGGTCTGAAAGCCGTTTCGATCAATGCCGTATTGGGTACTGCGCAATGCGTTCGCGGGGATTACTGAGGTGCCGGTATTGTAGGTGAACGGATAATACGAGTTACCAAACCCAGAGTTATGGTGATGGTAAACGGTGGTATCCAGCACCAGGTTATCCGAGAGGCTGAAATTGCCCTTCAGGATATCCAGTTCGTCATAGCGCAAGCTGCTGGCGTTGTAGACACCCTCCGCGGCGCTTTTGACGCCACCACTGAAGATACCGTTAGCGGCATTCACCGCACGGGTCCAATCGGGCGTGTAATAGGTGTAGTTGTAGCCCAGTCGGTCGATCATGCTTTTGGACAGCGACATCAGGTTGGCTTCTTCATGGTCCGACTTGCTGTGGAAGAAGCTGATGCGGTTGTCGCCGAATTTATACAGAACCTTGGCGTTGATCGCGTCTGATTTCTGCGGGTTGTCATTGCCCTTCCAGGCGTTGGCGTCGTATTTCTCACCCGAGACATACGCCGACAGGCCGTTGTACTCCCCGGTGTCGACACGCATGTAGGTGCGGCTGGTGTCGTAGCTGCCCATGGTCTGCGACAACCGGCCACCGAACTCTTTATCCGGGTCGGAAGTCGTCAACTGGATGGTACCGCCCAGATCGCTGTTGGAGGCGGTTCCCAACGAACCAATGCCTGCGGCGACAACGGTCGAACCCACGTTTTCCGGGATTACGGCGCGCGTGATGCTCAGCCCGTTGAAGTTGCCGAAGCTCATATTCCCCAGCGTTACCCCATCCAGGGTGTAGCCCAAGTGATGCATATCAAACCCGCGCAAGCTGATGCGCTGGCTACCCTCTTCACGGCCAAGAGGATCACCGGACTGGAAGTTAACGCCAGACATGCTCTGCAAGGTTTTCAGCGGGTTGGTGCCGGCGGAGTAACGTTTAACGGTTGTTTCATCGACACGCTGAACCTGGCGCGTTTCTCCCTGGCCAATCACTGACACGGTGCCCAGGGTGGTGGTTGCTGTCGAGGCGGAGGCGTCAGGAGTATCTGCCGCCTGAGCCATCGCACTGACAAGACCAAGCGCACAAAAGGGCACCCAATGTTTGACGCCTACCTGCAAGCGAACTGGCTTGCAGGAATTGTATTTTGTCCTCATCGACAGCCTTCCTCAGAAAATAGGAGTACCAACGCGTTTGCCTTGGGCGGTGTTTGCGGGCGTTGCTCGGTTCTGCAGGGCAAGCAGTCGCGTCTACTGCACAACCTGACGCATCCTGCGAAGCCCAATGTCCGCTGGGAGGGCATATTAGTACACTTATTGTGTAGTAATTATTACCAACGTTGCGAACCCGAACGATCAGGCCTGGCTAATGGGTAACGTTGGCTGATGAGCGCATTGGCTCGGCTGAACGGACGTGATGTTGGTTAGGCTGAATTGAAATGAATGACTTGTAGGCGATAGCCGAAGTCCGCTTGAACTGGCGGTTTTCTGGTGCAGAACTTGGACGAAGAATGACACTATCGGCGCCGGCGCTCGCTACCTGGGCCTGCCATCGGAAGAAACGTTCATGGGCAAAGGCGTGTCCGCCTGCGCGACCTGCGACGGTTTCTTCTATCGCAACAAGCCGGTCGCCGTGGTCGGTGGTGGCAACACCGCCGTGGAAGACTCGCTGTACCTGGCCAACACGCGTTAGCCGTGGGAGTCGGGCTTGCCTTCGTCAACGTGAATATCCTGGTTGCTGCGTCGGCAATTGGCATTGCCACCACGGTAATGGTGACCACAGGCGTGATGTTGGGTCGTGTACTTGGAACAATGGTTGGTAAGCGCGCTGAAATAATCGGTGGGTTGGTGTTGATGCTAGTTGGCTCTACTATCCTCTATGAACATTTGTCCGTGGCATGATTTAGTTTGGACTTATCTCGCCGAAAATAAAGGCCTTACAGTGCGGGTTTAAGGCCTCTCTGTACCCGCGTGAAGTTGTTTTTCGTCTTGCTTGCTCTCGCTGAATTTATAGTGAAGAAGAGTCAAAAATAGGATTTAGTAATGGGTCTTCGATGGGTTGCAGCCACTGTGCTTCTGGCGATTTCTTGGATTGTTTTTCTGGCAATTTATATATTTAGGAATTGGTCGGGCTGGTTCTTTTAGATTCTTTTCGGCATGCAGGGGGCTGAATACTCGCTAGCGTATGGTCGCGCATTCATTGGGTGTAGACCAGCCAGGCGCATCCTTTTCAGACGAATAGCAGTCGAAGAAAGCTCTCCCCAAGGAGGGCGGTCGGACGCGGATTTCGGGGGGCAGGTAGGACTTTAAAGGGAGAACTATCCAGCTTTCCCTCCCTTGGACATATCGATCTCAAACACAAGCTCTTCGGCAAGCTGATGAACGCTCGCGCTGTTTGCAAGCTTGGCCAGGTCTATGCCGGTCGTGCAAAACATTGAGCCGTACTCGGGTTGCCTGACGAAGACGGTAGCCGTCCATCCATTGATCAGAATGCAATCTACCTGGTGACCTGGCAGGCTCCGTTCCAGGTCCTCAGTCAGCGAAATTTTTTTCCAGCAATGCATGATGACGTACTAACGTGGCGTTGATACATGATTGACATACAACCGCTGAGAAAGTGCCAGATACACCAAGCGCATGGCTCATCAATGCCTTGCCAAAGGTCCGCAGTGGTAACCGTAGTCGACTCTGTTAAGGATCAGCGCTTCGAGCCCACGAATAGATTTATGTTCAGCGAATAGACAGTATTTACCGTTGCAACAAAATATTTCTTCGCTAGCTTGAAATACGGGCCACCTAGCCCCTGTTGCAATAATGCCAAGAGTGGCGTTGCGACATTAACTTATCCAGGCAGTGTTTTGGCCCGTCTAATAGGAGAGCAACAATGAAAATTGTAACCGGCGTAATTGCTATAAGCGTAGCGTTCGCAGCGTGCTCATCAGTTTATGCTTCGCAAATCAAAGTCCCTATTGCCCAAGAGTTCAATACTCACGTAATCACCGGTTCACCACCGCTACTGCAACTAGCGGGCAATGGTGGATCGGGCGGTAATGGTGGCGCTGGAGGAAGTAACAGCGGCCAGGGCGGGGCGGGCGGAGCCGGTGGTGCTGGAGGCAGCGGGTCTCAACCCGGCAAGGGAGGCTCTGGCGGCAAGGGTGGTGCGGCTGGCCCTGGCGGGACACCAGGTGCCGACGGCGCCCCGGGCGCTGATGGTGCACGGGTTCCCAGAGATCCGCCTGATAAAAAATCAAGCACCTAACGACTCGCAATAAATAGTTGGAAGGGAGGTGGCTCAAAAGGCCCGACGGTGTATGCCAGTGTTAAGTGATGCAAGGGCAAGCGTTCCGGCAGATGGATGTTCATGCGCGCGCAGAAGCGGCAGATCGCCAGGTGAGCGCTTCACGAGGCGTCTGACTCTGGATACCTAAATTTTGAAACGCGCAACCAAGCTCTGCAAATCACTGCCCAGGCGCGCCAGTTCTGCAGTCGATGCGACGCTCTGCTCGGTTGCGGATGCAGACTGCTCAGCAATGTCACGCACGCTGAGCACGCTTCGGTTGATTTCATCGGTCACTGCGCTCTGTTGTTCGGCAGCGGCGGAAATCTGCTGGCTCATCTGTTCAATCGTGCCGATGGACTGATTGATATCAATCAATGCCTGTTCAGCCTGACGAGCCAGAACTACGGTGCCCTCGGTACGTTGCAGGCTTGCGTCCATCAGACCTGATGCTGCGCTCGTGCGCTGTTGTAGAGTGTTGATCAGCAGTTCGATTTCACTTGTGGAGTTCTGGGTACGTTGGGCCAGCGAGCGCACTTCATCGGCCACTACAGCAAAACCACGACCTTGCTCACCGGCGCGTGCGGCCTCGATGGCGGCGTTGAGCGCGAGCAGGTTGGTCTGCTCGGCGACAGCCTTGATCACGTCGATGACGTTGCCGATCTTGCTGCTGTCTTCGGTTAGGCGCTGCATGGCTTCGCCCAGATGCTTCACTTCATCGGCCAGTTGGCCAATTTCGCTTGCTGCATGTTGCACCACATTACTGCCGTGCGCAGAACGTTCGCTTGCCTGTTTGGCGGCCCGCGAAGCGTCTTCGGTGTTCCGCGCTACTTCCTGTACGGCCGAGGCCATTTCATTCATGGCGGTGGCGACCTGGTCAACTTCGTTTTTTTGCAGGGTGACGCCTGTACTTGTCTGCGCGCTGACAGCAGACAACTGCTCGGCCGCTGTAGCGATCTGCGTGACACCGTTGCCGATGCCCCCGATCAGGCCGCGCAGGGAAACGGTCATGTGCTGCATGGTGTTCTGTAACAAGCCCAGCTCGTCCTGACGGGTCGTGCTGGTGTCCCGGGTCAGGTCACCATCAGCAATACGGCGCGCGGCAATGACCGTATCGTTCAACGGAAAGGTTATCTGGCGGGTGATAAGGAGCGCAGCAACGATACCAATCAGCAAGACCACCAGCGCGACACTCAACAACTGAACGACAGCGCTGTTCTTTTCTTTTTGGGCGCTGATAATTTGCTGTGCTGCTACATCATCGGCCACAACAGCTATTGCGACGGATTGCTGTTGCAGATTGCCGCGAACCTGATCGGCCTGCTGAAGCATTTCCGAGATCGACGACATCAGCACCTTGTACTGTTTAAGCGCATTCAGCGCGGTGTCTACAGCGGCGTTCGCCTGGTTTGGCAATTCGCTGCGAGCAGCCGATACCTGCGCGATCAGCGCGTCGGCCGAATTGTAGGTCGCTTGACGGTTATCGGTTGACGGGACACTCAGATAGCGGCGAAACACCAGCCGGAAGTTGGTCATTCCGTTACGCAAGTCACCAGCGATTTTGACTTGTTTTATGCCGGTTTCATCCGGAGCACGCACTGTGTCGTCAATGGTCTTTTCCAGCAGGTTTTCGAAAGTGGCACTGACGTCGTCCGAGACCTTGATCAAGGGTTTCAAGGCATCATCGACTTTATGATTGATGCTGACCAATTGATCGAACGTCTGCTTCAGGCCGCCGACTTGCTCCTTGATGGAGCGCAGCTTAGCCAGATTACTCGGCGCGGCGAGCAGACCAATGCCCTCATCGACACTGCGGCTCAGCGTATCCAGCGCACCGCTGTAGGCTTGCACGCCCGCAGCACTCGGTGCAGTGGCGTAGCCTTGTGCGGCGATGCGGGCGTTCAGGACATCAGCCTTGATCTCGGAGACCTTGCCACTCTTGCCAAGTCGCTCGATCAGCAGGTTGGTGCTGGAGTAACCGATTGCGGCGACGGCCAGCACGCCCAGCAAAATGGCGCCGAAGCCCAGTCCGAGCTTCTTGCCGACTTTCAAGTTGTCCAACCACTTTGCGCTCATTACGGGTGTGCCTTTGATTTTTCGGAATGCCCGTGAATCGGCGCTGAGTCAGGTAACTTGATAGTTAACGTGACAAAAGTTAGCTCGCAAGCTAATGAGGGAGGCCACAGGAGCCCCGTGATTTGTGGCCTTCAGCCATTTATGAATATTTATTTAATAAAGAGCTAACCGCATCCCCGGCCGCATGATGCGCCAACAATCAGTGGTGGGCTGCTGAGATGATGAGGGCCGTTTGTATGCGGGGCTATTCAGGGCATCGCTGAGTTTTCGTTTGAAAACAACTGCATTATCTGTGGGCATCGGTGGGGGCATACTTTTCAAGGAACCGAAATTTGCCCCCAATGGGTCGTGGAATCCATTGGATTTAGACAGACTGCGATGGACTTAAGTGACCAGTAAGTTTTTGTTATAAAAGGGTTTATGGGATTTAATGGAATTCCATTACAGGCTGTCAGGATCCCCGAAAAACATCTGAATCCGCGACCTCAACCACCGCTCCCCTGGATCATTATCCTGTGACCCGCGCCACGCCATGTGCAGTTCAAAGCTGCGCACCGGCAGCGGTGGATCTTCGGCTCGCAAGCCGCCGGCCGAGGTGAGGGCCTCGGCGGCGTAGTCGGGCACGGTGGCGAGTATGTCGGTGCCCGCCAGCAAGGTGCCCAGGCCGTTGAACTGCGGCACGGCCAGCACCACATGGCGCTTGCGACCGAGCTTTTCCAGTTCTTCATCGATAAAACCGCTCAGGTCGCCGGCAAACGACACCAGTGCGTGGGGGCGGCTGCAGAAGTCGTCCAGGCTCAGGGAGCCGGGCACGCTGTCGGCGCGCAGCAGTTTGGGCAGGCTGCGGCGCAGGACCTTGCGCTTGGCGTTGGCGGGCAGGTCGGCGGTGTAGCTGACGCCGATGGAGATTTCGCCCGAGGCCAGCAGGCCTGGCATCAGGATGTAGTTGACGCGGCGCACCACCAGCACGATGCCGGGGGCTTCGGCGCGCAGGCGTTTGAGCAGTTGGGGCAGCAGGGCGAATTCGACGTCGTCGGACAGGCCGATACGGAACACGGCGGTGCTGGTGGCCGGGTTGAATTCGGCGGCGCGGCTGACGGCGGTGGAGATCGAGTCCAGGGCCGGGGAGAGCAGGGCGAAGATCTCGACCGCGCGAGCCGAGGGCTCCATGCTGCGGCCGGTGCGTACGAACAGCGGGTCGTCAAACAGCCCGCGCAGGCGCGACAGGGCGGCGCTGATGGCCGGCTGGCCGAGGAACAGTTTTTCGGCAGCGCGGGTCACGCTGCGCTCATGCATCAAGGTTTCGAATACGATCAAGAGGTTAAGGTCGACACGACGCAGGTCGTTACGGTTCATCTTGTGTCCTGGAAGAGTCTGCAAACTTGACGAGAGCGGCCATGTGTAAACAACGACCGGCATGAATCTTACGGGGAAAGGCTGATACTCTGCACAAGATAATTGAGTTTTCCTACGAAAGCTGAGGTCTGTAGCTTAGTCGCGGAATCAATGACAAGCATGTCGACTATTAATGGCGACCGTTGGCCTTACCCGCAAAGCCCAGATAAAGTTCATGGCATTAGAGGTTACTTTGACGAGGTTTGCGATGTCCCGCACGATCCGTTTTCACAAGTTTGGTCCGGCCGAGGTGCTCAAATGCGAAGAGCATGCAGCCGCGCAGCCCGCACCGGGCGAAGTGCAGGTGCGTGTCGAGGCGATTGGCATCAGCTGGTACGACATCCTGTGGCGCCAGAACCTGGCGTCCTCCCATGCACGTTTGCCGTCCGGCCTTGGTCATGAAATGGCCGGCGTGGTGGTCGCCCTCGGCGACGGCGTGGATGACCTGGCGGTGGGCGATAAAGTGGCCAGTTTTCCGGCCGAGAGCCCCAATGATTACCCGGTGTATGGCGAACAGATCGTCCTGCCCCGTTCGGCCCTGACCCGTTACCCGGATGTGCTGAGCCCGATTGAAGCCAGCGTGCATTACACGCCGCTGTTGATCGCCTACTTCGCTTACATGGACCTGGCACGGGTCAAACCCGGCCAGTTTGCCCTGGTGACCGACGCCAGCCACTGCGCCGGCCCGTCTTTCGTGCAACTGGGCAAGGCGCTGGGTGTGCGTGTGATTGCGGCGACCAAGGACAGCGCCGAGCGTGACTACCTGCTGTCCCTCGGGGCGGAAAAGGTGATCGTCACCGAGGAGCAGGACTTGCTGATGCAAATCAACAAGTTCACCGACAATCGTGGCGTCGACGTGGTGTTCGATGGCTTGGGCGGCCCGCAGATGTCGTTGCTTGGCGACGTACTGGCCCCGCGCGGCAGTCTGGTGCTCTATGGCCTGCAGGGCGGCAATCAGACACCGTTTCCGGCCTGTGCGGCGTTCCAGAAGAACATTCAGTTCTTTGTGCACTGCATCGGCAATTTCACCGGCAAACCGGAGCTGGGCATTATCCAGGACCAGGTCGCCATGCAGCGGGCATTGCGTGATATCAACCAGTTGACCGCCGACCGTGTGCTGGTGCCGCTGAAAACCACAGTGTTTGCCTTCGACCAGTTCGTTGAAGCGCACCGTTATATGGACGAATGCCCGTGCCGTGAGCGGGTGGCGCTGCAAGTTTAAGCTGTTTCGTGTGTAGGAACATTCGTAATCGGCTGTTCCTCGCCCTTGGCGTATGGGACAAAAGCGCCATTTGACAGGGCTTACCCTGCGCGTTTTCCACTGCGTGTAATCGCCCCTCAGTCCCGTAAACGATACCTTTGCCCCGAACGCCGCCCTGAATTCCAGCGCGGCGTCGTCGTGTCCGGGTGATCCACCTTGTGCTTGAACCTGAACTGAACTGGTTTTTGGCCAGCTTCTGTATCTGTTAATCATTATTCCAGCCTTGATAATTGTGTTCTTACTTTCAACTCAAGGACCGAGTGATGATTGATGCACTGATACGGCAGCGGGTATTTTCTGCTGCCGTTAATAATGGAACATTTGCGGCGGGCTCAGGGGGCAGACAGTTTTATGCTGACGCTCGATCAAGTGACATTCATGGAACACTGCCTGACAAATTTTATTTGTCGGATGGATCTTTTAATTCGGGGTTAAAGGAATGTAGGAGATTGTCTGAATACTCCTAGGAAGGTCGTCAATCCCTGCGTGGGTGGCATGTGTGTCGGCGCTCGAGGCCATGGAGGCCCGGGTGGACGCTCTGCACAGTCGATGTCGATTTTTTGCAAGGTGCTAGTGTTGATTCACTGTCAATACGGTACCTAAAGCGACGTTCCTGGCAATTCAATACATCAAGCAACTCGCGTTGGTAGTTGTTTGAAACTTATATTTCAACTCAGGTAGTAGAGCGATGAGCGCTATTCACGAACAGGCCATGACGTATGTTTACCAGCAAGTTCAGCAACGATTGATCGGGTACTTCAGTCGCGCGGAACGTACGGCGCTTCAATTATTGATCCAGCGTATTGTCGTGGCGGCCGGGGGCATGGAATATATCGGCGCCTACAAGGTGCTGGTCGCCCACGGCGGCGGTGAGGTCAGCAGTTACACGTTGGCGATGCTGCGCGCGGCGCAATTGAGCATCGCCGGGCGATCACCGACGACGTTCCAGCTGCGGGTCGCCACGCTGCGCCATGCCGGCATGACCCAGCGCACACTCGATACCATCCACAACGGTTACAGCCGTCTGTTTTTCCATGACGATGACCGCGTGGAACTGCTGATGGTGGAAAACCATGAGGTGCTGCCATTCAATCATCAGCGCCCGGTATCGACCCAGGGTTGTGAAGCGGCGCAACGCAACCGGTTGATGGTCGGGCACCTGAGCTGCGGCGATATCTGTGCAACGCTGTGCAACGATACCTACCTCGCCCTGGGGGATTTCTACCAGCGTGTCACCGCGTGGGACGGCGGTGTGCATGTGCTGGTCAGCGGCGACTCCGGGCGTAAACAGAGCCAACTGCTGGCCTGGCTGAAAAAGGCGGCTCAGGCCGGTTCGGACAAGGCCCGGGCAGCCAGGCCCCTGTCCCTCGACCGGCTGTTTGCGCGAATGGACCAATGGAGCGAAGACTTCTATCGCGATCTGTATGGCGAGCACTATCAGCCCAGGGCTGACATCAGCATCGGCGGGTACCGTCCCCTGGCGTATATCGGCTTTGCCGACTTGCTTGAAGGCATAGACCCTGCCAGTGCACCTTTGCTCACCGATTTCATGGCCTATACCCCAGACCCCCTGGGGTTTCATTTCAGCCATCCGGCGTTTGCCAATCCCGTGTTGATGGCGCACCTGCGCGGCCTGAAGGCCGAATGCCTGCGCGAATTGCCGTATGGGGAAGGTGTTGAAGAGTTCCTGCTGCTGGCGCAGGAGCAGCTCGATCATGTGCAGATTCCGCCGGAACTGCTGGCCCAGGCCGGCAGCAGTGAAGGGCGCGCCGCGTCCACCGACTACGCCCGGCAGTTTTTCGGGCAGGATGAAAGTCAGCTGATCTGCCTGCTGTTTTCGCCGTTTATCCATCACGGCGAACGGCTCGAAAGCTACCTGCGCCAGTGCCATCCAGGCATGCTCGTGGCGCTGCCCGAACTGCACAAGGTGCTGCAGGGCAAGCCGGCCGCCGAGATGCTGCAACAGTGGGTGACCGTTGCCAGCGGGTTGCCGTTGCCCTTGCTCCAGCATCTGTATCGTCAGCGGCCAATGACCCTGCTGCCCGGTAGCAGTGTGCGCGAGCACGACCTTGAAGGCAACCTGAGCGGTCACGACATGGCTCGGCAGCTGTCCGCTCGATGACACTGCGTGGCGCGCGACAAGCGGACTTCGCTTACCAGGCGGTGTATCGCTACATGATCAACCTGATCAACGAGGTGAGTACCGATACGCGAGTGAAGCTGCCGTCGCTGCGCGAGCTGTCCCAGCGCCTGAATGTCTCGATCTCCACCATCCAGTATGCGTATTCGCTGCTGGAGAAAGAGGGCCGCGTGTATTCGGTGGCCAAATCGGGGTACTACGCCTGGCCCCTTGCCAACAGCGCCGCGACATTTGCCAGCGGCGACTTGCTCGAACGCCTTTACGTGGCGGCCCGCAGCCCGGCCATGGCGGTGCTCAGCGGTGATGAACCGGCCTTGCTGGCGAATCTGGACGACACCTTGCTGCGCCTGGAGCGCGAGCTGGTGCGCCAGTATCCCCGTCAGTCGCAGCACAGCTCCCAGTCGTGCGGGGTGTGGGAGTTGCGCGCGGCGCTGGCGGCGCGCTACACCTCATCGCCCACGCGCTGCTGGCACGCGGATGACGTGTACGTGGGGGCCGACCTGCGCGGCGTGCTCTCCATCCTCATCGAGGTGCTGGGGTTGCGCGGCTCCACGGTGCTGGTCGAGTCGCCCTGTGACTGGTTGATCCTGCGCCTGCTGCAGGATGCCGGCGTGCGTGTGATCGAATTGCCCTGGCTGCACGCGGGTCGTCTGAACCTGGTGTTGCTCGAACGGGCACTGCGCGAGGAGTCCGTGCAACTGCTGTTGATGTCATCGTCGGTGAGCCTGCCGGCGGGGGTGGCCGTGCAACCTCAGGACCGCCTCGAACTGGCGCAGCTGCTGGACCACTACGGTTGCTGGCTGCTGGAAAACGACCTGTACGGCGAATTGAGTTTCGTGCCGACCCAGGCCGCATTGCGTGACCTGGTCAACCCCGAGCGGCTGATCGTGTTCTCCTCGTTCGAGAAAATCCTCGGGCTGGAAGCGTCCTACGGTTATCTGCTATCGCGGCACATGAGCCGCCAATTGCAGCGCCAGTTTCTGCTGCGCTCGTTTCGGCTGTCGGCGATCCGTCAGCGTGCGATTGCGCGGCTGTATCACAGCGGGCGCATTGACCTGCACCTGCGCAATTTGCGCGCATTATTACGCGAGCAGGCCAGCGCCATGAGTGAGCTTCTTGACCAGCATCTGGGAAGCCTGGTGACGTACCGCATGCCGGTCGGCGGCGCAACATTCTGGCTGGAGTCAGCCAGGACAGTGGATATGCGCCAGGTATTCCAGTATCTGCTGGCCCACGCCGTCGTTGTCGCGCCCGGTGAGCTGTTCAGTATCAGTGGCCTGCACCATCAGCACCTGCGTCTGAGCCATACGTTCCACGGCCTGCCCAACCTGGACACAGCCCTGGCTGCGCTGGGCGAGGGACTGCGCGAGGCACACCAGGGCTAGCTGCATGAAATTTCTCGTCATGATGTAGGATCGATACCGTCGCGCAGTAGTCCAAGTGCCAGTAAACTGCCTTTTTTCCGACGTCTTCTTTTCGAGGTTCATGCATGACAATCAGTCCTTTTGCGGGCAAACCGGCGCCGGCTCAGTTGCTGGTGGATATCCCGCGACTGGTCACGGCCTATTACACCGGCCAGCCTGATGCAGCGATCTCCACCCAGCGCGTGGCTTTTGGTACGTCCGGGCACCGTGGCAGCTCCTTCGAGCTGAGCTTCAACGAATGGCATGTGCTCGCCATCAGCCAGGCGATCTGCCTGTACCGCGAAGCCCAGGGCATCAACGGCCCGTTGTTTGTCGGCCTGGATACCCACGCACTGTCGACCCCGGCCGGCGCCAGCGCGCTGGAAGTGCTTGCCGCCAATGGCGTGCACGTGATGCTCGCCGAGGGCGATGAATACACCCCGACGCCGGCGATTTCCCACGCCATCATCTGCTACAACCGCGGCCGTACCCGTGGCCTGGCGGACGGCATCGTCATCACGCCGTCCCACAATCCACCGCAGAGCGGCGGCTACAAATACAACCCGCCCAATGGCGGGCCGGCCGATACCCACGTCACCAAGTGGATCGAAGCCAAGGCAAACGAGCTGCTGGCCAACCAATTGGCCGGGGTCAAGCGTATTACCCACGCCCAGGCGCTTAAGGCGGACACCACCCACCGCCATGACTACCTCAACACCTACGTGGCGGACCTTATCAATGTGATCGACATGGATGCCATCCGCAGCGCCGACCTGCGCCTGGGCGTCGACCCGCTGGGTGGAGCAGGGGTGCGCTACTGGTCGGCGATTGCCGAGCATTACCGGCTGAATCTGGACGTGGTGAACACCGAAGTCGATTCGACCTTCCGCTTCATGAGTGTCGACTGGGACGGCCAGATCCGCATGGACCCGTCCTCCAGCTACGCCATGCAAGGCCTGATCGGGCTCAAGGAACGCTTTGACGTAGCGTTCGCCTGCGACCCGGACCACGACCGCCACGGCATCGTGACGCCGTCCGGCGGGTTGCTGGCACCGAACAATTACCTGGCGGTGTCGATTGACTACCTGTTCCAGAACCGTCCCCACTGGCGTGCCGATGCGGCCGTGGGCAAGACCGTGGTCAGCAGCGGCTTGATTGACCGGGTGGCGGCGAAAATCGGCCGTCGCCTGTATGAAGTGCCGGTGGGCTTCAAGTGGTTTGCCGATGGTCTGTTCGAAGGCTCGCTGGGCTTTGGCGGTGAAGAAAGTGCCGGTGCGTCGTTCCTGCGCAAGGACGGCACGGTGTGGAGCACCGACAAGGACGGCCTGATCCCGGCTTTGCTGGCGGCCGAAATGACTTCGCGCAAAGGCCAGGACCCGAGCCAGATCTACCGTGGCCTCACCGATGCGCTGGGCGAGCCGTTTGCCATTCGCGTCGACGCCAAGGCCACCCCGGCGCAGAAAGCCCTGCTGGGCAAGTTGTCGCCGGAGCAGGTCACGTCCACCCAATTGGCCGGGGAGAGCATCCAGCAGATTCTCAGCCACGCGCCGGGCAACAACCAGGCCATTGGCGGCTTGAAAGTGATGACCGAAAACGGCTGGTTCGCCGCGCGGCCATCAGGCACCGAGGATATCTACAAGATCTACGCCGAGAGCTTTATCGGCGAAGATCACCTCAAGCAGCTGGTGGAGGAAGCGCAAGTGCTGGTTGATGGCGCTATTTCTCAATAACCCCGCAACACCCATGTCAGAGGGGGCACGCCCTCTCTACATCCTGTGGCGAGCGTGCTTGTTGTGGCGAGCGGGCTTGCCCCGCGTTGGGCTGCGCAGCAGCCCCAAAAGCAGACTCTGCGCAGTATCAGGTACTCCGCGTTTTCGTTGATTGGGGGCGCTTCGCACCCCAACGCGGGGCAAGCCCGCTCGCCACAGAGACCCCAGTTTGCTGCGCGACAGCGCTAAGTCGAAGACTTGGCGGAGCCTTCCATGTGAATCAGGCCAGGTCGACCAGCACAATCTCGCTGTCTTCAATCGCGGTTACCCGTAACACTGGCTCATCTTCCACCGCCACACCGTCTCGCGCCTGCGCACGCACGCCATTGACCTCAATTACCCCCGTGGCCGGCACCAGATAGGCGCGGCGTCCGCCGTCCAGTTGGTACTCGGCACTTTCTCCGGCTTTCAGGTTGGCGGCCACCAGGCGGGCGTCGGCGCGTATGCGCAGGCTTTCGCTGTCGCCGCTCTTGCCGCTGGCCAGGGTCACGAAGCCCTCACGACCGTCCTGCGGAAACGGCTTGGCGCCCCACGACGGTGGCAGCCCGGCTTCATTGGGAATAATCCAGATCTGGAAAATCTTCGTCGGCGTGGCTTCCAGGTTGTATTCACTGTGGGCAATCCCGGTGCCCGCACTCATCACCTGCACGTCACCGGCTTCGGTGCGGCCCTTGTTGCCGAGGTTATCGGCATGGCTGATGGCGCCTTCGCGCACATACGTGATGATTTCCATGTCCCGGTGCGAATGCTGCGGAAAACCGCTGCCCGGCGCGATGATGTCGTCGTTCCATACGCGCAGGTTGCCCCAGTGCATGCGTTTGGGGTCGTGATACTCGGCAAACGAAAAGTGATGATGGGCGTCAAGCCAGCCGTGGTGAGCGCCGCCCAGGGAAGTGAAAGGTCGAAGTTCCAGCATGATCGTCTCCTCTGAATGGGCGCTATCATCCTTGAGTCATTGATCGTTAAAAAGCGTAAAAACTGCCTGATTCCTATCAGCCGATTAGATGGATTAACGCGGTTTTGACTTTCACTTCGTCGTCTAACTGCATGACGGCAAAGCAATTGGCTGGCACTGAGCAGCGATTCCGGCGACCATGGCGCATTCGCCAGAATCAACGTCCTCGCTGGAGTTCGCGTGCCGCAGCAAAAGCCCGATTTGCCCCCTGATCTGCTTCCGCTGGCAGAAATGCCCTTGTTCAAACGCCTCGCCGCGCGTCTGTTTGGCCATGGCCTCACACGACTGCGTGCCCAGCACCGGTTTTCGTGGTTACACGGCCAGGCCGATGGTTTTCGCAGCGGGCATGAAGCGGGCGTGGAATACGGCTACCGTGAGGGCATGGCCGAGGGTATCGAGCAAGGCCGGCAAGTTTTGCTGATTCGCGATTTCCGCCCGGATGAGCACCGCGCGCCGGGCGTGGACGACAGCCTGTTCGACGATTGGCGCCTGCCGCTCACCGCCGAGATCAAAAAGCGTATCAAGGCCGATGTGGCGCGCCTGTTGCCGGCCCATGCCCAGCCCAGCACCGCGCAGTGGAAGATGATCTTCAGCGATACGCCGTCCACCTCGGTGATTGCCGGTGCCGGTGCCGGCAAATCCACCTCGCTGGTGCTGCGCATCCTGCTGCTCACCCATTACCTGGGCTTTGAACTCAGTTCGATGACGGTGGTGACCTTCACCCGTGAGTCGCGCAAGGACTTCGTCAACAAGCTGATGGACATCCTCGCGCTGTGGGGCCAGCCCCTCAGCGTGAAAGAGGCTCAGGCCGTGGTGCGCACCTTTCACTCACGCATTCTGCCGATGGTGCGCAGCCTGCCGGGGTTCGAGCGCCTGCAGGCGTTCGAAAACCTCAGTGCCGGCACCGATGACGCTGACAGCAACCCCTTCGACCTGCGCATCAACGACGCCCAGCGCCAGCAGATGAACGCCTGCTACCACCGGCTGCACAGTCGCAATGCGCGGTTTCGCGAGCTGATTGCGCCGCTGGCCCGCCATGGCCTGCAGCTCAAGGAGCTGGAGCGCGACCACCCGGACGTGCAGAAGCGCATCGCGGTGACAGAGCTGGCGGCCAAGCGTGATGAAGAGCTGTGCGATCTGATCGAAGACCTGTGGTTTCGCGCGGGTGCCTGGCCGATCAAGGGCATCGAGCCCAGCCGCCAGACGTTTGAAATCAACGGCGCCACCTTCCATTGTCACGGCTATATTCCCGAACTGGACGCCTGGGTGGTGCTGGGCTTCGATGCGCGGGAAAACCCGCAGATCAGCCGCCCCAACGCCAAGCTGTCGGTACGCGCCGAGTGGGCGGTGAAGCGCACCCTGTTTCAAGCTTTCTGTCGCAAGCCTTTGATATGGCTCGACAGTTATGAATCATCAAAGCGTCTTATAAGCAGCCTGGCGGGCGACGCCACCGCTGGGCCCGGCTTTGACTATAAGGTCAAGGGCGAGCTGGCCTCGGCACCATTGCTGGACTGTTTCGTCACCGCGGCGGGCTTTATCGAGAACCTCGGCCTGGACGTGCCCACTGCCGTCGGCCAGATGACGTTCGCCAGGGACGATGCCGACCGCTTGTTCTTTGAGGCACTGAGCATCTTCTGGAAAGCCCTGGAAGAGCATCTGCTCGAACAATCGCCGCCGATCATGACCTATAACCGCATGTTCTCGCTGTTTGGCGAGAACATGCCGGAAAACCTCACGTTGCTCAGCGATCCGCTGCTGCGGCCGATGTCGCACCTGATGATCGACGAATTCCAGGACGTCTCGCCGCAGATCGTCTCGTGGATCCGCGCCAGCCTGCGTGAAATCCGCAGCCGTGGCCCAGCCATGCACGTGGGGCGCGGTGCCCAGCGTTCTTCGTTGCTGTGCGTGGGTGATGACTGGCAGTCGATCTATGGCTGGCGCGGCAGTTCGCCCAAGTACTTCATGGAATTCAACACCGAGTTCCCGTCGCCTGGCACCACCCGCGTGATGCTGGGTGAGAACTACCGCAGCCATCAGCACATCATCGATGCCGCCGAGCATATCGTGCGCGCCGCGCCAGCAATTCCCGGCAAGAAGGCCAAAGCCAGCGGCGTGCCCAAGGCACTGGTGCCCGTTCAAGTGCTGGCGCGCGACGATGCTGCCTTGGGGCGGCAGTTGCAGGCGCACTATCAGCAGGGAGATTCGGTATTGATGCTGTATCGAAAAAGCAGTGATAAGCTATTGATTCAGGAGCATATTCAGGCTGTAGTTAATGCTGATTCGAGCCTGCCGGCGCCAGCGCGCAGATTGAAACAGCTGACATACCACAGCGCCAAGGGCCTGCAGGCGGATGCGGTATTTCTATTGGGCGATTGCCAGCACGTCACCAGCTCGCCGTACAAGAACCAGGTGTACCGCATGGCGGGCCTGGGCAAGGCTGGCGACAGCGAGCCCTATGACACGGCGCAAAAAGACGAAGTGCTGCGCCTGGCGTATGTCGGCATTACCCGGGCCTCCAGCCATTGCTATTGGTATGTGGAAAAGCCTGAAGGCGCAGCGGTCAATGTGCCAAGGGCATCCGAGCGGGTAGATGGCAAAAAGGCGTTTTTCGATGATCAGCGGATTTGAAAGTAAAGTTGGTCAATGTGGGAGGGAGCAAGCCCCCTCCCACATGTTCAGGCCCGTAATGACTGCGGCGGCACGAACGACGCCAGTTCATCCTCAATTGCTTCGATGATGCGCTCCACATCGGCAGCGTTCATCACCGAGGCGCAGGGAATGCCGGCAATCGCAATCAGCGTCTCGCCGCTCGTGCGGTCGAACAGGCGCGCAACCATGCTGCCGGGCGCGTCCATGCTGCCCTCGAAGCCGGTCGGATGAAAATGCCAGCGCATCAGCTGGCAGGCATTCGGGAACGTCACTTTGTTCATGTTGCCCACCTTGTTCATGAGCACTTCCTTTAGCTCGCGGCAGGGGCCAGAACCGTCTGTGGTCATGGCGTCCGGAGCTTAAAAATAGCATCCGCTCGCCCAGGTGAGGTTAAATTTTTCGCTACGTTCGGCGGTTCATTCCCCTTACATTGACCTGGGTCATGAAGCTTGCCTCGGACGAGGTCTCAAGGCGGCTGCGCGCCTCAAAACCGACACAAGCAACGGGATAAGCTATTTGTCCCGGTAATAGGGGCCAATATTCAAGACAAATAATAAGTAGTGGCTCTTTAATGTTGCCAATGACACCGTGACAATAATTGGATCCATTATTCAACTGAGCAACGCAAGTTGAATGTCCTTGCAGCTATTTAATATTTAAATAACAGCGCCCGTTATTTTGTAGGACAACAACCACCGCCCCCAATAAACATTGCCGACGACTTGCCAACCTGCAAAGCCCATCACATTTTGATTGCAGAAATAGAGGTAGACGAAAGATTTCAAGTTGTGTCAGTTTTCTTACGCCTTCAAAAGAGGCGAGTGATAGGACGATCTCGCCCGCGAGGTTCCTATCGACCCAAGACTGATGCACTTGCAAACAAGGAAGTACGTTTATGTCAAAAGTAAAAGACAAAGCTATTGTATCTGCCGCTCAGGCCAGCACCGCCTACTCGCAAATCGATAGCTTCAGCCACTTGTATGACCGTGGCGGCAACCTCACGGTCAATGGCAAACCGTCCTACACCGTGGACCAGGCAGCGACCCAGCTGCTGCGGGACGGCGCGGCGTACCGCGACGCCGATGGCAACGGCAAGATCGACCTCACCTACACCTTCCTGACCTCGGCCACCACGAGCACCCTGAATAAACACGGGATCTCGGGCTTCAGCCAGTTCAGCGCCCAGCAGAAAGCACAGGCAGCGCTCGCCATGCAATCCTGGGCGGACGTGGCCAAGGTCACCTTCACCGAGAAGGCCAGCGGCGGTGACGGCCACATGACCTTCGGCAACTACAGCGGCGGCCAGGACGGCGCAGCGGCCTTCGCCTACCTGCCCGGCACCGGCGCAGGCTACGACGGCACCTCGTGGTACCTGACCAACAACAGCTACACGCAGAACAAGACGCCGGACCTGAACAATTACGGACGGCAGACCCTGACCCACGAGATCGGCCACACCCTGGGCCTGGCGCACCCTGGCGACTACAACGCCGGGAACGGCAACCCATCCTACAAAGACGCGACCTACGGACAGGACACGCGTGGCTACAGCCTGATGAGCTACTGGAGCGAGAGCAACACCAATCAGAACTTCAGCAA
This sequence comes from Pseudomonas sp. Leaf59, assembly GCF_920984685.1. Taxonomy (NCBI): domain Bacteria; kingdom Pseudomonadati; phylum Pseudomonadota; class Gammaproteobacteria; order Pseudomonadales; family Pseudomonadaceae; genus Pseudomonas; species Pseudomonas sp. Leaf59. The sequence goes on along the minus strand of NZ_CAKLBR010000001.1, from coordinate 322,868 downwards.
AGGCGGGGTTGAAGCCTATGCCTCCGGCCCGCTGATCGACGACATTGCCGCGATCCAGAAGCTCTACGGTGCGAACTTCGCCACCCGCGCCACCGACACTACCTACGGCTTCAACTCCAACACCGGGCGTGATTTCCTCAGCGCGACCTCCAACGCCGACAAGCTGGTGTTCTCGGTGTGGGACGGTGGCGGCAACGATACCCTGGACTTCTCCGGGTTCACCCAGAACCAGAAAATCAACCTCAATGAAACCTCGTTCTCCGACGTGGGCGGCCTGGTGGGCAATGTGTCCATTGCCAAGGGCGTGACCATCGAGAACGCGTTCGGTGGGGCGGGTAACGACCTGATCATCGGCAACAATGCGGCCAACCTGATCAAGGGCGGGGCCGGCAACGACCTCATCTACGGCGGTGGCGGTGCAGACCAGCTGTGGGGCGGTGCAGGCAATGACACCTTCGTGTTCGGCGCCAGTTCCGACTCCCGACCCGGGGCTGCGGACAAGATCTTCGACTTCACCAGTGGTGCAGACAAGATCGACCTGTCCGGCATTACCAAAGGCGCGGGCCTGAGCTTCGTCAGTGCCTTTTCCGGGCATGCCGGCGACGCGGTGCTGACCTATGCCTCAGGCACCAACCTGGGCACGTTGGCCGTCGACTTTGCCGGCAAGGGTGTGGCGGATTTCCTCGTCACCACCGTTGGCCAGGCAGCCGTCAGCGACATCGTGGCGTGATGCACGGGCGCGGCGCTTCGGCGCCGCGCTTGCAGGCGGGAGCGTGAAGATGCAGTGGTTATCCAAAATGATCGCCTGTGTTGTGCAGGTGATGTTCGTGTCGGCAGGAGCCCACGCAATGGCGAGCAGTCTGGTTTTACCCACCCCCGCGCAGTTGGCGGGGCATTGGGAATTGAAACAGCAGGGTCAGGTGTGCAACCTGGAATTACTGGAGCAGGCCAACGCCCTGGGCGGCGATGTGGCGTGTGTGGCGCAGTGGCTGGGCGACCAGCCCTTGAGCTGGTCACCCACTCCGGACGGAATCTGGCTGATGAACGCTGAAGGCAGCGGTATTACCCACTTGAATCGCCAACACGAAGGCGAGTACGAGGGCCGCACTCGATCCGGCGGTGTTGTGGTATTGCAACGAAAACCTTAGTTGCCGTTATAAACATATAACTTGATTGATTAGTTGACCGGCCCTGATCAAGGGTTGCGCCAACTAGTGCGCGTAGTTTGCTTCAAGGACGATAAGAAGATATGGCCAGGCCCCCTACCGTTGCACCCTTGTTCAAGGCGCTGGGTGAATACAAAAGCATCTTGATCAGTATCGGTTGTTTCACCGCCTTGATTAACCTGTTGATGCTGGTGCCGTCGATTTACATGCTGCAAGTCTACGACCGTGTGCTGTCCTCCCAGAATGAAACCACCCTGGTGATGTTGACGCTGATGGTGGTCGGCTTCTTTGCGTTTATTGGCCTGCTCGAAGTCATTCGCAGTTTTATCGTGATCCGCATCGGCAGTCATCTGGAGCGGCGCTTCAACTTGCGCGTCTACAAGGCCGCCTTTGAGCGCAACCTGCACAGCGGCCAGGGCCATGCCGGGCAATCCCTGGGGGATCTGACCCATCTGCGCCAATTCATCACCGGGCCTGCATTGTTCGCGTTTTTCGATGCGCCGTGGTTTCCCATCTACCTGTTCGTGATTTTCCTGTTCAACGTGTGGCTGGGGGTGCTGGCCACGGCCGGCGCGGTGCTGCTGATCGGCCTGGCCTGCCTCAACGAATACCTGACCAAAAAGCCGCTGGGCGAGGCCAGTGGCTACTCCCAGCAGTCGACCCAACTGGCCACCAGCCACTTGCACAATGCCGAGACCATCCAGGCCATGGGCATGCTCGGTGCGTTGCGCACCCGCTGGTTTGCCGTGCATTCGCAGTTTCTCGGCCTGCAGAACCAGGCCAGCGACACCGGTTCGGTGATCACCTCTTTGAGCAAATCCCTGCGCCTGTGCCTGCAATCGCTGGTGCTGGGCCTGGGCGCGCTGCTGGTGATCAAGGGCGACATGACCGCCGGGATGATGATCGCCGGTTCCATCCTGATGGGCCGTGTGCTCAGCCCCATCGACCAGTTGATCGCGGTGTGGAAGCAATGGAGCTCGGCCAAGCTCGCCTATCAGCGCCTGGATGAGCTGCTGCGCGCCTTCCCGCCGGGGGGCGAGCAGATGGCCTTGCCGGCGCCCCACGGCCAGGTGAGTTTCGAAGACGTCAGCGCCGGCCCGCCGGGGCTGCGCCTGGCGACGCTGCACCATGTCAGCTTCAACCTCGGTGCCGGTGAAGTGCTGGGCGTGCTTGGCGCCTCGGGTTCCGGCAAGTCCACCCTGGCGCGGGTGCTGGTGGGCGTGTGGCCGACCCTGGCCGGCACGGTGCGTCTGGATGGCGCGGACATTCACCGCTGGGACCGTGACGACCTCGGCCCGCACATCGGCTACCTGCCTCAGGACATCGAGCTGTTCAGCGGCAGCATCGCCGACAACATCGCGCGTTTTCGCCAAGCCGACCCGGCGTGGGTGGTGAAGGCGGCGCAACAGGCCGGCGTGCATGAGCTGATCCTGCGCCTGCCCCAGGGCTACGACACATTGCTGGGCGATAACGGCGGTGGCCTGTCCGGCGGCCAGAAACAGCGGGTCGCCCTGGCGCGCGCGCTGTACGGCGGGCCGCGGCTGATCGTGCTGGATGAGCCCAACTCCAACCTCGACACCGTCGGTGAAGCGGCGCTCGCCAGCGCCATCGTGCAAATGAAGGCCCAGGGCAGCAGCGTGATTCTGGTGACGCACCGTTCTTCTGTTTTGGCCCAGGCCGACAAGCTGCTGGTGCTCAACGAAGGACGCCTGCAGGCATTCGGGCCGAGTCAGGACGTGCTGCGCGCGTTGTCCGGCCAGCAGGAAGCGCCGAAGGAAAAACCCGGCGTCAGTTTCAGCCGCCAGTATCAAGCCGGAAGGAATCCAGGCGCATGAGCAGTATGACGTTTGAACAACGCGACGCCCGCTTCTTCACTCGCATGGGCTGGCTGCTCACCGTGGTCGGTGCCGGCGGTTTCTTCCTCTGGGCGAGCCTGGCGCCACTCGATCAAGGCATTCCGGTGCAGGGCACCGTGGTGGTGTCCGGCAAGCGTAAGGCGGTACAAAGCGTCAGCCCCGGTGTGGTCAGCCGGATCCTGGTGCGCGAAGGTGAGACGGTCAAACAGGGCCAGCCGCTGTTTCGGCTCGACCAGACCCGCAACCAGGCCGACGTGCAGTCGCTGCAGGCCCAGTACCGCATGGCCTGGGCCAGCGTGGCACGCTGGCAGAGCGAGCGCGACAATCAAGCGGCGGTCACCTTTCCCGCTGATCTGAGCGCCGACCCAGACCCGGCGCTGGCCCTGGTGCTGGAAGGCCAGCGCCAACTGTTCAGCAGCCGCCGCGAAGCCTTCGCCCGTGAACAGGCGGGCATTCGCGCCAATATCGAGGGTGCCAGTGCGCAGTTGAACGGCATGCGCCGCGCCCGCACCGACCTGACCGCCCAGGCCCAGTCCCTGCGCGACCAACTGGCCAACCTGCAACCGCTTGCCGACAACGGCTACATCCCGCGCAACCGGCTGATGGACTACCAGCGCCAGTTGTCCCAGGTGCAACAGGACCTGGCGCAGAACAGTGGCGAAAGCGGCCGGGTGGCGCAGGGCATCCTCGAATCCAGGCTCAAACTGCAGCAGCACAGCGAGGAATACCAGAAGGAGGTGCGCAGCCAACTGGCCGATGCGCAATTGCGCAGCCTCACTCTGGAACAGCAACTGACCTCCGCCGGTTTCGACCTGCAACACAGCGAGATCAACGCGCCGGCCGATGGCATCGCGGTCAACCTCGGCGTCCACACCGAAGGCGCCGTGGTGCGGGCCGGCGAAACCCTGCTGGAAATCGTGCCCCAGGGCACGCGTCTGGAAGTGGAAGGGCACTTGCCGGTGCACCTGGTGGACAAGGTCGGCACCCACCTGCCGGTGGATATTCTGTTCACCGCCTTCAACCAGAGCCGCACCCCGCGCGTACCGGGGGAGGTGAGCCTGATTTCCGCCGACCAGATGCTCGATGAAAAGACCGGCGCGCCGTATTACGTGCTGCGCACCACCGTCAGTGAGGCTGCGCTGGAAAAACTCCACGGCCTGGTGATCAAGCCCGGCATGCCCGCCGAGATGTTCGTGCGCACCGGCGAGCGTTCGTTGCTCAACTACCTGTTCAAGCCGCTGCTGGATCGCGCCGGCTCCGCGTTGACCGAGGAATGAGCATGAAGCCCGTATGCCTCGCCTTGCTGTTGAGCTGCGCCAGTGCCCAGGCCGCGATGGGCCCGTTCGATGTGTACGAGCAGGCGCTGCGTAACGATCCGGTATTCCTCGGCGCGATCAAGGAGCGCGATGCCGGCCTGGAAAACCGCACCATTGGCCGCGCCGGCCTGCTGCCACGGCTGTCCTATACCTACAACAAGGGCCGCAACAACTCCGAAGCCCATCTGCCGGACGGCCGTGGCGGCAGTTATCGCGACGACCGCAACTACAACAGTTACGGCTCCACCTTCAGCCTGCAACAGCCGCTGTTCGACTACGAAGCCTATGCCAACTACCGCAAGGGCGTGGCCCAGGCGCTGTTTGCCGACGAGAGCTTTCGCGAAAAGAGCCAGGCACTGTTGGTGCGTGTGCTGAGTTATTACACCCAGGCGCTGTTTGCCCAGGACCAGATCGACATCGCCCGAGCCAAGAAAAAAGCCTTCGAGCAGCAGTTCCAGCAGAACCAGCACCTGTTCCAGCAGGGCGAGGGCACCCGTACCGATATTCTCGAAGCCGAATCCCGTTACGAACTGGCCACCGCCGAAGAGATCCAGGCGCTGGACGAACAGGACGCGTCCCTGCGCGAGCTGGGCGCGCTGATTGGCGTGCAGAGCGTCAACATCGATGATCTGGCGCCGTTGAACCAGCGTTTCGGCGCCTTCACCCTCACGCCCGCCAACTACGACACCTGGCACGCACTGGCCCTGAGCAACAACCCCACGCTCGCGTCCCAGCGCCAGTCCCTGGAAGTGGCGCGCTACGAGGTGGAGCGCAACCGCGCCGGGCATCTGCCCAAGGTTACCGCGTATGCCAGCTCGCGCCAGCAGGAGTCCGACAGCGGCAACACCTACAACCAGCGCTACGACACCAACACCATCGGCGTCGAAATCAGCGTGCCGCTGTATGCCGGCGGCGGCGTATCGGCCTCAACCCGCCAGGCCAGCCGTGCCATGGAGCAGGCCGAATACGAGCTGGAAGGCAAGACCCGCGAAACCCTGATCGAACTGCGTCGCCAGTTCAGTGCGTGTTTGTCGGGGGTGAGCAAGCTGCGCGCCTATCAAAAGGCCCTGGCGTCGGCCGAGGCGCTGGTGGTCTCGACCAAACACAGCATCCTCGGCGGCGAGCGGGTCAACCTCGATGCGCTCAACGCCGAGCAGCAGCTCTACAGCACCCGCCGCGACCTGGCCCAGGCGCGTTACGACTACCTGATGGCCTGGACCAAATTGCATTACTACGCGGGCAATCTGCGCGACACCGACCTTGCGAAAGTGGATGAGGCCTTCGGCCCTGTGAACCAACGCCCATAACAACACCCACAGGATGGCTCTGATGATCACCGATTCGTCGCGTTTCAAACCCTTTACCGCAGGCTCCTTGCTGCTGTTGTCCGTGGCGGCGCAGGCGCAATACACCGAGACCGGCCAGCCGGGCAATCCCGCCAGTTGGCGCTCCGCCGAGTTCCAGAGTGACTGGGGCCTGGGGCGCATGAAGGCCGATGAAGCCTACGCCGCCGGCATCAATGGCAGCGGGGTGAAGATCGGCGCGCTGGATTCGGGCTTCGATGCCGGTCATCCAGAGGCTTCCACCGATCGTTTTCACCCGGTCACCGCCACGGGCACTTACCTGGACGGCAGCGCCTTCAGCACCACCGGCGCGCTCAACCCCAACAACGATTCCCATGGCACCCACGTCACCGGCACTATGGGCGCCGCCCGTGATGGCGTCGGCATGCACGGCGTGGCCTACAACGCGCAGGTCTATGTGGGCAACACCAACGCCAACGACAGCTTTCTGTTCGGCCCCACGCCCGACCCCAGGTACTTCAAGGCCGTGTACAGCGCCCTGGTGGATTCCGGCGTGCGCGCCATCAACAACAGTTGGGGCAGCCAGCCCAAGGACGTCAGCTACCAGACCCTCGGCGACCTGCACGCCGCCTACGCCCAGCACTACAACCGTGGCACCTGGCTGGACGCGGCGGCCGATGTGGCCAAAGCCGGGGTAATCAACGTGTTCAGCGCCGGCAACAGCGGCTACGCGAATGCCAGCGTGCGGGCCGCGCTGCCGTACTTCCAGCCGGAACTGGAAGGGCACTGGCTGGCGGTCTCGGGCCTGGATATCGGCAATAACCAGAAGTACAACACATGCGGAATCGCCAAGTACTGGTGTATTTCCACCCCCGGTGCACTGATCAACAGCACCGTCCCCGGTGGCGGTTACGGGGTGAAATCCGGCACCTCGATGTCGGCGCCCCATGCCACCGGCGCGCTCGCGCTGGTGATGCAGCGCTACCCCTACATGAGCAACGAGCAGGCCCTGCAGGTGCTGCTGACCACCGCCACCCAACTCGACGGTTCGCTCACCCAGGCGCCCAACACCACGGTGGGTTGGGGGGTGCCCGACCTGGGCCGGGCGATGCACGGGCCGGGGCAGTTGCTCGGGGCGATGAACGTGACCCTCGCGGCCGGGCAGGGCGATGTGTGGAGCAATGGTATTTCCGACCAGGCGCTGATCCAGCGCCAGGCCGAGGACCGCGCCGAACAGGCCGCCTGGCAGCAAACCCTGCTCGATAAGGGCTGGCAAAACGGCGTCGGCGCGAACGCCAGCCAGCAGGACCAGACCGATTACGCGGTGGGTACGGCACGCGATCAGGCCGCCGCGCGGCGGGTGTATGAAGGCAGCCTGATCAAGTCCGGCGCGGGCACGCTGGTACTCAGCGGCGACAGCACCTATCGCGGCGCAACCACCGTTAACGGCGGGCTGCTGGCGGTCAATGGCTCGCTCACCTCGGCGGTCACCGTCAACGACAGCGGCACCCTCGGCGGCTCCGGGCGTATCGCCGCGCTGTCGGTGAACAGCGGCGGGCGCGTGGCGCCGGGTAATTCCGTGGGCACCTTGCAGGTGGCGGGCGACGTCAACCTGGCGGCGGGCTCCACTTATGCAGTGGAACTGACACCCAGCAGCAGCGACCGCATCGTCGCCGGCGGCCGGGCGATCCTTGGCGGTGGCAACGTGACCCTGGTCCTGGAAAACAGCCCAACCCTGCTCAGCGCGGCGCAGGCACACAGCCTGATTGGCCGCCAATACACCATCCTGCAAGCGGCCGGCGGGATTCAGGGGCAGTTTGGCCAGGTGCTGCCCGACTATCTGTTCCTCGGCGGGCGTCTCGATTATGCCGCCACGGGCGTGCAACTGAACGTGGCGCGCAATGACGCCACCTTCGCCAGCGTCGCCGCCAACCGCAACCAGCGCGCCGTGGCCACGGCCGCCGAGCAGCTCGGCGCGGGCAACCCGGTGTATGAAAGCGTGCTGCGTTCCGACTCCCTGGCAGGCGCGCAACAAGGCTTGCAGCAGTTGTCCGGCGAGATCTACCCGGCAGTGGGCGCCATGCTGATCAACGACAGCCGCCAGGTGCGCGATGCCGTGGGTGAGCGCTTGCGCCATGTGCCGATTGCCGGCGAGCGCAACCTGTGGCTCAAGGCCCTGGGCGCCTGGGGCAAGAGCGACAACCGCAGCGAAACCGCAGGCGCCACCACCTCCCTCGGCGGCCTGCTGTTGGGCGTGGACGGCGCGCTGGATGAGCAGACCCGCGTCGGCGTGGTCGCCGGCTACAGCGACAGCTCGCTGAACATGGGCGGCGGCAGCCATGCCTCGGCCTCGGTCGACAGCTACCACGTGGGTGCCTATGCCGGGCGCGAGCTGGGCAACTGGCGGCTGAGCCTCGGCGGTGCCTACAGCTGGCACCGCGGCGATGTGAAGCGCGACCTGCAATACGGCGACGTCAGCGGCAAGCAGAAGGCCAGCCTGGACGCGCGCAGTGCGCAACTGTTCAGCGAAGCGGCGTATCGCCTGCAGCTGCAACCGCTGGCACTGGAACCGTTCGCCAACCTGGCCTACGTGCATCTGGACAGCGATTCGTTTCACGAAAAAGGCGACGCAGCCGCGCTGGAACGCGGCAGTGATCGACGTGACGCCGTGCTGGGCACCCTCGGGCTGCGCGCGCTGAAAACCCTCGCGCTCAACGATCACCAGCAGCTCGCGCTGTCCGGGTCGCTGGGCTGGCAACACAGCCTGACCGCCGTCGAATCCGAAGAACATCTGGCGTTTGTGGCCGGTGGCCCGTCGTTTGCCGTGCGCAGCGCGCCGTTGCTGCGCGATGCGGCGCTGCTGGGCGTGCAGGCCAGCCTGGCGCTGAGCCAGGCGACGCGGGTCAACCTCGATTACAACGGGCAGTTGGGTGGCAGGGCAAAAACCCAGGGCGTAGGCCTGAGCCTGAACTGGCAGTTCTAAGGTGGGAGGGAGCAAGCCCCCTCCCACAGGGATCTCTATATCCGTAATAAAAAACTAAGGAAGGTCACCGTGAACACACGCAAGTCAGGGTTAACAACCGCCATCCACAAGGCTTTGCGCCACCCGCGCAGCGCGCCCTGTGGCGCATTGCTGTGCTGCCTGGCCAGCCTGGGCACCGCCCACGCGGCCCCCTATGTGGAAACCGGCAAGCTGGGCGACGCCGCCAGTTGGCGCAGCGCTGAGTTCAACGCCGAATGGGGCCTGGGCGCCGTGCATGCCGACACCGCGTACGCCGCCGGCTACACCGGCAAGGGCGTAAAACTGGGCATCTTCGATCAGCCGGTGTACGCCGCGCACCCGGAGTTCGCCAGCCCCGGCAAAGTGGTGACGATTGTCACCGAGGGCATCCGCCAGTACACCGACCCCTATATTCCGGTAAAGGCCGGCGATGCGTTTCGCTATGACGGCACGCCGTCCCTGGGTTCCAACGGCAAGCTGGGCAACCACGGCACCCACGTCGGCGGGATCGCCGCAGGCAACCGCGATGGCGGGCCGATGCACGGCGTGGCCTACGGTGCGCAGATCATCAGCGCCGAGAACGGCGACCCCGGCCCCGAAGACGGCATCATCCTCGGCAACGATGGCGCGGTGTACAAGGCCGGTTGGGACGCCCTGGTGGCCAGCGGCGCGCGCATCATCAACAACAGTTGGGGCATCGGCATCGGTGACCCATATGCCAAGGGCGGCCGCGATCCGGCGTTCCCCAATTTCACCGTGAATGAAGCGCAGGCCCAGTTCAATAACATCCGCCCGATCCTCGGCACCCTTGCCGGCGGCGCCTACCAGGGCGCAATCGACGCCGCGCGCAGCGGCGTGCTGACCATCTTCGCCGCTGGCAACGACTACAACCGCAATAACCCGGATGCAATTTCGGGCCTGGCGTACTTCGTCCCGGAGATTGCGCCCAACTGGCTGTCCGTGGCCGCCTTGCAGCAGAACCCGGACACCGCGAGCGCCACGCCCTATGTGATCAGCACCTTTTCCTCGCGCTGCGGGTATGCGGCGAGTTTCTGCGTGTCGGCCCCCGGTACGAAGATCTTCAGCTCGGTCATCAACGGCACCAACCTGGACAACCTCACCACCGACTACGCCAACTTCAACGGCACCTCCATGGCCGCGCCCCATGTGGCGGGGAGTGCGGCGGTGTTGATGGAGCGTTTCCCGTACATGAGCGGCGAGCAGATCTCCACGCTGCTCAAGACCACCGCCACCGACCTCGGCGCGCCGGGCATCGATTCGCTGTACGGCTGGGGCATGATCAACCTGGGCAAGGCCATCAACGGGCCGGGGATGCTGGTGACTGCCGAGGATATTCCGGCCGAGTTCCGCATCGACGGTGCCTACGGCAGCGGCCAGTTCGTCGCCGACCTGCCGGGCATCGGCGCGGTGGTGGATGCCGGCAAACCGACGCAGCGGGTGTGCACCGATGTGCATTGCGGGCTGGACGTGTGGAGCAATGACATTGCCGGGCATGGCGGCCTGACCAAGCTGGGCATCGGCACCCTGGTGCTGAGCGGCACCAACACCTACAGCGGCCCGACCCTGGTCAATCAGGGCCGGCTGGCAATCAACGGCTCGCTGACCTCGGACGTCACCGTCAGCCAGAGCGGCGTGGTCGGCGGCTCCGGGCGCATCGGTTCACTGTTGGCCAAAAGCGGCGGCACCGTGGCGCCGGGCAACTCCATCGGCACGCTGAACGTGGCCGGGGATGTGACGTTCGACGCAGGTTCCACCTACGCCGTGGAACTGTCGCCCACCCGCAGCGACCGCATCGTGGCCGGCGGCACCGCCACGCTCAACGGCGGCACCGTGACCCTGGCCCTGGAAAACAGCCCGACGTTGCTCAGCACGGCGCAGGCGCAAAGCCTGATCGGGCGCCAGTACAACATCCTGCAAGCGGCCGGCGGCATCAACGGCAGTTTTGCGGCGGTGCTGCCCGACTACGTGTTCATCGGCGGCAACCTGAACTACGCCGCCAACGGCGTGCAACTGGATGTGGCGCGCAACGCCAACAGCTTTGCCAGCGTGGGCGTCACTGATAACCAGCGCGCCGTGGCCGCAGCCGCCGAGCAGTTGGGCGCGGGCAATGCGGTGTACGAAAGCCTGCTGCTGGCGCCCACAGCCGCGTCGGCCCGCAGCGCGTTCCAGCAACTGTCGGGGGAAATCTATCCGGCGCTGGAGACCGCGCTGGTCAACGACAGCCGCTACGTGCGCGAGGCCGTGGGCGAGCGCTTGCGCAATGGTGAAATGGGTGCCTCCAGCGACACCGTCGACAGCCGCGGCAACGTCTGGATCAAGGCCCTCGGCGCCTGGGGCAAGACCGACAGCCGCAGCGACACGGCGGGCTACACCACGTCGATTGGCGGCATGCTCGCCGGGGTTGACGGGGCATTGGATGAGTCCACCCGTATCGGCCTGGTGGCGGGCTACAGCGACACTTCACTGAACATGGGCAGCGACACCCATTCGCGCGCGTCGGTCGACAGCTACCACTTCGGTGCCTATGCCGGGCATGAGATCGGTGCCTGGCGCCTGAGCGGCGGGGCGACCTACAGCTGGCACCGCGCCGACGTGAAGCGCGACCTGCAATACGGCGACGTCGCCGGCAAGCAGAAAGCCAAGGTCGATGCCCGCAGCACGCAAGTGTTCACCGAGGCAGCCTACCGCGTAAATCTGCCGGCGCTGGCGCTGGAACCCTTCGCCAACCTGGCCTACGTGCACCTGGACAGCGATGGTTTTACCGAGAAGGGCGATGCCGCCGCGTTGAAAAGCCGTGACGACACCCGCGACCTGGTGCTGAGCACCCTGGGCCTGCGTGCGTTGAAGACCTTCAATGTGAATGACCACCAGCAACTGGAGCTGTCCGGCACCCTGGGCTGGCAGCACAACCTCAGCAGCACCGATTCCGAGCAGCACCTGGCGTTTGCGTCGGGCGGCCCGTCGTTTGCGGTGCAGAGTGCGCCGATGGTGCGTGATGCGGCACTGGTTGGCGCGCGGGTGAGCCTGGCGTTGAGCAAGGATGCGCGGGTGAACTTCGACTACAACGGCCTGTTGGCCAGCAAGGAGAAGGTCCACGGGGTGGGGTTGAGCCTCGACTGGGCGTTCTGACGCATGAAGCGTTCCCGTGCGCGACGCGGGAACGATCGATTGGCTTTCTCGACAACATCAACAAAAGAGAGGCACGAGCGATGGGTATCTTTGACTATAAAAACCTCGGCACCGAGGGCTCCAAAGCATTGTTCGCCGATGCCATGGCGATCACGCTGTACACCTATCACAACCTGGACGACGGCTTTGCCGTGGGCTATCAGCACAATGGGCTGGGCCTCGGCTTGCCCGCCACGCTGGTGGGCGCCTTGCTTGGCAGCACTGATTCGCAGGGGGTGATTCCGGGTATCCCGTGGAATCCGGACTCGGAAAAAGCGGCCCTGGACGCGGTGCAAAAAGCTGGCTGGACGCCGATCAGCGCCGCCGCCCTGGGCTACGCCGGCAAGGTCGACGCCCGGGGCACGTTCTTTGGCGAAAAGGCCGGCTACACCACGGCGCAGGTCGAGGTGCTGGGCAAGTACGACGATGCCGGCAAATTGCTGGAAATTGGCATCGGTTTTCGCGGCACCTCCGGCCCACGGGAAAACCTGATCAGCGACTCCATCGGCGATCTGGTCAGCGACCTGCTGGCCGCGCTGGGCCCCAGGGATTATGCAAAAAATTACGCGGGCGAAGCCTTTGGCGGCTTGCTCAAGAACGTCGCTGACTATGCCGGCGCCCACGGCCTGAGCGGTAACGACGTGCTGGTCAGCGGGCACAGCCTGGGCGGGCTGGCGGTCAACAGTATGGCCGACCTGAGTGGCAATAAATGGTCAGGCTTCTACAAGGACGCCCACTACGTGGCCTACGCTTCGCCGACCCAGAGCGCCGGCGACAAGGTGCTCAATGTCGGCTTTGAGAACGACCCGGTGTTCCGTGCGCTGGACGGTTCATCGGTCAACTTCGCGTCCCTGGGCGTGCACGATAAGCCCCATGAGTCGACCACCGACAATATCGTCAACTTCAATGACCACTACGCCTCGACGCTGTGGAACGTACTGCCGTTTTCCATCGCCAACCTGCCCACCTGGTTCGCTCATTTGCCCAGCGGTTATGGCGACGGCATGACACGCATCCTGGAGTCCGGCTTCTACGAGCAGATGACGCGCGACGCCACGGTGATCGTCGCCAACCTGTCGGACCCGGCGCGGGCCAGCACCTGGGTGCAGGACCTCAACCGCAATGCCGAGCCGCACAAGGGCAACACGTTCATCCTTGGCAGCGACGGCAATGACCTCATCCAGGGCGGCACGGGCGCCGACTTTATCGAGGGGGGCAAAGGCAACGACACCCTCCGCGACCACAGCGGGCACAACACCTTTCTGTTCAGCGGGCAGTTCGGCCATGACCGCGTGATCGGCTATCAGCCTACCGACACGCTGGTGTTCAGCGGCGTGCAGGGCAGCACGGATTACCGCGATCACGCGAGGGTGGTTGGCGCGGATACGGTGCTCAGCTTTGGTGGGGATTCGGTGACGCTGGTGGGGGTGGCTAGTTTGTCGGGGGAGGGAATAGTCATCAGCTAAGGACTGAATGCGTTCGAAACGGTGTGAGGGGCTTTGAACGCACTGCTTGAAACAATGAAGACCAAAGGTGGGAGGGGGCTTGCTCCCGATAGCGGCGGGTCAGCAACAGATGGGCTGACTGATACACCGCTATCGGGAGCAAGCCCCCTCCCACAGGATCGCTTAGACGCTAGTCTTCCTTGCGCACCGTGGCCACGTCATCGGCCTTGATGCGGATGCGCTTGCCGGCAATATCGGTGAACTCATAGAAGCCGTCGGCCGTCTTGGCGTTGGGGGCGTCCTTGGTCAGGTATTGCGTGCCGTTTTGCAGCGTGACGACCGTTTGCGTGGCGCAACCGGCCAGCAGCAGAAAAGTGAGTGCAACCAGCGGCAGACCCAAATTCTTCATGTTCATAACCCTTACCTTCACTCTGAAAAGTCCCGCAGCTGCTGGCTGCGGGCCATAAATGGTACGCCATCGATTCCCCTATCTGATCACTTTTATACAAAAAGTTGCGTGCGCCATTTATCTATTACCGATTGCAACAAGGCCTGGGCAACGGCACTCTGTATGCATAACCAGTATTTGATTGCTTGCGCCATGGCCAATCCCCTCGACGATCCCCTGTATTACCTGCACAACTTCCGCCAAGTGCTGCATTGGCTGGGGCAACGCTATGCCGATTTGCTCGACGCCGACGAAGAGCATTTCATTCAGCAATTTGACAGGTTGCCGCAGCCGTCCCAGGCGTTGCTGGTGCGCATGGTGATGCGCAAGGGCGTGCATTTCCGCGCGGGCAAGCTCAATTATCTGGAGATCGGTTGCCCCCATGCGGCGGCGGCGCCGTTGCTCGGGCTGGGCTGGGTGGAGGATCAGAGCCCGCTGGAGTTTGAGGTGCTGTTCAGCGTGCTGCAAAAAAGCGAACTGCTCGCGGCGTTCAAACCCTGGATCGAACACCCCAGAGGCAACAAGGCCGACTGGCTGGAACACCTGACCGCGCAGTTCCCCGACAGCCGCAGTTTCGCCCAGTGGTGCCCGGCGCTGCCCGACACGCTCTACAGCCTCACCGTGATGCAGTTGTGCGACCGCCTGCGCCTGATGTTCTTCGGCAACCTGCACCAGGACTGGTCCGAGTTCGTGCTCGCCGACCTGGGCATTCATACCTATGAAAAAGTTGCCTTCTGCACTGAATCCCGGGGCCTGCGCAGCCGCGATGACGTGCACGGCTACTTGTTTTTGCACCAGTGTCAGCAGGCTTTCGAGGCGGGCGAAGCCGTGGATGAGGTGCTGGAGCAGATTGCCACGCTGAAAACCGACAACCCCTGGCTGGAAAAGCGCCGCGCCAAGCTGCTGTTGCAGATCGGCCAGCTGTGCGAGCGCAGCGCCGAACTGGCGCTGGCCGAGCAGATTTACCGGGCATGCAGCCACTCCGGCGCCCGCGCGCGGCTGATCCGCGTGCTGGAACGCCAGGAGGCCTACGCCCAGGCCATGGCCCTGGCGTGTCTGGCGCAGCAGGCACCGCACAGCGCGGCCGAGCAGCAACACCTGCTGCGGGTGCTGCCGCGCCTGCGCCGCAAGCTGGGCGAGCCGGCGCTGCCCAAGGCCCGGCCGCGGCCAGTCACGCGCCTGGACCTGGCGCTGGCGGTGCCGACGCCGGTGATGTCGGTGGAGTACTGCGTGCAGGCGCACCTCAGTGAGCCTGACGCACCGGTGCATTACGTGGAAAACGGGCTGATCAACTCACTGTTCGGCCTGTTGTGTTGGGAGGTGATTTTCGCGCCGCTGCCGGGGTCGTTTTTTCACCCGTTCCAGCGCGGGCCTGCGGACTTGCACAGCGAAGACTTCCATCAGCGCCGTGCGCCGCTGTTCGCCGCGTGTTTCGAGCAATTGCAGGATGAGCGCTACAAAACCAGTATCCGCCAGCGCTACGTGGAGAAATGGGGCATCCAGTCACCGTTCGTGTTCTGGAACCTGCTCAGCGACGAGTTGCTCGAACAGGCGCTGACCTGCCTGCCCGCCGAGCACCTGCGCTACTGGTTCGAACGTCTGCTGCTGGATATTCGCGCCAACCGTGCCGGGATGCCGGACCTGATCCAGTTCTGGCCGGCGCAGAAGACCTACCGCATGATCGAGGTCAAGGGCCCCGGCGACCGCTTGCAGGACAATCAATTGCGCTGGCTGGAATTCTGCGGCGAGTACCAGATGCCGGTTACCGTCTGCTACGTGCGCTGGGCGGAGCAGCCCGCTTGAGCTACAGCGTGGCTGTGCGGGCGCTGTGTGAGTTCACCGCCAAGGTCGGCGACCTCGACCTGCGTTTTACCCCATCGCCCAGCGCCCAGGAAGGCATCATCGGCCATCGCACGGTGGCGTCCCGGCGCAGCGCGCACTACCAGAACGAAGTGGCCCTTGAGGGCGAGTACCAGCAGCTTAAGGTGCGGGGCAGGGCGGACGGCTACGACCCCGACAGCAATCGCCTGGAAGAGGTGAAGACCTACCGTGGCGACCTCGATGCCCAGCCTGCCAATCACCGGCTGCTGCATTGGGCGCAGGTCAAGGTGTACGGCTGGTTGATGTGCCAGAAGCTGGGGCTGAGCGAGATCAACCTGGCGCTGGTGTATTTCGATATCGTCGGCGAGGGCGAGACCCTGCTTAGCCAGCCCTTCCAGGCGGCGCAACTCGAAGCGTTCTTCAATCAGCACTGTGCGCTGTTCCTCGACTGGGCGCGCCTGCAAATGCAGCACCGCGAAGCCCGTAACCAGGCGGCGCAAACCCTGGCCTTCCCCCATGCCGCGTTTCGCCCCGGCCAGCGCGTGCTGGCCGAGACGGTGTACAAGGCGGTGAGCACCGGCCGCTGCCTGATGGCCCAGGCGCCGACCGGCATCGGCAAGACCGTGGGCACGATTTTCCCGCTGCTCAAGGCCCTGGGGCCCCAGCAACTGGACACGCTGTTCTTCCTTACCGCCAAGACGCCCGGGCGCAAGCTGGCTCTGGATGCCGCGCAGGTCTTGTACGACAGCCACCCGGAGTTACCGCTGCGGGTGCTGGAGCTGGTGGCGCGAGACAAGGCCTGCGAGCACCTGGACAAGGCCTGCCACGGCGAATCGTGCCCGTTGGCCAAAGGCTTTTATGATCGCCTGCCCGCCGCCCGCGCCGCCGCGTCCAGCGTGCGCCTGCTCGATCAACGCAGCCTGCGCGAAGTGGCCCTGGCCCATGACGTTTGTCCTTATTACCTGAGCCAGGAAATGGCGCGCTGGAGCGACCTGGTCGTCGCCGACTACAACTACTATTTCGACTTTGCCGCCATGTTGTTCGGCCTGGGCCAGCTCAACCAATGGCGGGCCGCCGTGCTGGTCGACGAAGCCCACAACCTGGTCGAACGGGCGCGCGCGATGTACAGCGCGAGCCTCGACCAGTACACACTCAAGACCTTGCGCGACACGGCGCCGGAGTCCTTGAAGAAACCCTTGCAGCGCCTCAACCGTGAATGGAATGCGCTGCACAAGGACCAGGTCGCGCCGTATCAGGCCTACGGCGCTCGGCCGGAAAAACTGTTGCAGGCACTGAGCCTGTGCGTCGGCGCGATGGGCGACTACTTCAACGAGCGTCCCGAGGCCCTCAGCGGTGACCTGCAGGCCTTCTATTTCGAGGCGCTGCAATTTGCCAAGGTGGCGGAGCTGTTCAACGAACACTTCATCTTCGATATCAGCAAACGTCAGCTCAGCGGCAAGCGCAGCAGCTCAACCTTGTGCCTGCGCAATGTGGTGCCCGCCCAATTCATTGGCCCCAGGCTTACCGCCGCGCGCAGCAGCGTGCTGTTTTCCGCGACCCTGAGCCCACGGCATTACTACGCCGACCTGTTGGGCCTGCCGGCGGACACGGCCTGGGTGGATGTCGAGTCGCCGTTCAAGGCGGAGCAGTTGCAGGTGCACATTGTCGAGCGTATCTCCACGCGCTTCGTGCATCGCCAGGCGTCGCTGGCGCCCATCGTCGAGTTGATTGCGCGGCAGTTCACCGCGCAACCGGGTAACTATCTGGCGTTTTTTTCAAGCTTCGATTACCTGCAACAGGTCGCCCAACTGATGGCCGAACGGCACCCGCAGATTGCCCTGTGGCTGCAATCGCGCGGCATGGCCGAGGCCGAGCGCCAGGGGTTTCTCGACCAGTTCACCCATCACAGCCAGGGCATTGGCTTTGCCGTGCTGGGCGGCGCATTCGGCGAAGGCATCGACCTGCCCGGCGCGCGCTTGATCGGCGCGTTTGTGGCGACCCTGGGCCTGCCCCAGTTGAATCCGGTCAATGAGCAGATGAAGCTGCGCATGGGCGCGATCTTCGGCGCCGGGTATGACTACACCTATTTGTATCCCGGCATTCAGAAGGTGGTGCAGGCGGCGGGCAGGGTGATTCGCAGCCAGCAGGACCGGGGCGTGGTGATGCTGATCGACGACCGCTTTGGCGAGGCGCGGGTGCGGCAGTTGTTGCCCAGGTGGTGGGCCGTGCACGCCAACGGGGTCTGATGGTTTCAGGCAGCCACATTCCTCTGGTGAGCGGGCTTATTGTGGCGAGCGGGCTTGCCCTAATGCCGTTCAGTTAAGCGCAGATTCCCTGTGGCGAGCAGGCTTGTCCTGCGTTCTGCGTTGGGCTGCGCAGCAGCCCCAAAGCCAGGCGCTGAGCCGTATCAGGTACACCGCGTTTTGCTCGATGGGGGCGCTGCGCACCCCAACGCGGGGCAAGCCCGCTCGCCACAATAAGCCCGCTCGACACAACAGCCCGCTTGCCACAGAGCGTTGCGCAGGCTCCCTTTCAGACCACTTCCAGGTAGGAACTTTGGATGGATCGGGCCAGTTCGCGCACGGTGTCGATGAACTCGATCAAGCGCATATGCAGGCCGTCCTCCAGAATCTCGTCGATGCCGGTGTAGCGCAGCCGCGCCTCGAACTCCGCCGCCAGGCGTTGCGCGGTGCGGCCGTAGCTGCCGGGCAGGTCAGCGAGGATCTGGCTCAGTTCCTCGATACAGGCGTGCAACGAGCGCGGAACGTCGCTGCGCAACAGCAGCAGTTCGGACACCGAGCGCGCGTTGAGGGCATTCGGGTACAGCTCGGTATACGCCTCGAAGGACGACAATGCGCGCAGCAGGGCGCTCCACTGGTAGTAGCCGCGTGCCGACAGGTCGCTGACTTCTTCGGACTCTTCGCCGAACATCTCGTAGCGCGCATCCAGCAGGCGCAGGGTGTTGTCGGCGCGTTCGACAAAGGTGCCCAGGCGGATGAAGCGGTAGGCGTCATTGCGCATGATGGTGCCCGAGGTGGCGCCGCGAAACAGGTGCGAGCGCTGCTTGACCCAGTCGCAGAAGTGGCTGATGCCATGTCGTGCGAGGCCGCCGGCGGCGATGCTGCGCATTTCCAGCCAGGTGGCGTTGAGGTTTTCCCACATGTCGGCGGTGATGCGCCCGCGTACCGCGTGGGCATTGCCACGTGCGGCGCGCAGGCAGTTGTAGATGCTGGCCGGGTTTTCTTCGTCGAGGGCGAAGAAGTGCAGCATGCGTTCGGCGTCCAGGGTCTGGTGGCGCTCCAGGTAATTTTCCAGGGTGCCGCTGCTGAGCAGCGACATGGCCAGTTCGTCCAGCCCGTCACTGCGCCCGGCCTGGGGCATCAGCGACAACGAGTAACTGACTTCGAGCATGCGTGCCAGGTTTTCGGCGCGCTCCAGGTAACGTGACATCCAGTACAGATCTGCGGCGGTTCTACTCAGCATATTCAGTCCTCCACCACCCAGGTGTCCTTGGTTCCGCCGCCCTGCGACGAGTTGACGATCAGCGAGCCTTCACGCAGCGCCACCCGCGTGAGACCACCGGGCACCAGACGGGTTTCCTTGCCCGAGAGGACAAAGGGGCGCAAGTCGATATGCCTGGGCGCAATGCCGTTTTCGACGAACGTGGGGCAGGTGGACAGGCTCAGGGTCGGCTGGGCGATGTAGGCATGGGGGCGCGCCTTGATGCGTTGGCGGAAGTCCTCGATCTCGGCGGCCGTGGACGCGGGGCCCACCAGCATGCCGTAGCCGCCGGAACCCTGGGTTTCCTTGACCACCAGCTCGCCGAGGTTGGCCAGCACGTGGGACAGTTCATCAGGCTTGCGGCACTGGAAGGTCGGCACGTTCTGCAGGATCGGTTCTTCGTCCAGGTAAAACTTGATCATCGCCGGCACGTAGGGGTAGATCGACTTGTCGTCGGCCACGCCGGTACCGATGGCGTTGGCCAGCACCACGTTGCCCGCGCAATAGGCGGCCACCAGGCCGGGCACGCCGAGCATGGATTCGGCGTTGAACGCCTGCGGGTCGAGGAACGCGTCGTCGATGCGGCGGTAAATCACGTCGACGGCCTTGGGCCCGTCGGTGGTGCGCATGAATACCTTGAGGTCGTGCACGAACAGGTCGGCGCCTTCCACCAGTTCCACGCCCATTTCCCGCGCCAGAAAGGCATGCTCGAAAAACGCACTGTTGAAGCGGCCAGGGGTCAGCACCACCACATTCGGGTTGTCGAGGCGGCTGGAACTCTTGAGTGTCTTGAGCAGCAGGTTGGGGTAGTGGTCCACCGGCGCGATGCGCTGTCTGGCGAACACTTCGGGGAACAGGCGCATCATCATCTTGCGGTCTTCGAGCATGTAGCTCACGCCGCTGGGGGTGCGCAGGTTGTCTTCGAGCACGTAGTAGGTGCCGTCGCCGTCGCGCACCAGGTCGACGCCGGAGATGTGCGAGTAGATGCCGCGGTGCAGGTCTAGCCCGACCATTGCCTTTTGATAGCCTTCGTTGCCCAGCACCTGTTCCGCCGGAATGATGCCGGCCTTGATGATGCGCTGGTCGTGGTAGATGTCGGCGAGGAACATGTTCAGCGCATTGACGCGCTGGATACAGCCGCGCTCGATCACGCTCCACTCGCTGGCGGGAATGCTGCGCGGGATGATGTCGAAGGGGATCAGGCGCTCGGTGTCCTGTTCATCGCCGTACAGGGTGAACGTGATCCCGGCGCGGTGAAACAGCAAATCTGCCTCGCGGCGACGCTGGGCCAGCAGTTCCGGCGGCGTATTGGCCAGCCAGCGCGAGAAATCCTGGTAGTGCGCACGGCACTCGCCGTTCGCGTCATTCATTTCGTCAAAGAAAGATCGAGCCATTCCGATACCTTGTCAGTGCCCAGGGGTGCATGGGTGGCACTGCCGCTTTTAAAAACGCATTTTTTATATGAGCCCGTGGCGCAGGGTGCCAACAGGCCTGGTCCTTTCTTTCTGGTGGGGGGGCTCTGGGTCGGGGGGTAACGCTTGCTCCTGTTTACGGGCAGATGAAAGGGTTAAGCAATGCATGTGCCGAAATGGCGTTCAGGCGCCGATTACTTGTGGCGAGCGGGCTTGCCCTAATGCCGTTCAGTTAAGCGCAGATTCCCTGTGGCGAGCAGGCTTGTCCTGCGTTGGGCTGCGCAGCAGCCCCAAAACCAGGCGCTGAGCCGTATCAGGGACACCGCGTTTTGCTCGATTGGGGGCGCTTCGCACCCCAACGCGGGGCAAGCCCGCTCGCCACGGTGCCCCGTTCGCCACGATAGGGCGTTCCACCTCAGATCGCTCGCGCAGTGCTCTTTAATGGTGCGTAACTAACTTGAACTTCGCCCACGCTCGATTCTTCTAATTGGCATTCGACAATCTGCGGAGTACCGTCGTGCCAACCATCATCTCGCCCGATACCCCGGAATCGGCCCTGACCGACCACAGCGAGCACAACGCCAAGATCTTCGGTTCGCCCAAGGACCGGCTGGACTTCTACCGCCGAGAAATCCAGTACGAAACCACCATCCTCGCCAACCGCACCGATGCCTACCTCACCGCGCAGTCATTCCTGGTGATCGCCTTCGTCTCCGGCATGGGCAACCTCAATCCGGAGTGGGGCAAGCTGTTTACCCTGGTGGTGCCGGTGTTCCTGGTGGCGCTGGGTATTTTGAGTTCGCTGAATGCCTGGCCCGGTATTCGCGCGGCGTATGAAATCATCGACCACTGGCACTACAAACAGAGCGAACTGCTGCGCAGCGAACCGGTGATGGGCATGGCCTACGATGAGTCGCCGCTGTTTTCCGAAATGGAGTCCTCCCACAAGGGCTATCGCAAGTCGCTGTTGTTCTCCATGCGTGCACCCTGGCTGTTCATGGTGTTCTGGTTGGTGCTGGGCATTTATGCGTTCTATATCCAGGTCGACAATCCGATCCGCTGAGCACTCGGAAGGAACTTCGCTCGTCGGCGCGGCGCCTTAGTTTTACGCAGTACAGATTTCCCTCAGACCTGCGAAGAGGTGCCCCATGAACACCAGCGACGACCCGCAAACCAGCAACCGTAACGACCCGGCCATCGATGGCGGCGCGCCGGCCACAGGCAGCGCTGTCAATGCACCCAAGGATCCAGCGGCTGCCAGCGACCCCAAGGCAAAGGAGAACGAGTTCAGCCCGGATTTCGAACCCGAGCCCGAGCACAAACCTGAAACCGATGCCGATATCGATACTCAGGGCGGCTAGAGGAGAACGTCATGTCAAAAGAACTCGACCTGGAAGACGACCCCAACGATCCGGGCAACGAAGACCCGGGCTCGTTGATGGACGATGCCACCGCGCCGCTCAAGGAGGATGCCACTGTGCCTCTCAACGATCTGGATGACGCGGCAGACGTCGGCAATACTGAGCGTCAGGACTGACCCTTCGCCCTGGCTCGTCGTTCATACCATGCCAGCATTGGCTGGGTACTCAGGCCATGCACGACGATGCTCAGGGCAATCACCGACACGGTAAGGTTCACCGCCACGGCGCTGCTGGTGCCGATCAGCCCATGGTTGAGGGCGTAGAACAGGTAGTAGATGCTGCCGATGCCGCGAATCCCGAACCAACCCATCAGGCCGCGTTGCTGGCGGTCGACCAGGCTGCCCCAGGGCATGGCGAATACGCTGACCGGGCGAATCACGCAAAACAGCAATGCCGCCACCAACAGCGCGCGCCAGTCCCAATGGCTGACCAGCACGATGCCCAAGACGGTCACCAGAAACACTTCCATCGAGCGTTCCACCAGGCTGCCGAACGAGAGCATGTCGCCCATCATCACGCCTGCCGCAATCTGCGTATCGGCCAGTTCACTGACGTCGCCTTGCAGGGCACGCTCCGGCTCCACTTCCAGGTGACCGACCACGGGCAGTGCCAGGTGCTCGGCGGGTGTCCTGGCGTTGCCGGTGGATTTGAGTTCGGCTTGGCGCAGGCCGAGCCCGGCAGCGAACACCGACAGAAAACCGTAGCCACCGATCGCTTCGGCGACCACGTAGGCCAGTGCGATCAGCGCCAGGGTCAGGTAGTCATTGGGCGACAGGGTGCTGTCGTCGTGGGTGATGCGCAGCCACAAGGTGACGCGGCCGATGCCCCGGCCCATCCAGTAACCCACCAGCAACCCGGCTGGCACTGCCCAGATCAGATTCTTCAGGACCCAGCCGCCGAGCCAGTCGCCGTCAAAGCCGCCATGCTGCATGAACAGCAGGCTGAAGATCACGAAGGGGAAGGCCGTGCCGTCGTTCAAACCGGCCTCGCCCGAGAGGCCAAAGCGCAGCGCGTCGTAGTCCTGGGCATTGTTGACCTGTACCAGGCCGGCCAGCACCGGGTCGGTGGGTGCCAGGATTGCCCCCACCAGCAATGACACACCCCACGACAATTGCAGCAGGTAATGCAGCGCCAGGCAGGTGCCGAGGATGGTCAGCAGCATCACCGGCCCGGCCATGCCGAACGCAGTGCGCCAGAGGCGATGGCTGAGCGGAAGGCGCAGCTTGAGGCCGCTGACAAACAGCGAAAACAGCACGGCGACTTCGGTCAGGTGTTCCATCCAGCGCGCGGAACCCTTGATGTCCAGGTGCAACAGGTCAACCCCCAGCGGACCAATCGCGACGCCCAGCAACAGGCACACCGCCGAGGTGGTCACCGGCATCCAGCGCAGGTAGGAGGAGGTGAGGGCGAGGGTGAGCAATACGGCGCCGAGTACGGCCAACCATAGAATGAATGTCATCGAGCGCGTTCCGGGCCGTGGTGTATGCAGGTTGGAGGGCTGCGCCCGGGTGCGGGTTCAAAGTGATTCCATTCACTTTGAGGGATGAGGCAGGCTCAGGCGGCGCGACGCCTGATGCTGGACTCCAGGGTGCTGGAAGGCGTGAACACCATGTCGTAGCCGCCGCCGTCATCCATGAAACGTTGAATGCCGGCCTGCTGTTCCCGACCCAACGTATAGACGTTAGCCGTGCCTGCGGTGGCAGGCTGCAGCCTGGTGCCACCTAAGGCGTGGTCCAGCGACAGAGAGTTGGAGTGGTAGAGGTACAATTGGCCGTCGGGGGCTTTTTGAATATAGGCGGCGTGCACGATTTTGTCCTTGTTATAGCCGCGCCGGCTGACAAAGGTAACGATGCCTGATTCGGTAATGTCGGCTGCATTAAAGCTGCTTTTCAGAGTGTCCGGACGGATTTGCATCATGCGGTTATAGGTCTGTGATCCGCCATTGAGTACTTCGGGAACGATCACCTTGAACGCCGTGTCAGTGATCTTTCTGTCGGCCTGGGCGGCGCGTAACGCAGTCGCATAACAAATGTCCAGTTGGGTGCTCTTATCCAGTTTTTTATACAACGTCTTCATGTTTTCGCAGAGTTCACCGCTGGAAATCACCTTGGCCTGAAAGTTCTCTAGCGGCGGCCCGAAGGGTTTTTGCGTGGCTGGGTTGATGGCATGCCATTGACCGGTCGCTTCGTCCAATTTCGCCAGTGCCCCGACATCACTTGCGCCATTGACCCCCTTGAGTGTGCCTTGGGCGATATTGGGTTTTTTCGCCAGTGCGGCCACATCAACTTTCGTCAACCCTGCCAGTAGCTTTTCCGCGCGGGAAACGCCCCGGCGAGCGAGGTTGATAGCCCCCCGGGCCAGGTCATCCAGACCGCTCAGAGGATTGAGCGTGCCTACCGCTGCACGGCCGAGGATCTTGCCCGCACGGGCGATTTTGGACAGTGCCGAGGCTCCAACTGACAGGGCTTTCGTGACCTTGGCCGCGGCGCCAAGGCCGACCGCGAAGCCAAAGATATCGAACGCCAGGTCAACGAAACCTTCGAGCGTTTTGCCCTCGATGAAATGCTTGATCGCCGACCGGAACGGGATCAGGTTGAGCGCAATCTCTTCGATGATGCGGTAAGTGGGCACTTGCGTTTCAAAGGTTGTCGCACCTTTGGCGTAGCGCTTTATCGCAGGCAGTTCCATGTCTGCGATGACAGCCTCGGCAAGGTAGCGGGTTCTGTCACTGGCGTAGCTGTAGGGTGTGCCGTGTTCACCTTTTTTTTCATCCGTCAATCTGGAGGGATACTCACCACCGGGCGTTATGACGTCGTATCTTTTTCCTTTGGAAGGATGCCAACTGTCGGTGGGCTGGCGCTCCTTGTAGACCTTGCCTGGTAGTTGGGTGATGGTGCCCTTCAGTCGATTGATTGCATAAGTAACAGATGTACCGTTGCGCACGGTTTCGACCAGTACAGTGCCTTTTTCAACGGGTAGGGGATGATCGTTTCGCCAGTAGTCGATTTCCGTACGGACGGTTATTTTTCCAAACTCAAGATTCTGCCGGTCTTCCAGTGGCAGGTTTGAAACCAGGGTTTTTATTTGCGCCGCAGTCGTCTTCTTCACCGCGTTGGCGTAATCGGTAAATGCCGTTTCGAAAAGCTGCCGCGGGGAGGGCAAATCCTTGATTTTTTCCAGTACCGCCTTGATGTCGATTCCTTTTGACAACGCGTTCCAGGTGCCGCGAGTAAAGTCGTCGCCAATCGGTATTGATATCACCCCGGGTATGAATTTCAGCCAAAACAGCCCAACCGTTAAATTTCCATCCGGCGCTTGTCGCAGGAAGCGGCCATCGATAAACAGATCCAGTATCGAGTAAGGGCCTGGGAAGTCCTTGTTGGAGGGTTCGAGCTCAATGCATTTCGCTTCGAACAGTTTCGGGTCCATGTCCGGCAGCGCTTTTTTCAATTGCTCCAAGGCAAGGGCGCTGGCTGTCGGCATTTGCGGGACTTGCGTTTCTGCGGCTTCGCGCAGTTCGCCAATCTGGTTGTTGAATGCGTTACACACTTCGGTCAGCGCGCTTTCGGTTACCGGATAGCCCAAGCCATTTGCAACAGCCCAGTCCTTGATCGCGTCTTGCTGGGCGGCGTACTCGACCTGACGCTCGTGATCGTTAATCGGCGCAGCGCTGGCATGCAGCATGATCTGCGCATAGCTCATCCCTGCCGTTGTTCCAGGTGCTTTCGCTTCGATACGGGCAACCGCTGTGGTGAAGCTGACCCAGCTATGAGCACCTACTTTCACTTGTTTGGGGATGTCGTTGACCAGAAACTGTGGCGCTAGTCTGGCCAGTTGCAGGTGAGCCCTGATGGTTGCCGTCTCGGCGGATTCGGCTTTGCCGTTGGCGAGCAGGTATTCAGCCAGCTCCTTGACGATGATTGAGGGTGTCTTGTCGGCGTTTTGCGCGGTGACCAGTGGGAAGCCCTCGATATGGGGCTGCGGGGAGTGAGTCGTCACGCCTTCGATGTCGCTGCTGCTCTCCAGGTTCAGGGCTGCCAGCAGCCAGTCGCTGGGGCTGCCCTTGATGGCGAGCTGCTCAAAAAAGGCTTGAAGCGCTTCGCCCAATGCCTTGCCCTTGGGGGACCTGAGCAAGTCATTGAGCAGCCGCCGCGGATCGCGCAGCTCTTGCGGGGAAACAGGCCTGTCGCGCAGCAAATGAGTGAGAACGGTGTCATCGTGAAATACCCTCACAGTGCCGAGTCGAGCTGAGTGGATAACCTGCTTGAGTTGACGCTGTCTGTCCTGCTCAAGGGGTTCGGGCCAGGCCAGTGCGCCCCCCAGGTTGCCATGGATGGGTGAGGTGAGGGCAGGCGTTGCCAGTGCGGTCGCCAGGTTCTCTAACTGCTGGTGATTCGTTGGAATGTCCCAGCCGTGGTCCTTGAGCAATTTCACAAGGCTGACCCGGTTCGTTTTGCCGGTTCTATCCGGATAGTAGGAGGCGTGTTCAGAGAGATAAACGTGCTTCTTTAACTCGTTTTCAATCTGCCCGTGATAGTCGATGCCATTTTTCACGGTGTTCGCCACGTATTGCAGCGTGGAGGCGGCAACGTGGCGGGTATGGATATCGGCCAGCGCTGCTTTCTGCTCGAAGAGTGCATCTTCACTACGCGCGCTGATCAACGCTCGGCGTGTGTTCGGGTCGAGTGGCCTGAAGTTCTGATCGCGCTCGATGGTCTGCGCGCGTTGACGCCTTTCGAACGGTGTCGACCCGTTGGGCTCTTGATAAAAACGTCCGACGATCCACCACGGAACCGGTTCATCGACCTGGGTGACAGGTGGCTTGAAGGCGGTTCCCACTTCGAGTAAACGCGCAGCTTCGATAATGGGCCCGCTGACTGCGCGCCAATGAGCATCGTCTTGCCCTGCCTTGTGCGGTTTTCCCTTGACCATGAAGGCGATTTCGCCCGTCTGTGGGTCGAGCGTGATCGAGCTGCGGTTGATACCGTGGTCTTGAATCCACTGGCGCACAGCGGTGGACTGGAACGCGTCACGTAGTTGGCCCCACCACTGGCCGAAGGTGGAGTGGGGCGGCACGTGATTGATGGTGGGCGTGGTGCTGCTTTGGGCGGCAACAAGGAGCGCGTTGCGGTATTGCATGGCCAGTTCGCGGTCGCCGTCGGCGCGGGAAGTGCCAGATTCGGGTGGCGCCTGGGCGTCGCGCTGTTGTCTGGAAAGTGGTTGCCCGGAGGCGGTTGGCAGGGCAGGTAATGGCTGATTGAACGCTGGGGTGAGAGTGGAGACACGTTGCATGAAGAGGCCTTTTTTGGGCTGAGAGGCTACTAACCTTCTGTTGCCCCGGTCACGTTATTGATTCCCTCGCGCTATCGTGCATTAGATGACATTGTGTTTCGATTCAGCCATGCGTGGTTTCAGGCGAGCTCATTCCTGTGACGAGGCCGCTCACCTGATCGGGCTGCGTAGGCTTACTTCATTCTATCCAGCAATAACCGCTCCAGCGTCTCCACCGGCAACGGTCGGCTGAACAGATACCCCTGAATCTGGTCGCAGCCGGCCTCTTTCAGGAACGTCAACTGCGCCTGGGTCTCGACGCCCTCGGCGACCACCCGCAGGTTCAGGCTGTGGGCCAGTTCGATGATGGTGCGCGTGATTGCCGCATCCTGCGGGTTGGTGGTGACCTCACGGATGAACGCGATATCGATCTTCAACGTATCGATGGGAAACCGTCGCAGGTACGCCAGGCTTGAGTAGCCCGTGCCGAAGTCGTCGATGGAGATTTTCACCCCCATGGCGCGCAAGCGTTGCAGGGCGGCGATGGTGTGCTCGGTGTTTTCCATCAGTGAGCTCTCGGTGAGCTCCACCTCCAGCCAGTGTGCCTCCACTCCGGTGGTGACCAGGGTGCGCTCGATATCGGCGATCAGGTCACCCTCAATCAATTGATGACCGGACACGTTGACCGACACCTCCACCGCGCCTATGCCGTTGAACTGCCACGTGGCGATCTGTTGGCAGACGCGCTCGATCACCCAGCGGCCCACCGGCACGATCAGGCCAAGGTCTTCCAGTACAGGAACAAACACGGCAGGTGAGACCGGGCCATAGCCAGGCCGATCCCAGCGCAGCAAGGCCTCCAGGGCACAGACTTCGCCGTTGGCCAGCTCGACCTTGGGCTGGTAGTGCAGGGCGAACTCATTGCGTTCAACCGCTGCACGCAGGGCGTATTCCAGGTCCTGGCGGGCCAGGTCATGCACGTTCATCTGCGCGTTTGGACTGGTGTGTTTCAGCAACTGCTGTTCGAGCATCAGATTGTGCTGTCTGAGCTGATCGCTGTGGGCCTTCAGTCGCAGCAGATTGCGCACCCGCAGCCACAGCTCCAGGCGCTCCACCGGCTTGGTGATGAACTCCTCGGCACCGCTTTGCAGGCCGTTGACCCGTGCCTCGGATTCGCTGAGCGCCGAGAGCATGATGATCGGGATATTCGCGGTGACGGGATTGCCCTTGAGCTGGCTGGCCACTTCGTAGCCGTCCATGCCGGGCATCATGACGTCCAGCAACACCAGGTCGGGCGGGGTGCTGGCTATCAGGTGCAAGGCCTCTTCACCGCTGGCGGCGCTCAGGGTCAGGTAGCCCTCGTGGTGCAGCAGGGTTTCCAGGAGTTTGCGTATATGAGCGTCGTCATCAACGATCAACAGCGTTGCAGGTGAGCTGGCCATGGAGAGGACTCATGCTAGAGGTGTAATGGACGGGTTCAGCAGGGTGTCGATCACCTGGTACAGCTCCTTGTAGCGCAGGGGTTTGATCACATAGGCGTCGCAGCCGGCCAGGCGGGTTTTTTCCCGGTCCTCTTTCATGGCCATGGCGGTGAGGGCGATCACCGGGATGTGCGCGGTATGTGGGTCTTGCTTGAGCAAGCGTGTTGCCGCCAGGCCGTCCATGCCAGGCAGTTGAATGTCCATCAGAATCAGCACCGGTTGTAGCTCGCGCGCCATGGTCAGGCCGCTTTCGGCGTCGGCGGCCCACAACACGCTGTGGCCGGCATTCACCAGCAGCAGACGAGCCAGGCGCATGTTGGCTTCGTTGTCTTCGACGATCAGGATTGCGGCCATGTGGCCTCCAGAGTTCGGTGCAGCGGCAGCCACACCACAAAGCGCGCACCGAGGCCTTCGCGGCTGGCCACGGCGACGCTGCCGCCATGCAGGTCGGTCAACTGCTTGACCATCGCCAGGCCAAGACCTGTGCCTTCGAATTTGCGCGCCAGGCTGCTGTCGATCTGGCTGAAGGCCTTGAACAGCTTGCCCATGTCGTCCCTGGCGATACCGATGCCGGTATCGCTGACGCTCAGTTCGAGAAACTGTGTGTGCGAGCCGGGCGGCAACGCAAAGTTGTGCACTGGCCAGTCGCCGGGCACCAGACCGACCTGATCGCGGCTGACTTCGCGCACGGCCAGGGTCACCGAGCTGCCGTGCTCGCTGAATTTGACCGCGTTGGCCAGCAGGTTGTAGACGATCTGTTTGGTCTTGCGCAGGTCCAGCTCGAGCCAGCCGAAGTCGTCCGGGCTGTCGAGTTTCAACTGGATACGCTGCAGCGCGGCTTTTTCGCGCACGATCAACAGACTGTTGGCGAGCAAGCCCGACAGTTCAACGGCTTCCAGCTCCAGGTCCATCATCCCGGCCTCGACTTTGGACAGGTCGAGAATGTCATTGATCAGCGACAGCAAGTGCTGGCCGCTGGTAAAAATGTCGCCGATGTATTCACGCTGGGTGTCGCTCATGTCGCCCACCAGCCCATCCTTGAGGGCTTCGGAAAAGCCGATCACCGCGTTCAACGGCGTGCGCAACTCATGGGACATGGTGGCGAGGAATTCGGACTTCATGTGGCTGGCGTGTTCCAGCTCCAGGTTCTTTTCTTCGAGGGCGCGTTCGAAGCCTTTGCGCTCGGCTTCTTCCTGCTTGCGCGCGGTGTTGTCGGTGCCGATCAACAGGTAGCCGATGATCATGTCATTGCGGTTGCGTAACGCTGTCACCGAGACCATGGCTGACAAGCGACTGCCATCCTTGCGGATATACGTCAGCTCGTAAATGTCTTCGATACCCCGCGAGGCCTTGAACACCAGCGCCTCGAACCCTGGTGTGATGGGTGTGTCGAGCTCCAGGCTGAGCGCGGCGGCGCGAGTGATCAGCTCGGCCGGGTCAGAGATGTCGGCAGGGGTGATGCGGTTGACCACGTCGGCGGCGGCATAGCCGAGCATGCGTTCGGCACCGACGTTGAAGATCTGGATCACGCCTTTTTCATCGGTGGCGATACTGGAGAAATACGCGCTGTTGAAAATGGCATCCTGCAGCGCGCCGGTCTTGAGCAGGGTTTTCTGACGTTTGAATTCGACGATCTTTTCGGCGCGCGATTGCGACGGTGTGGGTGGCGGTGTATCCATCGCTTGGGCGTTCCATGCTATTGAGGGCCGACACCGAAAACGCCGATGTCGCAGAGCATGCTCCACGGAAGATCGCTTGGGGGCGATGATGAGGAGATGAGGTCTTTGGACAATAGCAGAGATTATGGCGTTTTGATGGCCGAAAGCGCTTTGCTGGAAATCTTTCGCCCTCAATCGAATGGAATGACGCTTGGGGAGCTGCTTTGTGCGCCGTACTTTTGCACAGCGAAGACACGCATGGGGCAGAGGTCGATGAACCTTAGACCGGCGATATCGTCGCCAGTAGGCCGATACCAATGGTCAGTACCAGAAAACCGAACAGAAAAAGTGCCATCTTGGTCATGAAGCCTCCGAGAAGTTGGGCGACAGAAATGTCGGGTTGGCGCCATTGTCCCTCTGCAGGCGTTTTCGGTACAGAGGCAGCTGGCGAATATAAAACCGTATCAGATTGCGATTTGTCGAATGAGGCAAGGGCTTGCAAGAGGTGACTGTTTACCCACCGGTTGAGACAGCCAGCCGATTTGCCCCTAAGATGGCGCCCACGCAATCAACAATAAAAGTGGGCCAACCCTGCGATGGAAAGACGTCAATTCAGCGGCGGCATGAAAGGCAAGAACCTGCGTTACCTCAACGAAAATCCCGGGCAGTTGGCCTCGGTCGCTCGCGTCGGCTTTCTGTTGCTTGAACACTTTTCCCTGCCGGCATTCACCCAGACCCTCGATACCCTGGTCACCGCCAACCTGCTGCGCCCCGAGTTGTTCGCCTCGCGCACCTTCGGCTGGGGTGAGGGCGAAGTCATCAGTGACCTGGGCCTGGTGATTCGCCCCGACGCTGTGCTTGATGCGGCGGCGTTGCATGACCTGGACCTGCTGGTGATCTGCGGCGGCTTTCGCACCGAGCTCAAGGCCAGCGAAGACTTCACCCATCTGCTGCGCAGCGCCGCCGAACAAGGCATCAGTCTCGCCGGGTTGTGGAATGGCTCCTGGTTTCTGGGACGCGCCGGGTTGTTGCAGGGTTATCGCTGCGCAATCCACCCGGAGCACCGGCCGGCACTTGCGGAAGTGTCCAAGGCGGCCCAGGTCACCAGCGAACCCTTCGTGATCGACCGCGACCGGCTCACCGCCTCCAGCCCTTCGGGCGCCTTCCATATGGCGCTGGACTGGATCAAGAGCCTGCATGGCAAGGCGCTGGTTGAAGGTATCGAAGATATTCTGGCGTTCGAGGAGTCACGCTATCGGCGCATCAAACCGACCGAAAACGTCTGCGTCAGCGCGCCCCTGCGCGAAGTGGTGAAGTTGATGGACGCCAACCTTGAGGAACCCCTCGAACTCGACCAACTGGCCGTTTACGCCGGGCGTTCCCGGCGTCAGCTCGAACGGCTGTTCAAGGAGCAATTGGGCACCACGCCGCATCGCTATTACATGGAACTGCGCGTCACCGAGGCGCGACGCTTGTTGCAGCACACCGAGTTGTCACAGGTGGATGTGCTGGTGGCGTGCGGGTTTGTATCGCCGAGTCATTTCAGCAAGTGTTACAGCGCGTATTTCGGATATCGCCCCTCCAAGGAGAAGCGGTTGGTGAAGTAGGGCAGGCCTACTGTAGAAGGACTCTGGTTGCGAATTTCACTGGGTCCAAATGTGGGAGGGGGCTTGCTCCCGATAGCTGTGTGACGGTGTACATATCCGTTCCTGCGGTAACGGCGGCCTAGGGTTCCGCCCTTACGGCGGGTCACTTTTGTAAAGGCACAAAAGTAACCAAAAAGCCTCCGCCCCACCACTCGGCACCTCGCCTAGGCTCGGTGTGCCCGAATACAGGCTTGAATCCGTGGGCCGCCGCCACGCGCCATCCATGGCGCGGGGCGGCTAACCCGGCGTCCTGCCGGGTTACCCACGGATTCAAGCCTGCATTCGGCCAGCGTGGTTGACGGGGCGCCCCAGATCAAGAGCGCGGCGGCCTGAGAGCCGACCGGTATGGGGGGGACGCGATCAAATGTGGGAGCTGCGGTGCGCCGATTCGACCTGCCTGCGAAGGCGTCGGCCCAGAAAACATTGATGTTGACTGACCCACCGCTTTCGCGGGTAAGTCGCACCGACGCTCCTACAGGGAATCTGCGTTTGACTGAACGGCATTGGGGCTTGCCACAGAAAGACCCGCTTCCAGGATTTGATCCTGATTTTTAATCCCTCAGAACCGTGAAAGACGATACGACGCCCATTGCGGGACGTTTTGATGAGACAGCATTTGCCCAATCATCTGTGCTGTCACCGCGGCCTGGGTCAGCCCCAGATGCTGGTGACCGAACGCGAGCAGCACCTTGCCCCCACAGACTTGATCAATGATCGGCAGCGAGTCCGGCAGGGACGGCCGAAACCCCATCCAGGGGGTCGCGTTGTGGCGGTTCAAGTCTTTGCGGAACAGGCCCTGGCTCAGACGGTACAGTTGCCATGCGCGTTCCATGTTGGCGGGGCGGTCCAGTCCGGCGAATTCCACCGTGCCGGCCAGGCGCAGGCCGCCGCTCATGGGGGTCATGATGAACTTGCGCTCCAGCGAGGTGACCGCCAACGGCAGCCTGCCGTGCTCGTGGGGCAGCATCAGGTGGTAGCCGCGTTCCGTGTCCAGCGGGACTTTCTTGCCGGTCAGGGCCTCCGTCAGTTTGGCGGAGTGGGCGCCGCAGGCAATCAGGACCTGCCGTGCGGTGAGGGTTCCCTGGTCGGTCGCCAGCGTGACGCCATCGCCTTCAATCCGTCCATCGAGTACCTTGCGCTGGATAAAACGTACACCGTTGGCCTTGGCAGCATTAACCAGAGCATGCACCACCGTGTAGGGATCGATAAAGTGCCCGGTGCCCGGAAAAAACAAACCGCCCTGGATGCGCTCACTCAACTGCGGCGCACCCGCCCGGACCGCATCGCCCGGCCAGAAGGTCACCGGTACGCCGTGTTGCTGCATGCGCTGTTGCAAGGCATCGATGGCGTTTCGCGAATCGGCTCGCTCGAATACCAGCAACGAGCCGTCGTTGCGCAGCAGTTGTGGCTGTCCGATGGACTCAAGCAGGCGGCGCCAGGCGTCCAGGCTGCCTTCATTCAGGGCCCGAAGACCTGCCACTGTGCGTCGATAGGCGTCCGGCCGCAGGTTGAGCAGCAGCCGGGCGAACCAGGGCAGGGCGCGGGGCAGGTATTTCCAGTCCAGGCGCAGCGGGCCCGTGGGGTCCAGCAGCATCGCGGGCAGGCGTTTGAGGATCGCCAGGTCGGCGATCGGAAATACCTGCTCGGTCGCAAGATGGCCGGCGTTGCCGTACGAGGCGCCCATGCCCGGTTCCTGCGCGTCGATCACCAGCACCTGGCGTCCTTGCCGCGAGAGTTGCAGAGCACAGGCAACACCGATGATGCCGGCGCCGACGACAGTGATGTCTGGCGGGGGGTGATCGCACATGGCCTGTTCGCTCCTACACCAACACCTCGGCCGTCCAATTGGCATACCAGTTGCGGAACAATGTGTATTGCTGCTCGGCATAGCGCCGCTGGGCATCGCTGAGCTCATCGGTCTCGTTGAAGTGCAGCGCGTAACCCTGGTCCCCGTTGAGCACCATCAGGTGCTTGTAATACAGCACCAGGTCGCAGCCTTCATCGAAGGAAGACAGCACCGCCAGCGCTGTTTCCAGCTCGCGGGCCAGGCGAGCGGCCTTGGCGTCGCCCAGGGCGGCCTTCTGGCTCAGCGCCACCAGTTGCAGCACTTCCCGTGGCAACGCGTTGCCGACGCCGGTGATGGCCCCGGTGGCGTTGCAATTGACGAAGCCATGCACCACTTGGGTGTCGACGCCGACCATCAGGGTCACGTCGTCGTCCTGGGACGTGATGTTCTCGGCGGCGTAGCGCAGGTCGGCGGCGCCGCCGAATTCCTTGAAGCCGATCAGGTTCGGGTGCTGGCGGCGCAGCTCGAAGAACAGCTCGGCACGCGTTGCGAAACCGTAATAGGGGCTGTTGTAGATCACCGCCGGCAGGTTCGGCGCTGCATTGAGGATCGCTGCGAAGTGGGCCTTTTGCGCGGTAGCGGATCCGCCTCGGGAGAGTACGCGGGGAATCACCATCAGGCCCTGGGCGCCGACCTTGGCGGCATGCGCTGCATGGGCCACGGCCTCACGACTGTTCACCGCGCCAGTGCCGACAATGGTTGGCACCCCCGCGGCCACCAGGCGCGCCACGCCTTCCTGACGCTGGGCGTCGGTGAGCAGCGGCCAGTCGCCCATCGAGCCGCAGTACACCACGGCGCTCATGCCGATATCGATCAGCTCGCGGCCTTTGGCGACCAGCGCGTCGAAGTCGGGCGTGCGCGCGGGGGTGCAGGGCGTCATGAGGGCAGGGATGCAGCCGCTGAAGATGTTCTGGGTCATTGTCGCAACTCCTTGTGTCAGACGAATAGGGTCGGGGCGCAGATGCCCCAGGCAAAAGGGTCCTGCTCGTCGATCAGCAGTACGCTGTCGGCGGTCACGTAGGCGCGGCCGGTGATGAAGGGCCGCACCTGTTCACCATCCCATTCATAACGGCCTTTGAATTGGCTGCCGGTAATACCGGCCTGTAACCAGATGTCGCCTTCGGCGAGTTTCCCGTCGGCGGCCAGGCAGGCGAGCTTGGCGCTGGTGCCGGTGCCGCAGGGCGAGCGGTCGTAGGCTTTGCCTGGGCACATGACGAAGTTGCGGCTGTCAGCCTGGGCGTCATCGGCGAACAATTCGACATGGTCGATCAGCGCACCTTCCGCGCCGTGAATGCCCTGATCCTGGAGAGCCTTGAGCAGCGTCCAGGTGTAGTCGCTGAGCGCGTCGACATGGCTCATGTGCAACGCCTGGCCGTGGTCCGAGACCAGGAAAAACCAGTTGCCGCCCCAGGCGATATCGCCATGTACCACGCCATGGCCAGGTACCTGCACCGCAACCTGTTTGCGGTAGCGCCAGGCGGGCACATTGCGCAGAGTAACGGCGCCGTTGGTGTGCAGCGTGGCGGTTACGCTCCCGACCGGCGTGTCGATGAGGTGGTCGCCCGGGCCGATATGGCCGAGAAAATGCAAAGAGGCTACCAGGCCGATCGTGCCGTGGCCGCACATGCCGAGGTAACCGGCATTGTTGAAGAAGATCACCCCGCAGGTGGCACCTGGCGTTACCGGCTGGCAATACAGCGCGCCCACCAGCACATCGTTGCCGCGCGGCTCCAGCAGGCAGGCGCGGCGCCATTGATCATGGTGTGCGCGCAGGTTTTCGAGCTGGGCGGCCATGGTGGTACCGGCCAGTGCAGGAAAGCCGTTGAGGACCAGGCGCGTGGGTTCGCCGCCGGTGTGGGAGTCGATGACATGCAATCGTTTCATGGAGCGCTCCGTCAGTGCACGTTGCCGGGAGAAGTCATGGCCGCGTCTTCTTGTGACTGGCCTAGCCTGAACGGGTCGGCCGCATGCTGATTGATGTTTTGCGCAACTGTGGATGACGATTTCGGCACAATGGCCGTGCTCGACAGCGCCTTAGGCATGGGGCAATCTGCTGGACTTCGACGTATGAAGGGGCGGTCAGATTCATGATGCACAGCGCGTTTGCGAACCTTATCCAGGGCTGTCGCCCCCAGAGCATCGAGCACTTGCTGGCTGGCGTGGCGCAACTGTTACCGCTGCTGGATGTGATCCCCAATGCGACGATCTTCATCAAGGACAGCGATGCCCGCTACGTGCTCGCCAACCGCACGCTGGTGCAGCGTTGCGGCCTCAGGCAGCTGCAGCCGCTGTTGGGCAAGACCAGCGCAGAAGTGTTTCCCGCGCAACTGGGCCCCGGCTATACCGAGCAGGATCGGCGCGTATTGCAAGCCGGCGTTGTGCTTGAAGACCAGCTCGAATTGCACCTCTACGGCACTCGCGAGCCCGGCTGGTGCCTCACTCACAAATGGCCGCTGTACAACGATGTCGGCCAGATCATTGGCCTGGCGGGTATTTCGGTCGATCTGCAGTCGGCGAGCGAATCCCACCCGGCCTACCAGCGGTTGGCGGCGGTCGACGAATACATTCGCGCACATTTTCACCGCCGTGTAACCCTTGTGGAACTGACGCGCATCGCCGGAATTTCCGTGGCGCAGCTGGAGCGCTACTGCAAGCGCGTGTTCCAGCTTACGCCCCGGCAGATGATCCAGAAGGTGCGCCTGGAGCATGCTCATCGACTGTTGCTGCATTCCGAGCTGCCGATTACCGAGGTGGCGTTGCAGTGTGGGTACACCGATCACAGTGCATTTACCCGCCAGTTCAAATCCTCCACCGGCTTCACCCCGAGGCAGTATCGACAGGCCTCGGAGTGAAATTTCAGGTGTGCGTGCACTCAGAAACTCTGGCCCAGGGAGAACTGGAATATCTGTGTATCTGCATTTTCAGGGGTGCGAATCGGATAGGCCAGATTGACGCTCAATGGGCCCAACGGGCTGTACCAGGTCACGCCGACACCTACCGAGCTGGCCAGTTGACCCAGCCCGATAGTGCCGCATCCCTGGGTGGTGCTGACGTAGCATTTATCCGCGTAGACGCTGCCCACGTCCCAGAACACGGAAGTGCGCAAGGATTTGGTGTCTTTGACGAAGGGTATGGGGAACAGGTATTCCATGCCGCCCGTGATCAGGACGTTGCCGCCCAGCGCATCGCGGTCACGGTCGGTGTAGTACGCCTGCCCCTGGCGGGAATAGGCTCCGGTCGCGGGCGTGTTGCGGGGCCCTAGCGTACCGCTTTTGAAGCCGCGCACTGAGCCTTCGCCGCCGGCGGTGTAGTTTTCATAGAAGGGCAGGCCATCGGTGGAACCGTAGCCATTGGCGTAGCCGAGCTTGGTATGCAGGCGCAGGGCGGTGTCAGTGCTCAGCGGCACGAACGTCTGGCCGGTATAGTCGAGCTTGTAGAAGCTGAGGTCGCTGCCGGGCACTGTCACCGTCATGTTCAGGCTCTGCGAGTGCCCGCGTGTGGCGAGGATGCCTTTGTTCAGGGTCGATTCCTACCAGCCAAGTTCAGCCTTGAAGTTGGTGAACGCCTTGCCCTCTCGGCCAATGAACTCATAGATTTCATCGGCGCTGTAGGTGCCCGGCTCGATACTGTCACGTTGTGCCGTAAGGCCGAAACTCAAACGTGAAGTTTCGCTGATCGGGTAGCCGATTTTCGCGCCCAGGCCAAAACTGTTGAGCGCGTAATAGGAGCGTCCGTTGTCGTAGTAATTGTTGTAATCGGTCTTGCTGTAAAAACCGTTGTAACCCAGGCTGACCCCGTCCTTGGTGAAGTACGGATCTGTAAAGCCCAGGTTGTATTTGCTCTGGTAGGTGGAGCGGGTCAAGCCCAGGCTGGCGTAATTCCCGCTGCCGAGGAAGTTGCGCTGGCTGATCGACCCGCTCAGGATCAGCCCGGCGCTCTGGGCGAAGCCGACACTGGCGGTGATTGAACCGGACGATTGCTCCTCCACACTGTAGTTCACATCCAGCTGGTCATCGGTGCCCGGCACTGGCGGCGTCTCGACATTGACCTCCTTGAAGAAGCCCAGGCGCTCAAGACGTACCTTGGACTGGTCGATGAGGAAAGTGGATGCCCATCCTCCTTCCATCTGGCGCATTTCGCGGCGCAGCACCTGATCCTGGGTCTTGGTATTGCCGCGAAAATTGATGCGATTCACGTAGGCACGCTTGCCGGGGTCGATAACAAACACCAGGCTCACCGTGTGATCGTCCTCGTGCACCTGGGGTACGCCATTGACGTTGGCGAATGTGTAGCCGTCATTGCCGAGGCGGCGTGTGATCAGCTCAACCGTTGTGGTCATCAGTTGTCGTGAAAATACCTGGCCCCTGCGCACCAGCAGCAGTGACTGTACCTGGTCTTCCGGGATTTTCAGGTCACCGCTGAGTGTGACGTCGCGCACCCGGTAGCGGCGGCCCTCCTGAATGTTGACGGTAATGTAGACATGCTTTTTGTCTGGCGTGAGGGAGACCTGCGTCGAGCTGATATCCATGTTGATATAGCCACGGTCCAGATAGTAGGAGCGAAGCCGTTCAAGGTCGCCGGAGAGCTTCTCGCGGGCGTATTTGTCATCGTTCCTGAAGAACGACAGCCAGTTGCTGGTTTTCAGGGTGAATTGATCGGCGAGTTCTTCGTCGCTGAATACCGTGTTGCCGACCACGTTGATATGACTGATGGCGGCGACGGCGCCTTCATCTATCGTGACTTTGAGCTCGACCCGGTTGCGTGGCAGGGTGATTACCTGGGCATCGACCGACGCCGAGTAGCGGCCCTGGGCAACGTACTGGCGCGCCAGCTCGTTGCGCAGGCCTTCGAGGGTGGCACGCTGGAAAATCTCGCCTTCGCCCAGCCCGGCCTGTTTCATGCCTTTCAACAGATCGTCGGTTGCGATGGCTTTGTTACCTTCAATCGTGATGCTGGAAACCGTCGGGCGCTCCACCACATTGATGATCAGCACATCGTTTTCCCGTGCCAGCTGGATGTCCTGAAACAATCCGGTCTTGAACAGCGCGCGGGTGGCCTGCGCCAGTTGGCGGGCGTCCGCTTCCTCACCTATGTTTAGTGGCAGTGCACCGAAAACGCTGCCAGCCGAGACCCTTTGCAGGCCGTTGATACGGATATCCGCAATCGTCAGGGTTTGGGCCTGTAGCAATGAAATATCAAGCAATAGCGCAACCGTGCAGAGCAAGCGCGAAGAAATCATCAAAATCTTTCCAGAACACATCGACGCGGCAGCATAAGAGCGCGGTGGGTATGGTGCGGTTAACCCAGTGTCAAGTTAGGTAAAGGTTGGAATGACGTCATGACGCTGGTCAGCGAAAACCGATAATGTGCGCACCCTGACCGGGGAGCTGGCGATGATTTCAGTACTGTTGGTTGATGACGATGAAGACCTCACCGAAATGCTCAGGCAGTACCTGGCGCGTGAAGGTTTCGACGCGACCGCCGTGCCTACCGGCGAGGAGGGTGAGGAGCAGGCGCTGTCGGGCCGCTATAGCATCGTGGTGCTGGACGTGATGTTGCCGCAGGTGTCCGGGATAGAGGTGCTGCGGCGTATCCGCGCCGTCAGCCAGGTGCCGATCGTGCTGCTCACCGCCCGTGGCGACAAT
Source organism: Pseudomonas sp. Leaf59 (assembly GCF_920984685.1). Lineage (NCBI taxonomy): Bacteria > Pseudomonadati > Pseudomonadota > Gammaproteobacteria > Pseudomonadales > Pseudomonadaceae > Pseudomonas > Pseudomonas sp. Leaf59. The sequence goes on along the minus strand of NZ_CAKLBR010000001.1, from coordinate 283,441 downwards.
ATCGACCGTATTGCCGGCCTTGAGCTGGGCGCGGACGACTACGTGCCCAAGCCCAGCTCTCCCGGAGAGCTGGTGGCGCGTCTGCGTGCCATCATGCGGCGGGTGCAGCCGGCGGATCGTCCGACGGCAGACGTCATCCGCACCGGTGAGCTGGTGTTGTGGCCGGCCAAGCGCGAAGCCCGGTGGCGTGGCCGTGAGCTGGGTGTGACCAGCACCGAGTTCAGCCTGCTGGAGGAACTGGCCAAATGCGCGGGTCAGGTGGTGAACAAGACCGATCTGTCGCTCAATGCCCTGGGGGGGCCGCTCAAACGCTATGACCGGCGTATCGACGTGCACATCAGCAGCATTCGCCAGAAGCTGGGGCCGCGCAGCGACGGCAAGGCATGGATCCAGAGCGTACGCGGTCTTGGCTATCAGTTGATTGCCGAATGATGAAACCCAGCCGGCTGTTCTGGAAGCTGTTCCTGGCGTTCTGGCTGGCGACGAGCCTGACCTTTTTTGCCGGGGTCGGGGTGCATGAGGTAGAAACATTCGAGCCGGACGACCCCAATTTGAAAGTTATCCTGGCCAGCGAGGCCGCGCTGCTGCGCCAGTTCGGCGTTGAGTCTGGAGCCGAGCTGCTGGCGACCTGGCGACGTCCGCCCGATCAGGCAATCGGCGTGTATGACAATGCCGGGCAACTGCTGGCCGGCTCCGCAGTGCTGTCGCCGGCCTATGAGCAGACGGTGATCAGCAAGGAAGGTCTCATTCTGTCGCTGCGCTCCACCCACCCGATCAGCTATGAGCACGGCGGCCCCCGCCTGCAGGTGCCGCTGATCATCGGCACCTTGATGAGCGCACTGTTCAGCGGGTTTCTGGCCTACTACCTGGCGTGGCCCCTGGCCAGTTTGCGTCGTGCGATGGGCGAGGTGGCCCAGGGGCGTTTCGATGTTCGCGTCAAACCGATGATGGGCAAGCGTCGCGACGAAATCGCCGACCTGGCTGGCGAATGCGACCGCATGGCCAACCAGCTCAAGTTGCTGGTGCAAGCCCAGCACAGATTGCTTCACGATATTTCCCATGAGCTGCGTTCACCGCTGACGCGCATGCGCGCGGCCATCGGGCTGTTGCGTCAGGACAGCGAGCGTGTGGACATGCTTGAGCGCATCGAGCGCGAATCCGAGCGCATGGATGCCCTGATCGAAGCGTTGCTGACGCTGGCGCGCCTGCAAGGGCGGCCCGAGAGCATCGAGCGCGAACCGTTCGACATCAGCGAATTGCTGGCGATGATCGTTGAGGATGCGCAATTCGAGGCGGACATCAAAGGCTGTCAGGTGCAGTTGCAGGGCGGGCCGCCTTTTATCGCCTGCGTGAATGGCGAGCTGATGTACCGCTGTTTCGAGAACGTGATACGCAACGCCGTGCGCTATACCCGGCCGAATACTACGGTGCAGGTATCTACCCGGCTCAGTGACGATGGGGCGTATCTGTGGGTACGCATCACCGATCAGGGGCCGGGGGTTGACGAGACCCGGCTGCAGAGCATCTTTCAGCCGTTTGAACGCGGCGGTGGCGACACCAGCGTCGGCTTTGGCCTGGGTTTTGCGATTGCCCACAGTGCCCTGGAAATGCACCAGGGCAGTATCGTGGCGCGCAATGAGCAGGAGGGCGGATTGACCGTGGAAATCAGTTTGCCGAGGGCGCGGTCTTTACGCGAAATTACACTCGCTTGACGGCTCTGAACCTGCCACCTCTTTAGACTCTGCGCTCGGCAAAGCCATTGATTGAGTAGAGGCAGCGATGTTTCAGGTGCATAAAAAGGGGTTTGTTTCAGGGCGGAAAATGATCGACGGGCTGCTGCCTTATGACTTCTTCTGCGAAGACAATCCGACGATCAATCTATTCGTGTTTACCGGTGCGGCCGGTCAAGGCGAAGCCATCGAAGCGCCGACACTGTGGGGGTTCACCCGCCTGGAGCGGTTTGAGGCGATGGCCAATGCGCTGTTGGCCAGCAAACGCGACGATGGCTGGTTTCAAAGTGTCAACGTGCTCACCGGCCCTGTCCAGAACGGCACCCTGGGGGTGAAATTCCAGCGCGTGCGCAAAATCATCAAGCATGCCGGCCCGGCAGTGCCTTCGGCGCGCAAAGTGGATTACGAAATTCATACCGATGACGGCGATATCTACTTTACCCGGCAACCCCTGTCGGCCGACCTTGCGCAAACCGTCATTTATGCTGCGTGAGCACGATCAATGACCACTTTCCCAACCGCCATGCACCGCCTTGCGAATAGCCTCAAGCAGCATGGCAAACGCCGGATTGTCATTGTGTTCGCGCCAGATCAGGTGCAGTTCGCTCTGCACACCTTCGCCAAGATCGATTTCGCGAAAGACCACGTTCTTGAACACCACACTGCTGGCACAACGGGGCACCAGGGCCAGGCCCATGCCGGCGTTGACCAGCGCCAGAATGGTCAGGGAAGAACCCAGCCATTGCACGTATTCCGGCGCCACGCGGGCTGAGCGCAGCATGCCCGTAAGCAGCTCGTTGAATGGCGGATAGGCCGAGTGGGCGTACATCAGGAAGGGCTGCGCATCCAGGTCCTGCACCGAGACGTGCTCGGCCTGGGCCAGTGGATGCCTGCAATGCACAGCCAGCACGAAGGGTTCGCGCACCAGGCATTCGGTGGCGTAGCCGGGCTCGAGCAGGGGCGCGCGCACGATACCCAGGTCAATGCGGCGGGCGCGCAGGGCTTCGTGCTGTTGATAGGTGTTCATCTCGGCCAGATCAATGCGCACATGGGGCTGCTTGAGCCGCGCTTCGGCGATGACCTTGGGCAGAAACTCATACACCGCGCTGCCCACGAAACTGATGTTCACCGTGCCGATATCCCCTTCGGCAAAGCGCCGTGCGGTCACGGCAGCTTGCTGGGCCCGCTCGAGCAGGTTCTGCGCCTCGACGAAAAAAGCCCGGCCTGCGGCGGTGAGCGTAACGCTGCGGGTGGTTCGGGTGAACAGTTCCACTCCGAGGTGATGCTCCAGCAACTGGATCTGCCGGCTCAGCGGCGGCTGGGTCATGTTCAACCGCTCCGCAGCACGCCGGAAATTGAGTTCGGTAGCCACCGTGGTAAAGCAGCGCAACTGAGTCAGTTCGAACATTGATCTAATCCAGGTATCAATCGAATGCCAAGTTAGATTAGACGGGATCAATGCCCAGCGTCCATCATCCCGACGTCCCTAAAAAAATAAATCAACGGGAGTCGCCCTTGAATACCGTCCAGAGTTCGCCCGACCCAACTGTGCTCGCCCGTGCGGCGGCCAAGGTCAAGCGCCATGTCCTGCCGCTGTTTGTGGTGATGTTCATCGTCAACTACATCGACCGGGTCAATATCGGCTTTGTGCGCAGCCATCTGGAAACCGATCTGGGCATTGGCGCCGCGGCCTATGGCCTGGGCGCGGGTTTGTTCTTCATCGGCTACGCGCTGTTCGAAGTACCGTCCAATCTGCTGTTGCAGCGCTACGGGGCCCGTGCCTGGCTGACTCGCATCATGTTCACCTGGGGCGCGGCTGCCATGGCCATGGCCTTTGTGCAGGGCGAGACCAGTTTCTATGTGCTGCGCTTTGTCCTCGGCGCCGCCGAAGCCGGGTTTTTCCCGGGCATCATTTATTATTTCACTCAGTGGTTGCCAGCCAGCGAGCGCGGCAAGGCCATGGCGATCTTCCTCAGCGGTTCGGCCATCGCCTCAGTGATTTCCGGTCCGGTGTCAGGCGCGCTGCTGAGTGTGAGCGGCTTTAGCCTGCATGGCTGGCAGTGGATGTTCCTTATTGAAGGTTTTGCCTCCATCGTGCTCTGCGGGTTTGTGTGGTTCTGGCTGCAATCCCATCCCCGTCAGGCCACGTGGCTCAGCGACGAAGAAAAGCAGGCGCTGGTCGGCGCCATTGCGCTTGAGCAATTGGCGCGTGAGGCGGCGCAGGTCAGCCGGCCGTCGATGTTCAAATTGCTGGCCGATAAACAGATCGCGTTGTTCTGCTTTATCTACTTCTCCATTGCCCTGACCATTTACGGCGCGACCTTCTGGCTGCCGAGCATGATCAAACAGATGGGCAGCCTCGGCGACTTTCAGGTCGGCCTGTTCAACTCGATTCCGTGGTTGATTTCCATCGTCGCCATGTACGGCTTTGCTGCTCTGGCCAGCAAGTGGAAACACCAGCAGGCCTGGGTATCGCTGATGCTGGTGATCGCCGCGTTCGGCATGTTCATGTCCACCACGGGCGGGCCGGTGTTTGCATTTGTCGCCATCTGTTTTGCCGCGATTGGTTTCAAGGCGGCCTCGGCGTTGTTCTGGCCGATTCCCCAGGGCTACCTGGATGCACGCATCGCTGCGGCGGTGATCGCGTTGATCAACTCGGTCGGCAACCTGGGCGGATTCGTCGCGCCGACCACCTTTGGCTTTCTCGAGCAGACCACCGGCTCCATCCAGGGCGGGCTGTATGGCCTGGCGGCAACCTCGCTGATAGCGGCAGTGGTGGTGTTTTTTGCCCGCACTGCGCCACGCAGCGGCGTACCCGCCAGCACGGCACCCGTCGAACCGGTCGTCAGCCAACCTCGCGATTCTCATCACACCTTGCGTTCAGGCCAACAGGGAGCTATCTCTTGAAAATCATCCGTGTCAGCGTCACCCCGATTGCCTTCCGCGATCCACCACTGCTGAACGCCAGCGGTATTCATGAACCCTTCGCGTTGCGCTCGATCATCGAAATCGAGAGCGACACTGGCTATATCGGGCTGGGTGAAAGCTATGGCGATGCACCGGCGCTGGCGATTCAGCAGCAGGTCGCGCCACAGCTCATCGGCCTTGATCCGTTCCAGCTCAACCAGCTGCGCGCCATCGTGCAGACCACCGTGGCTGCGCAAAAGACCACCAGCCTGCCCGGCGCCGAGCTGGCGCCGGGCTCCCATGCCAGCAAGGCGGTGAGCAATGCCTACTCGGCCTTTGAGGTGGCCTTCCTCGACGTGCAGGCCCACGCGCTGAATGTGCCGCTGGTTGACTTGCTCGGCGGGGCGATCCGCGACCGCATCCCCTTCAGCGCCTACCTGTTTTTCAAATACGCCCGGCACGTCGATTCGCCCTACAAGCCAGACAGCTGGGGCGAGGCGCTGAGCGCGCCACAGATCGTCGCCCAGGCGCGGCGGATGATCGAAAGCCACGGTTTCAAAAGCATCAAGCTCAAGGCCGGCGCCCTGGACCCCGAACACGAAGTGGCCTGCATTAAAGCCCTGAAGGAGGCGTTCCCGGGGGTTCCGCTGCGCATCGACCCGAATGGCAACTGGTCCCTGGCAACCTCGGTGCGTATGGCACAGCTGCTCGGCGATGACCTGCAATATTACGAAGACCCGACGCCAGGCCTGGACGGCATGGCCGAGCTGCACGCCCGCACCGGACTGCCCCTGGCCACCAATATGGTGGTCACCGACTTCGACGAATTTCGCCGCAGCGTAGCGCAAGACAGCGTGCAGATCGTGCTGGCCGACCACCACTATTGGGGTGGGCTGCGCGATACCCAGGTGCTGGCCAAGATGTGTGACACCTTTGGCCTGGGCGTGTCGATGCACTCCAACTCGCACCTGGGCATCAGCCTGATGGCCATGGCCCATGTTGCCGCTGCAGTGCCCAATCTCGATTACGCCTGCGACACCCATTACCCGTGGCAGGAACCGGACGAGGAGGTGATCAAGGGTGGCAAGGTGCCGATTGTCGACGGCTGCGTGACAATCACCCGCGCACCTGGGCTGGGGCTCGAACTGGACCACGATCAACTGGGCAAGCTCCATGACCAGTACTTGAGTTGCGGCATTCGCCAGCGCGACGACGTGAAACAGATGCAGCGCTATCAGCCTGAGTGGACAAGCGTGAAACCACGGTTTTAAAAGGGTCGCTTGCTTTGCCCGGTCGCACCGTTACGGTGCCGCCGGGCTTTTTTTTGCGCGCCTGTGCGCAGAATCCCGGGTGTTGGGTATCGCGATGCAACGAATAGGCGCCGTTGCCCCTCCTATGTTTACGAATAACCTTTCACGAGACAGGTAGTGGGCTTATGACGGCGGCAGACAAGGATCATGTGAACTGGCTGGTAGAACAATCGATGCTGCATGCGGCGCGCCAGCGCGCCCGGCTGTATTCGGGGCAGGGCCGGTTGTGGCAGCAGCCTTACGCGCAGACGCGGCCGCGTGATGCTTCCGCCTTGTCGTCGGTGTGGTTCACCGCGTACCCGGCCTCGATCGTCACCCGCGAAGACGGCACCGTGCTGGAAGCCCTGGGCGATGAAGCGCTGTGGCATGCGCTGTCGAAAATCGGCATCCAGGGCATTCACAACGGCCCGCTGAAAAAGTCCGGTGGTTTGTCCGGTACCCGCCATACGCCGACTATCGATGGCAACTTCGACCGCATCAGCTTCGACATCGACCCGCAGCTGGGCACCGAGGCGCAGTTACAGGCGCTGACGCGCATGGCCGCCGCGCACAACGCAGTGATCATCGACGACGTGATCCCGTCGCACACCGGCAAGGGCGCGGATTTTCGCCTGGCCGAGATGGCCTACGAGGATTATCCGGGGCTCTACCACATGGTGGAAATCCGCGAAGAAGACTGGCCCCTGCTGCCCGATGTCGCCGAAGGGCGTGATGCGCAAAACCTCAGCCCGCTGCAGGTGGATGCCCTGCGCGACAAGCACTACATCGTTGGCCAACTGCAACGGGTGATCTTCTTCGAGCCCGGTGTCAAGGAAACCGACTGGAGCGCCACGCCGGTAGTATTGGGCGTCGACGGCAAACCCCGGCGCTGGGTGTACCTGCATTACTTCAAGGAAGGCCAGCCGTCGCTCAACTGGCTTGACCCATCATTCGCCGCGCAGCAGATGATCATCGGCGACGCCCTGCACGCGATCGACGTGATGGGCGCGAAGATCCTGCGCCTGGATGCCAACGGCTTCCTCGGTGTCGAGCGCAAGCTGGACGGCACCGCCTGGTCGGAAAGCCATCCGCTGTCGATCACCGGCAACCAGTTGCTCGGCGGCGCGATTCGCAAGGCCGGCGGCTTCAGCTTCCAGGAATTGAACCTCACGGTGGACGACATCGCGTCAATGTCCCACGGCGGTGCGGACCTGTCCTACGACTTCATCACCCGACCGGCCTACCAGCACGCCTTGCTGATGGGCGATGCGGAATTCCTGCGCCTGATGCTGCGCCAGATGCACAGCCTGGGCATCGACCCAGGCTCGCTGATTCACGCGCTGCAAAACCACGATGAACTGACCCTGGAACTGGTGCACTTCTGGACCCTGCACGCGCACGACAGCTTCCTGTATCAGGGCCAGACCTTTCCCGGCAACATCCTGCGCGAGCACATCCGCGAGCAGATGTATGAGCGTCTGACCGGCGAGCATGCGCCGTACAACCTCAAGTTCGTTACCAATGGGGTGTCGTGCACCACGGCCAGCATCATCACGGCAGCGCTGGGCATTCGCGACCTGGATGCGATCACGCCGGCCGATGTCCAGCAGATCCGCCAGATCCATTTGCTGCTGGTGATGTACAACGCCATGCAGCCCGGGGTGTTTGCGTTGTCCGGCTGGGACCTGGTGGGCGCGCTGCCGTTGGCCGCCGATGAGGTGGCCCACCTGATGCAGGACGGCGACACCCGCTGGATCCATCGTGGCGCCTACGACCTGGTGGACCTGAACCCCGAGGCCGAGCTGTCGGCTGGGCAGATGCCGCGCTCCAAATCCCTGTACGGCAGTTTGAACAGCCAGTTGCAGGACCCGGAATCGTTCGCCTCCCAACTGCAAAAAATCCTCGGCGTGCGCCGCGCCTATGATATTGCCGCGAGCCGCCAGATCCTGGTGCCGGACGTCGAACACCCGGGCTTGCTGGTGATGGTCCACGAACTGCCGGCCGGCAAGGGCACGCAGATCACCGCGCTGAACTTCGGCGCCACGCCGATCACGGAAACCCTGCACCTGCCCAATATTGCGCCGGGGCCGGTGGTGGACATCATCAATGAGCGGGTCGAGGGTGACTTGACCGCCGAGGGTGAGTTCACCATCACGCTGGATGCCTATGAAGGGCTGGCGTTGCGGGTGGTGAGCAGCACACCGATGCTGTGATGAGGTTGCCTGGGGGGCCGGTGGCACCTCAGGCATTCAGCGATGCATACCACGGTGCATAGGGCGTGTTGCCGACCTTGTGCCGGTTGAAGTCCGGCGCTCCGTCATCCCACCACACCGGGCCGCGTTCGCCGAGCGCGACCTTGGCCTCGTGAACCCTGGCCCTCGCGGCCTTCAGCTCATGGGGATCGCCCGAGGCATTGGCGGCCTTCACCGCGCGCCGTGCGGCCATCAATTGATTGACCAGCTGTTGCCTGACGTCGTCAGGCAGCGACGGGTTGCTGCACCGCCACAACGTGCCCTTGACCACAAAATAGCGACCGTCCGGTGTGCTCGGATACACCTATGCGCTCACTTCAGGCCGATGCGTTTACGCATCTGGGCCGTGATGGTTTGCCGGATTCCAGGCAGATCGGCCCACGGGTCGGCGTCCAGCTCGCCCAGGCGCTCATGCAGATTACGCACGGTCCATTGGTTGGCGCCCTTGAGGTCTTTCAACTCGTCCTTGAAGATCGGCACCGACACCGGCAAGCCCTCGCGGCTGCGCGCTGCATAGGCGCAGATGGTGGTGGCGCCCAGGCCATTGCGCAGGTAGTCGATGAAAATCCGCCCCACCCGGTTTTTTGGCCCGGAAACCGCCGAGAACCGGTCCGGCAGCAGGTTGGCGATATGTTTGACCACCGCGTGGCTGAAGCTTTTGACCGCGTCCCAGTCCGCCTTCGGGGTCAGCGGCACGACGATGTGAATACCCTTGCCGCCGCTGGTCTTGAGAAAGGATTTGAGCCCCAGTTCGTCCAGTACCGTCAAGGTCAGTTGGGTGGCCTCGATCATGCTTTTCCAGGGCAGCGCCGGGTCCGGGTCCAGGTCGAGAATGAAGCGGTCGGGTTTTTGCAGGTTTTTGGACACAGCATTCCAGGTATGCAGCTCGATGGTGTTCATCTGCACCGCGCCGACCAGTGCCTCGATGTTGTTGATCAGCATCACCGGGTGACCGGTCTCTTGCTTGCCGATGATCTCGATGCCGGGAATCGCCAGGTGTTCTGCGTTTTTCTGAAAAAACAACTCGCCACCGATGCCATCCGGCGCACGCACAAGGGCAGCAGGCCGGTTGCGCAACTGCGGCAGGATCCAGTCGCTGACGCCGATGTAATAGTCCGCCAGGTCACGCTTGGTCGCGCCGCTGCCGGAGTCGATCACGCGTTGAGGATGGGTGAGCCTGAGCGTGGTCGAGCCGTTTTTGTCGGATGCAGTCTTGGTCATCGCCTTGGTCTTCCTGGCGGTTTTAGGTTTGACGGCAAGGGCAGGGCGCTCTTCGCTAATCGACTTGGCGGGTTTGTCGTTGCGCAGCCCGTGAAACACCGCCTGCCTGACGGAGCCGTCCTGGGTGATTTCGGCGAACGCCACTTCCGCGAGCAGCGCGGGCTTGAGCCAGTGCACGCCCTTGGCCTCGAACCCCGTTGGCGGGTTGACCACCGCGGGTTTCTTGACCTCAAGCGGGGTCAGTTGCGCGAAGATCGTCGCCAGTGTGGCCTGGTTGAAGCCGGTACCGACCTTGCCCGCGTACCGCAGTTCGCCGCTGTCGTCATCATGCAACCCCAGCAACAGCGCGCCGAACTTGCTGCGCGAGCCCTTGGGTTCGGTATAACCGACGATGACGAACTCCTGGCGCCGCTTGCATTTGAGTTTGATCCAGTCGCCGCTGCGCCGTGACTGGTACGCGCTGCCCACGCGCTTGCCGATCAGACCTTCCATGTGCATGTCGCAGGCGCTGTTGAGCAGTGCCTCGGGCGTTTCAGCGAAGTCCGCCGAATACTTGAGCAGATCGCCTTCGCTGCGCTCCAGCACCTTGGCCAGGGCGCCTCGGCGTTGCTCCACCGGCACCTCACGCAGGTCCATGCCGTTGAGAAAGGGCAGGTCGAAAAGGTAGTAAACGATGTTGCCGCTGCGCGCCTGCTCGAACGCATTTTGCAAGGCCTGGAAATCCGGCACGCCGTGTTCGTTGGCAACCACCACTTCGCCATCCAGCCAGGCAGATGTGAGGCCCAGGCTGGCAATTGCCTCGGCCTGGCGCGGCAGCTTATGCGTCCAGTCGTTGCCGTTGCGCGTGAATAACTGCACCTTGGCGTCTTCCACCCGGGCCAGGATGCGGTAGCCGTCGAACTTGATTTCATAGCGCCAATCACCCTCGGGTGGGGAATCCACCAGCGTGGCCAGCTCAGGCTTGAGGCTTTGCGGCAGCGCCGCCGGCCGGGCATTCTCCAGCTTTTTTGCGCGTGTGGGCCTGGCGCGCTTGGCGGGGGCCTGGTCGACGGGTTTGGCCTGCGCCGCCTTGCGCTTTTTCTGCACGATGGTGCGATCGCTCAGCACACTGTGGGGCTCGGCCTCGACCACGTCGTAATCGCTGTCGGCGCGGGCGAATTCGTCCTGATGCTTGATCAGAAACCATTGCTCCTGCTTGCCCGGCATATGCGTCTTGACCAGGTTCCACACGCCCCCCAGCTTTTCGCCCTGCAGCTCGAATTTGAGGCGGCCTTTGGCGTAGGCTTGCACCGGATCCGACAGCGGTTTCCAGAGGCCGCGGTCCCACACGATGACGTCGCCAGCACCGTAATGGCCCTCGGGGATGCTGCCTTCAAAGGTCGCATAGTCCAGCGGGTGGTCTTCGACGTGCACGGCCAGGCGCTTGTTTTTCGGGTCCAGAGAAGGCCCCTTGGGCACGGCCCAGCTTTTGAGGGTGCCGTCGAGTTCGAGGCGAAAATCGTAGTGCAGGCGGCTGGCGTCATGCTTTTGAATGCAGAACTGCAGGGCGTTCGGCTCTGTGCGTGTCCTGCCCCTGGACGTGCCGCCTGCGGGTTCCGAGGTCGCATCGAAATCACGTTTGTGGTGGTACTCCTCCAGGGCGTTGTTCGCCTGCGGCTTTTTCTTGGCGCGCGTTTTGCGCGACGACAGCTCGATCCAGGTGGGCGCATGATCGCTGGCGTGTTCCTCGCCGCGCACCCAGGCATCCACACCGGCGTTTTTGAGATGCGGGGCGAGTACCGGGTTGAGCAGGAGATGGTCGATACGCAGGCCGGAATTCTTCTGCCAGTGTTGCCGGAAGTAATCCCAGAACGTATAGACCCGCTCCTCGGGATACAGGTGACGCACCGAGTCGATCCAGCCCTGGTCCAGCAACCGTTGATAGCACTCGCGACTCTCCGGCTGCAGCAGGGCATCCTTGAGCCATGAACGGGTGCTGTAAATATCGGCGTCGGTGGGCACCACATTGAAGTCCCCGGCCAGCACCACCGGGTGTTCGCTCGATTGCAACGTGCGGGCATGCTTGATCAGGTGCTCGAACCACTTGAGCTTGTATTCGAACTTGGGCCCCGGTTGCGGGTTGCCGTTGGGCAGGTAGAGGCAACCGACCACCACGCCATGCACGGCGGCTTCGAGGTAGCGCGACTGCGAGTCGTCTTCCGCGCCGGGCAAGCCTTTGTGGATCAACAGGGGTTCGGAGTCGTGGGCAAGAATCGCCACGCCATTCCACGCGGCCTGCCCATGGTGCAGACAACCATAGCCTGCCGCCTCAAGCTCGGCAGCCGGGAAGGCTTTGTCCTGAGCCTTGAGTTCCTGCAGGCAGACAATGTGCGGCCGCTCTTTCTCCAGCCACTGCAACAGGTTGGGCAACCGCGCGCCGATGCCGTTGACGTTGAATGTGGCGATCCTGAGGTTCTGCATGGCCTCGATCCTTCAATGTTTTCGGTGCTTTCTCATCCGAGTGCTGAAGAACGGAGCGAGTTCTAAATTTGTTGCCGGGCGCGGCACCTGCATCCCGGTTGAACTGCCAGCGGCTTGGACTGCCGAAACACAGACCACCCAGAGGACACCGCGATGACTGAAGAAAAGAAGAAGCAACCGGAACAGGAACAGCAGACCCCCGCGCATTCAACCGAACAAGAGCGTGAGCGTTTGAAGGACTTCAACAAGGACGGCATTCCGCCAGGCGCCTGCTGACCTGTGCGTGTGCTATCAGTGTTTATCTGAAGGTATTGATATCGATACCCTCGGTGGCCAACGCCCGTTGCACGGCAGGCCTTTCGATAATTGACTGAATACGTTGAGTCCAGTGGGGGAAATGCAGGCTCATGTCTATATCGATCCACTTCCCCCACATCCAGAAAACCAGCAGCACTGGATGAACAATGTTGTAAGCCGCGCCGTCAGCGCGCGCTGCAAGGCGCTGCTCGATAAACCGGTAGCTCTCCATCACGAGTGCCCCTTGTGGCGAGCGGGCTTGCCCCGCGTTGGGCTGCGTAGCGCCCCCCATCGAGCAAAACGCGGTGTACCTGATACGGCTCAGCGTCTGGTTTTGGGGCTGCTGCGCAGCCCAACGCGGGGCAAGCCCGCTCGCCACAAAAGCATTCTCTGCGCAAAAGGAGTAACCCATGGTCGGCACCAAAAAAGCTATGAGCCCGCCAATCATGGACCGATTAAGGTGCAGCTTGCACAGCTATCGAGACTTCATCGCTGGCCTGAGTATCCACACCTTTTAGACAACCACCGAGTGCCCCCTGTGGCGAGCGGGCTTGCCCCGCGTTGGGCTGCGTAGCAGCCCCAAAACCCGTCACCGCGGAGTGCCTGAGACAGCGCATTCATCTTTATCGGGGCTGCTGCGCAGCCCAACGCGGGGCAAGCCCGCTCGCCACAAAAGCCCTGGCGGCGGATGTTCGACACCAAAGTCGACATCATCCTCGCGTTTTTTGCAACCGGTTCACGTCAGCAGACGCTAAAGCCTGGCCCATCGCTGTCGATAAACGCTATGAGCCCCACCAATCAAGGACTGATGAAATGACTCTTCCCGTTAGCGCTGCCTATACCCCGCCAGCCAACACCAGCCTCATGCCTTCCGGTCAGACGCTCGTGGTGCAGCCACTGACAGACGCTGCAAAAGAAGCGCTGGCGAACGCCTCCCCGGCGGCCGTCTACCATCCCAGTCCGAGTGGACCAGCAGATGCCACGGTGAAGCCTCCTGAGGTTTTCGATACCTGGATCGGTCGCTCCCAATCGCCAGACTTTCCTCGACTCGTTGAGGTCGCCTCCGGGGCGCTGAGCACGCTGAAGGCGTCCTTCAAGGTGTTCGAGTCGACGCTGGCGGTCACCGCTCCCGACCTGGCCGCGAAAGAGTATGGCTTCACCGTGGAGGCGGACGGCAGCCTGAAAGTGCGCGATAAGGCCAGTCAGCTCAGCAGTTCGGATACTCGGCGGCTGACGGATCTGCTCAATCAATCCGTTGCCTTGAAAACCGCAGCCGTGGCCTACCGCAACGCCTCCATCGATACGGTGGACGCCGATTCGGTGCAGTCGGGGCTGGGCTTTTATAGCCTGACCAACGAAAACTTCGCCAGGACCATTGATCTGGCGCCGCTGTTAAGGGAATTCGACCCGTCGGATTTGAAGGGGGCCAAGGACCGGCTTTTTATCACCCAGCTGTCCTACAGAGGCGAGCGGGCGACGGCCGAGACTGAGGATGCAATGTACGAGCGGCGCGCGGCGCAGCGGTTCAGCGTGCAGGTCTGATCCCCGCGAGCCCGCACACTGATCCCCCCAAAGCAATCGTTAACTGGCAGAATCCCTTCCAACTTGATTGCTTTGGAGACCACCATGCTTCGTGCGTTTGAACGAAGACTCGACCCGTTCCCCCCTGACGAAGTCCCTCCGCCGCCGGAGGGCCTGGCGCGCTTTTTGTGGGCCTGCACCCGCGGCGCGCGTGGCTACATCCTGGCGTTTGCGCTGCTGAGCGCCGCGGTGTCGATTTACGAAGCCTGGCTGTTTTCCTTCCTGGGTCAGGTCGTCGACTTGCTGTCGACCTGGCAGGCCGGCGGTGATGCGGCCGCGCAGGAAAGCCGTGTGTTGTGGGGTATGGGCATCGTGATGGTGCTGAGTGTCGGCCTGGTGGCGTTGCGCACGATGGTGCAGCACCAGATATTGGCGATCAACCTGCCGTTGCGGCTGCGTTGGGACTTCCACCGGCTGATGCTGCGGCAAAGCCTTTCGTTCTTTTCCGATGAGTTTTCCGGGCGGGTCACCACCAAGGTGATGCAGACGGCGCTGGCAGTGCGCGACGTGCTGTTCACCCTGATCGAAATCCTGCCCGGCATAGGCGTGTACTTCATCGCGATCATCGCGCTGGCCGGCGGCTTCGCGCTCAAACTGATGCTGCCGTTTATTGCCTGGATCCTGTTGTTCGGGCTGGCCATGCTGTACTTCGTGCCCCGTCTGGGCAAAGTGGGGCAGGAGCAGGCCAACGCACGCTCGTCGATGACCGGCCGTATTTCCGACGCCTACACCAACATCACCACCGTGAAGCTGTTCTCCCATTCCAACCGCGAAGCGCATTTTGCCCGCGCGGCCATGGAAGATTTCAAGCAGACCGGCTTTCGCCAGATGCGCCTGGTCAGCCAGTTCGAAGTCGTCAACCAGGCTCTGGTGGTGGCCTTGATCATGGCCGCTGGAGGTTATGCGCTGTGGCTCTGGCACCAGGGCGAGATCGGTGCGGGCGCCGTGGCCGCGATCACCGCCATGGCGTTGCGCATCAATGGCATGTCCCACTGGATCATGTGGCAGATGACCTCGCTGTTCGAGAGCATCGGCACCGTGCAGGATGGCATGGGCACCCTGACTCGCGGCGCCAAGGTGCAGGACGCGCCGGACGCGGGTGAGCTGGTCACCTCCGGTGGCGCCGTCACCTTCGACAACGTGAGTTTCAACTACAACGGCGAGCGCCAGGTGCTCGATGGCCTGAGCCTGGACATTCGCCCGGGCGAAAAAATCGGTCTGGTCGGGCGCTCCGGCGCCGGCAAGTCCACGCTGATCAACCTGCTGCTGCGCTTTTATGACGTCGACAGCGGCACGATCCGCATTGACGGGCAAGACATCGCGCAGGTGACCCAGGACAGCCTGCGCAGCGCCATCGGCATGGTCACTCAGGATACGTCGCTGTTGCACCGCTCCATTCGCGACAACATCGCCTACGGTCGTCCCGATGCGAGCGACGCGCAAATCCGCATGGCGGCGGCCAACGCCCAGGCCGATGAGTTCATCAGCCGATTGAGTGACCGCCAGGGCCACACCGGCTACGACACGCTCGTTGGCGAGCGTGGCATCAAGTTGTCCGGCGGCCAGCGCCAGCGTGTCGCGATTGCCCGGGTAATGCTCAAGAACGCGCCGATCCTGCTGCTTGACGAGGCGACCAGCGCGCTGGACTCGGAAGTCGAAGTGGCCATCCAGGAAAGCCTCGATGAAATGATGCAGGGCAAGACCGTGATCGCCATTGCCCATCGACTGTCGACGATTGCTGCCATGGACCGACTGATCGTCATGGATGACGGCCGCATTCTCGAACAGGGCACCCACACCGAACTGCTCGCCAAGAACGGCATCTATGCGCGGTTGTGGCACCACCAGAGTGGTGGTTTTTTGGGTGAGGATCGCGGCGTGGCGGAGGTAATGGACTAAAGCCGGGAAGGGCAAGCCGACTCGCTGCGGGCGAGTCGGGATCACGCAATGGCGGGCACCCGAACGCTGTCAGTAAACCAGCGGGATAACGATTTCCGGCGGCGTGGGGCTGCGCAGGTAATCCTCCTGCCTGACGCGTTCGGGCAGTTCGATCATCGGCACCTCGACTTCTTCATAGGGCATCTGCTTGAGCAAATGGTGGATGCAGTTGAGCCTGGCCTTCTTCTTGTTGTCCGCCTGTACCACCCACCAGGGCGCTTCGGGGATATGAGTGCGTTCCAGCATGATTTCCTTGGCCTTGGTGTAGGCCTCCCAGCGGCGACGGGATTCCAGGTCCATGGGGCTCAGTTTCCATTGTTTGAGCGGATCATGAATGCGGCTGAGAAAGCGCAGGTGCTGTTCCTGATCGGAAATCGAGAACCAGTATTTGATCAACTGGATCCCGGAGCGCGCGAGCATGCGTTCGAACTCCGGCACGGTGCGAAAGAACTCTTCGTATTGCGCCTCGTTGCAAAATCCCATGACCTGTTCGACGCCGGCGCGGTTGTACCAGCTGCGGTCGAACAGCACGATTTCGCCCGCCGCCGGCAGGTGTGAGACGTAGCGCTGGAAGTACCACTGCGTGCGTTCGCGGTCGTTCGGCGCGGGCAGGGCGGCGACTCGGCACACCCTGGGGTTGAGCCGCTGAGTGATGCGCTTGATGACCCCACCCTTGCCGGCGGCATCGCGGCCTTCGAACAGGATCACCACCTTGGCCCCGGTCTTGACCACCCAGCTTTGCAGCTTCACCAGTTCGCCCTGCAGGCGGAACAATTCGCTGAAATAAACCCTGCGTTCGGCCTTTTCGGGGCTTTCCTCCATGTGCTCATCCAGCAGCGCATTGAGGTCATGGCCGTCTTCGGTCAATTCCAGTTCCAGCTCTTCGTCACTGTGATCGAGCAGCTCACGGCGGATGCGCTGGATCAGGGCGTCGTCTGTTGCAGACATGGGAGACACTCGCGTGGGGAGGATGATCGAGTGTTAGTCGCATCTTGTTACGACGTAATGACACGTAAATAAGCGTTTGACGCTGTAAAACGGGACAAAAACCTGCCTGCCATTCATTTTTCATAAAAACGTAACAAAGCTGCTGCAAAGTCCCGGGAGCCCGAAAATACAACACGGAGTTCCTTGAATGAAAAGCTTGATGAAGTCAGCTGCACTCGCCGTCGCGGTCTCACTAAGTGCCACTTCGGTGTTTGCTGCCGAAAGCATCCGCCTGACCGGCTCCGGTGCCAGTTTCCCGGCGCCGATCTATCTCACCTGGTTCAAGGATTTCAGCAAGAAAAGCGCGGGCGTGACGGTGGACTACCAGTCCAAAGGGAGTGGGGCGGGCGTACAGGATTTCCTCAACAAGACCGTGGACTTCGCCGCCAGCGACTCGGCCATGAAAGACGAAGACATCGCCAAGGTCGCCGAAGGTGTGCAATTGCTGCCGATGACCGCCGGCGAAATCGTGCTGGCCTATAACCTGCCGGGCAACCCCAAAGGGCTGAAGCTGCCGCGCGATGTGTATTCCGACATCTTCCTGGGCAAGATCACCAAGTGGAACGATCCCAAGATCGTTGCCGCCAACCCGGACCTGAAACTCAGCGATACGCCGATCACCGTGGTGGTGCGTGCGGACTCCAGCGGCACCACCGCCGTATTCACCAAGCACCTGGCGGCCATCAACCCTGCGTTCAAGGACGCGATGGGTGAAGGCAACACCGTCAACTGGCCGGCCACCGACAAGTTCATCAAGTCGCCCAAGAACGATGGCGTGACCGCCACCGTACGCCAGACCCCGGGCGCGATTGGTTATATCGAATACGGCTTCGCCAAACTGGCCAAGGTCGACTTCGCCCAGTTGCAGAACAAGGCCGGCCACTACGTGGTGCCGAACGCCGAAAGCGGTGCAGAAGCACTGGCAGCGGTAAAAATGCCTGAAAGCCTGGTGGCCTGGCTGCCGGACCCGGATGGCGCCAAGTCCTACCCGATCACGTCCTACACCTGGATGATCTTCCGCAAGGACAACGGCAACCCGGCCAAGGCCAAGGCCATGCGCGAAATGGTTGAATACAGCC
Organism: Pseudomonas sp. Leaf59; assembly: GCF_920984685.1. Classification (NCBI taxonomy): domain Bacteria; kingdom Pseudomonadati; phylum Pseudomonadota; class Gammaproteobacteria; order Pseudomonadales; family Pseudomonadaceae; genus Pseudomonas; species Pseudomonas sp. Leaf59. The sequence continues at coordinate 265,700 of NZ_CAKLBR010000001.1, read as the reverse complement.
TCACCGAAGGTCAGAAAATCGCTGATTCGATGGGCTACATCCCGCTGCCGGCTTCGGTGGTTGAACAGGTTCGCAAAGCTTCAGCCAACATCCAGTAAGGCTTGCCAGCTCACTCCCGGCGCAGGCACTCCGCCTCGCCGGGAGCGCGTCCTCCCTGTTTCGGAAGCAACCCATGAACTCACCTTTTGTCGTACCGGTTAACCCGGACTCTGCGTGTCAGCCACCGTCCACCAAGGATTTTGTGGTTGACCGCACCTTCCGCGCGCTTGCACGCATCGGCGTGGTGCTGGTGCTGGCGCTGGTTTTCGCGCTGGTGTTCGAAGTAGGGCGCAAGGCGCTTCCCGGCATGGAAAAGCACGGCTTTGACGTGCTGCTGGGCAGCGTCTGGGATGTCAATCAAGGCAAATACGGCATTCTGCCGGCGATCTGGGGCACGCTGTACAGCGCCTTTATCGCATTGCTGATCGCCGGTGTGTTCGGCGTCAGCATGGCCATTTTTCTCACCCAGGATTTCCTCCCGGCCAAGCTGGCTGCGGTGTTTCGTACCATCGTCGAACTGCTCGCGGCCATCCCCAGCGTGGTGTACGGCCTGTGGGGCATCTACGTGGTCATCCCGGCCATCCGGCCGCTGACCGCGTGGTTGAACACGGAGCTTGGCTGGATCCCGTTTTTCGGCACGTCCTTGAGCGGCCCCGGATTGCTCCCGGCCGCGCTGGTGCTGGCCATCATGATCCTGCCGACCATTGCCGCCGTGTCCCAGGACGCGCTCACCGGCGTGCCGATGAAAACCAAACAGGCGGCTTACGGCATGGGCACCACCCACTGGGAAGCGATTCTCAAGGTGATGGTGCCGTCGGCGGCCACCGGTATCTTCGGCTCCCTGGTGCTGGGCCTGGGCCGCGCCCTGGGTGAAACCATGGCCCTGGCGATGCTGGTCGGCAACGCGAACAATATTTCGCTGTCGCTGTTCGCCCCGGCCAATACCCTGGCGGCCTTGCTGGCGCTGAACTTTCCCGAAGCCGGGCCGAACGAGATCGAGGTGTTGATGTATGCAGCGCTGGTGCTGATGTTCATCACGCTGCTGGTCAACGTGGCGGGCTCGATGCTCATGCTTTACGCCCAGCGGGGGACCAAGCAATGACCAACCTCACCACGCCCGACATCGCGCTGCCCAGCCTGCAGCGCCGCTTCGAAGGCCGCGCCCTGCGCAGCCTGGTGTTGACCACGCTGGTCTGGCTGGGGGCGCTGCTGGCCAGCGTACCGCTGATCTCCGTGCTGTATATGCTGATTACCCGGGGCGGGGCGCGCCTGAGTCTTGAACTGTTCACCGAGCTGCCGCCCACCGGTTTCGAGACCGGCGGCGGTTTCGGCAACGCCATGGCCGGCACCCTGGTGATGGTCGGTATCGCGGCGGCCATCGCCGTGCCGGTCGGCATCCTCGCGGCGGTGTTCCTCGCCGAGCTGGGCCCCGACAGCAAGCTGGCGAGCGCGGCGCGCTTTGCCGCGAAAATGCTCACCGGCCTGCCGTCGATCCTGGCCGGCGTGTTTGCCTACGCCCTGGTGGTGATGACCACCGGCACTTATTCGGCTCCTGCAGGGGGCGTGGCGCTGGCCGTGCTGATGTTGCCGATCGTGGTGCTGACGGCCGAAGAGTCGATGAGAATGGTGCCCAAGATCATGAAGGACGCCGCGTACGGCATGGGCTGCACCCGTTCCCAGGTGATCTGGAAAATCGTTCTGCCCACCGGCATGCCGGCGATCCTCACCGGTGTGATGCTGGCCGTGGCGCGCGCCGCAGGCGAAACCGCGCCCCTGTTGTTTACCGCGCTGTTCAGCAATTACTGGATCTACCACGACGGCAACCTCGCCGTCATGAACCCGACAGCCTCGTTGGCCGTGCTGATCTACAACTTCTCCGGCATGCCGTTCGACAACCAGCTCGAACTCGCCTGGGCGGCCTCGCTGGTGCTGGTGATGATCGTGCTGGTGGTGAATATCGTGAGCCGTATTTTCGGCAAACCCAAGTATTAAGAGCGGGAGCACCTGAATTTTGAACGTATCAACTGCGCAAATTGCTGCTCCGTTTGTGACCGACTCGCCTGTGGTCATGGACTGCAAGCTGGACAAGATTTTCTACGGCAACTTCATGGCGGTGCGTGACAGCCACGTGCCGATCGAAAAAAACAAGATCACCGGCTTCATCGGGCCGTCCGGCTGCGGCAAGAGCACTGTGCTGCGCAGCCTCAACCGCATGAACGACCTGGTCAAGGGCTTCCGCTTCGAGGGCCATGTGCATTTTCTCGGCCAGGACGTGTACGGCAAGGGCGTCGACCCGGTGGTGGTGCGTCGTTACATCGGCATGGTGTTCCAGCAGCCGAACCCGTTCTCGATGAGCATCTTCGACAACGTCGCCTTCGGCCTGCGCCTGAACCGCTACAAGGGCGACCTGGGCGACCGCGTGAAGCACGCGCTGCAGGGCGCAGCGCTGTGGGACGAGGTCAAGGACAAGCTCAAGGTCAGCGGCCTGTCGCTCTCCGGCGGCCAGCAGCAACGGCTGTGCATCGCGCGCGCCATCGCCACCGAGCCTGAAGTGCTGTTGCTGGACGAACCGTGCTCGGCCCTCGACCCGATTGCCACCCGCCGGGTCGAAGAGCTGATGGTCGAGTTGAAGAAGGACTACACCATCGCGCTGGTGACTCACAACATGCAGCAGGCAATCCGTGTTGCGGACACCACCGCGTTTTTCTCGGTGGACATTTCCCAGGGCACGCGCACCGGCTATCTGGTGGAGATGGGCGCCACTGCGCAGATCTTCGGCACACCCCGTGAGCAAATGACCGAAGACTACATCAGCGGCAAGTTTAGCTGAGCATCACCGCCTCATCGGCCCCGCCTACCTGCAAACGCCAAATGGAATTGGCGGGCATCCGGTAGATTTTCCTGCCTCGGTTTTCCAAGGAGTTTCAATGTCTGTAACGCATCGCCTGGATTTGCCGGCCATTGAGCGCGCACTGCGTGAAGTGCAGGATCGCTTCGCCGAGCTAAGCCGGCACTTCACCGAGCCGCGCGACCCCCTGACTGACGAAGTGCTGCACAATGTGCTTGAAGGCTACGCGTTGATTGACGACTATGTCGCACGCGGCGTCGACCTGTTCGATCTACACCAACTGAACCTGATGCTGGAGATCAACGCCGTGGTACTGTGCGGTACAGACCCGGCGCGCCGGCTGGAATACGCGCAGCACCTGGCAGCGACTGAGGAACACTTCTTCAACAACGTTGAAGGCGGGATCAAGGACCTGTTCAATTGGTACTGTGCGTATCGCAGCGAGTCGGTCTGGAAGCGTGCGGCCGGCGTCTATGTACGCATTCTCAGCAAGCCGCAGCTGTTCATTGAAGGCAACAACCGCAGCGGTTCGCTGATTGTCAGCTATTTGCTCATGCGCGCAGGTTTACCACCCTTCGTGCTGACGCTGGAGAACGCCGAGGGCTATTTCAATCCGTCCTCGGTGATCCGCAACTCTGCAAAACATGGAGTCAAGGCGTTGTACGAATTGCCCAAGATCAAGAAGAAATACGCGGCCTTTCTGGAACATCAGGCACCCGCCCCAGGCAAGTTTTTCCTGGGCGACGGCCCGCGGCCGCTGCATCAGGGAGGCCATTGATGCGCGCCTTTCCACGCATGCGTATTTCCTTCGATATCGACGACACCCTGGCCTGCCAGCAGCATCACTGCGCGGCGGAAACCAGCCGGCTGCCGGCCTGCGTGCATCGATGGCTGGGCGAGCCGCTGCGGGTGGGTACCCGCGCGCTGATCCACGAGTTGCGCCGCCAGGGCTGCAGTGTCTGGGTTTATACCTCGTCCGGCCGCACGCCGTCCTACATCCGCCGCTGGCTGTTGCTCTACGGCATCCGCGTCGACGGTGTGGTCAACAGCGTGCTGCATAATCGCGCCCTGACGGTACACGGCCTGTCCAACGCGCCGTCGAAGTACCCGCCGGCGTTCGACATCGACCTGCACGTCGATGATTCCGAGGGCGTGCGCATCGAAGGGGAGGATCACGGGTTTCGCGTGGTCGTGGTTGACCCGCAGGATGCCCGCTGGACGCACAAGGTTCTGCACGCCGCTGCCCTGGTGCAGGGGCAGCTTGTCTGGCAGCAACTGATCAGACGCCCGCGGCCCGCCCGCCAGCGCACTCGCTCACTTGTATAAAATCGCCTGATGAATGTCCTGCAGCGCCATGATGCGCTGCGCGGCATTGAGCTTGATCGCCTCCTTCGGCATGCCGAACACCACGCAACTGGCCTCGTCCTGAGCCACCGTGGCGGCGCCGGCGTCGAGCATTTCCTTCAAGCCCCGTGCGCCGTCGTCGCCCATGCCGGTCATGATGATGCCGGTGGCGTTCTTGCCGGCAAAACGCGCCACCGAGCGAAACAGCACATCCACTGACGGACGATGGCGGTTGACCAGCGGGCCGTCGATCACCTGCGCGTGGTAGTAGGCGCCGCTGCGAGTGACCATCAGGTGCTTGCCACCGGGGGCGATCAGCGCCAGGCCCGGCAGGATGCGGTCGTTGTTGCGCGCCTCGCGCACTTCGATCTGGCACACGCTGTTGAGGCGTTCGGCAAAGGACGCGGTGAATTTTTCCGGCATGTGCTGCACGATCACCATCCCCGGGCACACCCTCGGCAATGCTGTCAGCACGGCCTCCAGCGCCTGGGTGCCGCCGGTGGAGGTGCCGATGGCGACGATGCGTTCGGTGGTCTGGGCCATGGCGTGGCCGTTGGCGGCGGGCAGGATCGCGTCGGCGCTGAGCTTGCTGGCCGGGGCGGGCGCGGCGGCAGGCCTGACGGCGCGTTTGCCGAGGTTCTTGACGTTGGAGTTGGCCGCCGCGCGGATCGCCGCCACCAGTTCGGCGGCCGAGTCGATCAGGAAGTTCTTCAGCCCGGTGGTGGGTTTGGTGATGATTTCCACGGCGCCGGCCGACAGCGCCTGCAACGAGGTTTCCGCGCCTTTCTGGGTCAGCGAGGAGCAGATCACCACGGGCGTCGGGCGCTCGCTCATGATTTTGCGCAGAAACGTGATGCCGTCCATGCGCGGCATTTCCACGTCCAGCACGATCACGTCCGGCCATTCGCGGGCGAGCTTGTCCATGGCGAAAATCGGGTCGGACGCCGCGCCCATCACATGGATGTCCGGCGTGTCGTTGAGGATCGCCAACAGCACCTGGCGCACCACGGCCGAGTCATCGACCAGCAGCACGCTGATTTTTTTGGTAGGCATTTATTGGAGTGTTCCCATTGGTTGGTGCCGGACCCAGACGTTGCCGTTCCACAGGTCGAACACAATCGTGCGATAGCCGGTGCTGCCCATGTCCTGTGCGGCCAGGTGCAGGTGATGGCGCTCGGTCAGGGCCAGCGCCGCGCGGATATTCAGGCTGGCCACGTCCTGGTCCGGCAGGCGGCGCTGCTGTTCGGGGAACATTTCGCCGCCGCCGAACAGCTTGACCTGATAGTCCTGCGCCCGCGTGCCGTTGACGTGGGCGTGGCGCAGCAGCAGCTCAAGCGCCTCGTCGCCGTACTTGCCGTCCAGGGGCTGGCCCTTGCGCAAGCGCGCTGGCAGCATGAAATGGCACATGCCGCCGATGCGCCGTTGCGGGTGCCAGAAGGTGAACGCCACGCAGGAGCCGAGCAGGGTGCGCAGGCGCATTGGCCGCGTCGCAAAGCTCACCTGGCCTGGCGCCAACACCACTTCGGGCGCATCGGCGGGCTTTTTCATGGCTTGCAGTAAATCGACGGCGCCACCAGCTTCAACGTGTCGTTGACGCCGTTGAGGCTTTCCGAGTGGCTGATGATGAAATGCCCGCCGGGCCTGAGCAGCGGCAACAGGCGCGCAACCACCTGGCTCTTGGTCTGCTGATCGAAGTAGATCATCACGTTGCGCAGGAAGATCACGTCGAACTCGCCCAGGCCGGGCAGCGGCTCGTTGAGGTTGACCTGCACGAAATTGACCCGGCTGCGCAAACGCTTGTCGATCAGGAAGGTGCCCTCCTGGCGTCCGATGCCCTTGAGGCAGTATTTGCTCAACAGCGGCTGGGGCAGGGTGCCGGCGCGCTCCATGGCGTAATGCCCGCTGCGTGCCTTGGCCAGCACCTGGGTGCTGATGTCCGAGCCGATCACCTCCCACGGCGTGGTGCCCAGGCCTTCGGCCAGGGTCATCGCCAGGCTGTAAGGCTCTTCACCGGAGGAACTGGCCGCGCTCCACACGCGAAACAGCTTGCCCGGCGCCGCTTTGGGCAGCACCTGCTGGCGCAGGAAATCGAAATGCTTGGGCTCGCGGAAAAAATAGGTTTCGTTGGTGGTGAGCAAATCCAGCGCGACCTGCAGTTCGCCCTTGCGCTGGTCGCTCATGATCAGCTTGAAATACTCCCCATAGCTCTCCAACTCATAATGCTTGAGGCGTTTGAACAGGCGTCCGGCCACCAGTGCCTTTTTTGCCGGCGACAGATTGATGCCTGCCGCGCGGTACAGCCAGGACTGGAACTGACCGAACTCGCGGTCATCAAGCGACGAGGTATCTGGCATGACCGGGCCTCAACGCGCGTCGGTATCGAGTGCTGGCGCCTGGCCAGCCTCGGCGAGGCTGGACATCTCGTCGATGGACAGCACCTTGTCCACCTCCAGCACGATCACGAACTTGCCTTCGACCTTGGCCATGCCGCTGATGAAATCGGCGCGAATGCGCGCGCCGAAGCTGGGCGGTGGCTCGATTTGCGCCGCCGGGATTTCCTGCACCGCCGACACGGTGTCCACCAGCAGCCCGATGTCCTGGGGCTGACCGTCTTCGGTACGGGCTTCGATGATGACCACGCAGGAGCGCCGGGTGATGGCCGAATTCTGCCGGCCAAAGCGCGCCGACAGGTCCACCACCGGCACCACGGCGCCGCGCAGGTTGATCACGCCACGCACGAACGCGGGCATCATTGGCACCACCGTCAAGCTGCCGTATTCGATAATTTCCTTGATGCCCAGAATGCCGATGGCGAACATCTCGCCGCCGAGCATGAAGGTCAGGTATTGCGCATCCTCGTCGACCGCAACCGCGGTATGACGGGAAGGGGTTACTGCGCCCATGTGATTCTCCCTGTGAGCCCGTAGCGTCGCGTGCGATCAGAAACGGGTGAATTCCGATTCGTCGGGGGCGCTGGCCATGCTGTAGGCAAATGCCTTGCGCGGTGCCGGCGCAGCCGGACGCGGCGGCTGGCGGTTGGGCTTGTTGCCGGTGTCCACCGCGCTGCTGTGCACCGTGGCCCTGGGCGACGCATCGAGCACGAAGAAGCTCATGGCCTGCTGCAGCTGTTCGGCCTGGCTGCTCATTTCTTCGGCGGTGGCGGCCAGTTCCTCGCTGCTCGAGGCGTTCTGCTGCGTCACCTGGTTGAGCTGGGTCATCGCCGTGTTGATCTGCGCGACACCGGCGGCCTGCTCCTCGGAGGCGGCGCTGATTTCCTGCACCAGGTCGGAAGTCTTGTTGATCGACGGCACCATTTCGCCGAGCAGCTTGCCGGCGGTTTCGGCCATCTCCACGCTGCTGGACGACAACTCGCCGATTTCCTGCGCGGCCACCTGGCTGCGTTCCGCCAGCTTGCGCACCTCGGCGGCCACCACTGCGAAGCCCTTGCCATGCTCGCCGGCCCGGGCCGCTTCGATGGCCGCGTTAAGGGCCAACAGGTTGGTCTGGTAGGCGATGTCATCGATGATGCTGATGCGCTGGGCGATCTTCTTCATCGCCACCACGGTCTGCTGCACCGATTCACCGCCTTCGGTGGCTTCCTTGGCAGCCTTGCTGGCCATGCCGTCGGTGACCTTGGCGTTCTCGGTGTTCTGGTTGATGCTGGCGCTCATCTGCTCCACCGACGCGCTGGTTTCCTCGACGCTGGCAGCCTGCTCGCTGGTGGCCTGGCTCATCGATTGCGCGGTGGCGCTGACCTGTTCCGAGGCACTGGCGAGGTTGTCGGCGGCATTGCGCACTTCGCCGATGATGTGCGCCAGTTTGCCGACCATGTTGCGCATGGCATTGAGCACCATGCCGGTTTCGTCCTTGGCGCCGCTGTCGATATGCGCGTTGAGGTTGCCCTCGGCCAGTTGCTCGGCGGCGGCCGCTGCCTGGCGCAACGGACGCGAGATGATTCGCGCGATGAACAGCGCCAGGCCCAGGCCGATCAGCAGGGCCACGACCAGCACGACGATGATCGACAGACGTGCATTCTCGTACAGCGCAGTGCCGTGGTCCCCGGCGACCGTGGCGCCGGCGTCGTTGAGTTCGATCATTTTCTGCAGGCGGGTGGTCAGTTCATCGAAGTGCGTCTTGGATTCGCCACGCAGCAGGGCACGGGCCTGGACTTCCTGATTCTGCCGGGACAGCTCGAGCAGCTGCTGGCTGGCCGCAAGGTAGGCGGCCCAGGCACTCTTCACACCGGCCAGCAGTTGACGATCTTCTTCGTTGGACAGCAATTGCTCGTAGGTACCCAGCCGGGTTTCGAATTGCTGGCGCGCCTCGACGGCTTCGCGTTCGGCCTGGGCTTTTTCCTCGAGCACTTCGGTGCTGATGTTGCGGTTTTCCTTCAAGCGATAGTTGGCGGCGAAAAATCGCATGCCGGCCGCCGCGCGCATCGACGGCATCCAGTTACCCCGAATGTCCTGGGCCGCCTGGTTGACAGAGCCCAGCTGGAGGATGGCGAACCCGCCCATCACCGCCGTCAGCGCCAGCACCACCAGGAACGAGCTGATCAGCTTGGTGGAAATTTTAAGATCGTAGAACCATTTCATCGGGGGAACCTCCATGGAGTTGCAAATACATCAGCGGACGACGACCAAGGGCGACTGAGGCGCCTGGGCCGTACGGGCTTCCAGTTGTACGATTTGGCTGAGCAGGGCGGGCACGTCCAGAATCAACGCCACCGCACCGCTGCCCAGGATGGTTGAGCCGCTGATGCCGCGCAGTGCGCCAAACAGCTTGCCCAGGGGTTTGATCACGGTCTGGAACTCGCCGAGCAGGTCATCCACCACGAGCCCGGCCTTGTGCTCGGCGTAACGCACCACCACCACATTCTGGCGCCGCGCCGGCGGGCCTTCGTGGCTGAAGTGCTCACGCAGGTCCACCAGCGGCAACACCTCGCCGCGCAGGTCCAGATAACCCTGGTCGCGGCTCGACTGGCGCTGGTGTTCGTCCAGCTCGATGCATTCCTGCACCATGTCCAGCGGAATCACGTAGGTGGACTGATCGATGCCGACCAGAAAACCGTTGATGATCGCCAGGGTCAGCGGCAGGCGAATACGCACCACCGTGCCCTGGCCGGGGCGACTGTCGAGATCGACGGTGCCGCGCAGCAAAGTGATGTTGCGCTTGACCACGTCCATGCCCACGCCGCGCCCGGACAGGTTGGTGACCGCCTCGGCGGTGGAGAACCCGGCCTCGAAGATCAGGTTGTAAATCTCCTGATCGGTGAGTTGCGCGCCGCTGGCGACCAGCCCGCGCTCCTGGGCTTTTTCGAGGATGCGCTCGCGGTTGAGCCCGGCGCCGTCGTCGGCGATTTCGATGACGATGCTGCCGGAGTCGTGGTAGGCATTCAGGCTCAGGTGGCCCTTGCTCGGTTTGCCCGCCGCGTGCCGCGCTGCGGCATTTTCGATGCCGTGGTCCATGGCATTGCGCAGCAGGTGCATCAGCGGGTCGCCGATCTTTTCCACCACCGTTTTGTCCAGTTCGGTTTCCGCGCCGCTGATGAGCAGGTCGATGTCCTTGCCCAGTTCCTGGCTGACGTCGCGCACCACGCGGCGAAAGCGGTTGAAGGTGTCGCCAATGGGGATCATGCGCAGGTGCAGGGCGCCATCGAGGATCTCTTCCACCAGCCCGGACACGGTGGACGTGGCCTCCTGCAACGGGTCGTTGTTGCACGAGCGCGCCAGCAGGCTGGCGCCGGCGCTGGCGATCACCAGTTCGCCGACCAGGTTGATCAGTTCGTCGAGTTTGTCGGCGTTGACCCTTACATAGTTGCCGTCGCGGGGTTTTGCTTCGCTGCTCGTCGCCACACGCTGGGGCGCCGGCGTCAAGTGTTCCGGTTGCGCGAGCAGTTCGATGCCGCTGGGTGGTTCCTCAAACGGCGTGTCGTCGATGGCGCTGATGTGCACTTCACAGTCGTCGCGCACGAAGTCGAAGACTTCATTGAGCGTGGCGTGGCTGGCCGCCGAGCGCAGCTCGATCTCAAAGCCCAGGTAGCAGCTTTCCGCGTCCCAACCGTCCAGCGGCGGAAGGCGGTCGGTCAGGGTGGTGACCTGCAGTATCTGGCCCAGGGTGTCGAGGTAGCGCAGAAAGGACAGCGGGTCCATGCCGTTGCGGAACACGTCCACGCCAAAACGCAGGGAAATGTGCCACAGCACGTCGCCTTGGGTGTCGTTGACCACGGCAGTCATCGGCACGCCGGCCACCGCGTGGTCCGCGCCCTGATAGGCACTCAGCGCCTGGCGCAGCACCGCTTCGCGCTCCAGCGCAGGTGCCTGCAGCGCTTCACCTCGGCTGGCCACCACGTCGATCAGCTCGAGCATGTGATCGCCGGACTTGAGCAGCACTGCGATCAGCGCGGCGTCCACCGCCACACTGGCATCGCGCAGGCGGTCGAGCACGTCTTCGACGATATGCGTAAAGCTCACGATCGGCTCCAGGCCGAACAGGCCGGCGGAGCCCTTGATGGTGTGTGCGGCGCGGAATACCGCGCCGATGGCATCCTGATCGCCGGGCTCGCTTTCCAGTTGCAGCAGGGATTGCTCCATGGCCTGCAACAGTTCGCGTGCCTCGACGATGAACGTCTGTTGTGCCTGATCGAGGTTGATACTCACCTGGACACTCCTTTGTCGTGCTTTGAACGGGGCGGTGGGCGCTAGAAGGCGACGCCGCCACACAAGGTGAAGGTTTGCTCGACCGCCGGGCTCTGGCCGGCCAGGCTCAGGACCGCGCCGCGGTGCTCGGCTTCGCGGTGGATCACCGCGAGCAATTGCAGGCCGGCGCCGTCCATCTCGGTGACCTGGGACAGGTCAAGCGCCAGGCGCGGCGCCGTGCCCAGTTGCGGCAGCAGCGCGGCGGCCAGCTCGGCCACGGTGTAGATCGTCAGTTCACCGTCGATGCCCACGCAGGTGGTGCCGTCAACGGTTTCGCAGGTAATCGGCATGGGAGGCCCTCCATGGCGCCAGTGGTCAGGGCAGGATCAGTTTGGACACCGCCGCCAGCATCTGCGCCGGCTGGAACGGCTTGACCACCCAGGCCTTGGCACCCGCCGCCTGGCCTTCGGCCTTTTTCGACTCCTGGGACTCGGTGGTCAGCATGATGATCGGCGTGAACTTGTAGTTGGCCAGCTTCTTGACCTCCTTGACGAAGGTGATGCCGTCCATGTTTGGCATGTTCACGTCACTGATGATCAAGTGGACCTTCTGCCCGGTGAGCTTGCCCAGCGCATCCCGGCCGTCGCAGGCTTCGATCACGTCGTAACCGGCGCTTTTCAAGGCAATGCCGACCACTTGCCGCACGCTGCTGGAGTCGTCGACCACTAATACATTCTTCGCCATGGTGTGCTCCTTAAAAGAAGGTGATGTCTTGAGAATTCTGTGACGCGGCTGCTTCGCCATGGTGGGTGCGGCGTTGTTCGTCGGTGGCGTAGGTGGCCTCCATGCTCGCCAGCCATTGGCGCGCGTCGACGACCAGCGCCTGGTCCGGCGACTGACTGGCCTGCAACAGGTGTTCGTGCAGGGCGTGCATGTTGTCGCGCACGTGGCTGAGGATCTGGCTGACCCGGTCCTGGAACTGCAGGTTGACCAGCACCTCGGTCATCTCGTCGCGAATGCCGTAGCTTTCCTGCTTGAGCAGGTCGGCGGAGTCGGCCAGGCGCCCGGTGATGTTCTGGAAGCGCTCGAGCACCTGCTGGATGCTCTGCTCGGACGCTGCAACGGAGTGGCTGTCCTGGTCGGCGCTGCTGGATGCCGCCTGCACCAGTTGGGTGATGGCGTTGTTGATGATGTCGACCTTGGCCGACATCTGCTGGCCGGTTTCGCTGGATTTGCTCGACAGACTGCGCACCGCATCGGCCACCACCGCAAAGCCGCGACCGGCTTCTCCGGCACGTGCGGCCTCGATGGCGGCGTTGAGCGCCAGCAGGTTGGTCTGCGCGGCAATGGCCGCAACGTCGGCGGCCATGGTGCGCAGCTCGCCGGTATAGGCCGTGAGGCTGCGCACCTGGGTCAGGGTCTGGTCACGGCTGGTTTGGGTGGCCTTGAGCGAGTCGATCACCTGGCTCAGCTCGCTGTCGCTGCTGGCCAGCTCTTTGAGCGCGCCCTCGGCGGCCTGCCCATCCAGCTCGCCGGCGGCCTGCTGCGAGGCTTGCACGGTGTCCTGCAAACGCGCGGAAATCCCGGTGAACCGATTGGCCAGGCTCACGATCGCGTCTTCGGTCTGTTGCCGCGAGCTTTCCACCTGTTTGGCCCAGATCGGCATGGCACCGAGCAGGATCTCGTCGAGCTGGGTGCGTGAATCCACACCCTGCAGGCCGGCCTGCGCCGCTGAATCCTCAGCCAGCGCGACCGCGCGCTGCACGGCGTCGCGCTGGGCACCGGCACTCCAGGCGCAGGCGCCGAGGCCGATCAACACCAGCACGGCGCAGGCCGCAAGGTTGGCCGGGGCAGTGGACTGCGACAGTATCCAGATGACAGCGGGGATGACCGGGATGAAAGCGAACCAACGAAAACGCGGATGACCGGCAAGGGCAGTACGGCTGGGTTGACTCGGGGGCATGAGTTCGATCCTTGAACAGTGTTGCGGATGTAAACGACATAGGGGTTATCTGCGCGGTGCGTCACAACTTTAGACGTCGGCGTGTGCCTTCCGTCTGGTTTATGAACCTCGTGTGACCGGCCAGTGTCGAAATCGCAGCCTAATGCCGTTCAGTTAAGCGCAGATTCCCTGTGGCGAGCAGGCTTGTCCTGCGTTGGGCTGCGCAGCAGCCCCAAAGCCAGGCGCTGAGCCGTATCAGGTACACCCCGTTTTGCCGATTGGGGGCGCTTCGCACCCCAACGCGGGGCAAGCCCGCTCGCCACCATAAGCCCGCTCGCCACAACAAACCTGCTCGCCACAATAAGTCAGCTCGCCGCAAATAAACGCTGTTGTTGCGCGCTACATTCGATTGATACTTCTGCCTTATTCAAGTGTCCATTTGAATGTGCCGCACAATTATCCACTCTCCAGGAAATGCCCATGTCCAAGCTCGCCGAATTCCGCCAACTCGAAAAACATCTCGCTGAACAACTTCAAGCGCTGGAGAACTTAAAAGGCGATGCCGGCCTTAAGAAAGAAATTGAATTCGAAACCAAGCTTCGCGATTTGCTCGCCAAGTACAGCTACAGCCTCAAGGATGTGATCAACCTGCTGGATCCGCAAAGCGGCCGACGTGCTCCGGTGGCTGCGCCCAAGGCGGGCACGCGCAAAGCCCGCCAGGTAAAGGTCTACAAGAATCCGCACACGGGGGAGACGATTGAAACCAAGGGTGGCAATCACAAAGGCTTGAAAGAGTGGAAAGCCGAACATGGCGCCGACACTGTCGAGTCATGGCTGAGCAAGTAATACTCGAATGTGCAAAGGGGCCCGCAACGGCCCCTTTTTTTCGGCTTCAATTTTTATTATTGCGTCGGCAGGGCTCCGCGCAATAACACACGTCTGTCCATCACGTGTTCGAAAAGTAGCCAGCAGTGCGCAACTGCAGGCTATAAACCCAAATCCCGAAAACCAGCGCGTATTCCCTGAACATCGGAAGCGTCAGCAGGTGGACGATAGAGTCGCTGCCCATCTGAGCTTGCAACATCTTGAGACGAGCACCGCAGCACTTTTTTCAATGCGGGTGCAGCAAGGGTTTTCGACGACTGACACGTCTGGATCAAGGGTTCTGGCGCCATCGGGGTTGTCACGCACAGTTTTGGCGTCTACTCTGGAAATGTATGAATTGTTACAAATAATTTCGGAGGCGCCCGTTTTTGCGGCGCGATACTTCAGGACGAGGAACGAAAGATGTTTTCACATGAAGGTCCCGCGATAGAGCTGTTGCTGTTTATTTTTGGTCTGGCCGGTGTGGTGCTGGTCGTATGGTTTATCCACCATCAATACGAGCGAAAGAACGGGAAAGGCGTTAAAAAACAACAAAACCGCAGCGAGGGCCGCTCAACGTAAGTGCCTGGCAGCCCTTGCATCCGAGCCAGTCGCATGCGACTGGCTTTCGCGTTTTTATAAGCTATTTGTAGTTGTAGATTGTCGCGAGGGCCACCACGCGGCCTTTGAGATCGCTGATATTGAAGCGTATTGCAGGATCAATATCCGCGACGCCGTGCATCGTTATCGAAGCAGTGTGCCTGCGCTCTAATTCTGCATTCATCCTAACAGCGAGGCTCTCTTGAGCAACTCGGAGAGCCCCTCAGGTACTAACTGAGATCCAGCATTGAAGCTTGAGCCAAAACACCATGTGGCTTGAAACGCTGCCCCATCGCTTTCATGGCCCTCCAGCCAGGGTTTCTCATAGACATCTGCGTCGTCGAACCTCGCATCGTAGACGAAGACTATTTCGTGTCCTGGCTTGCCTGCGTAGGTGAAAATACTTTCCAGCGTGCCAATCAATCGGATGTCGCTGATCGAAAGTCCCAGCTCTTCTTTTACTTCACGGGCGATGGCATCAATACTTCTTTCGCCGAACTCAATCCCTCCGCCAATGGGGCGAAAGAGAGTTCGTGCTTCAACAGCGTCGTGGAACTGATTGACCAGTATTTTTCCGTGATGGTGAAAGACACATAGAGCAAGCGCTCGAATACGCGGTTCTGACATGAGAGCAACTACCTTAGTGTTCGTTCGGCAGAACGCGGTTGGAGAGATATTGCGCAACGAAAAAGACAAGGGCCTGCTCAGGTTTCCCTGGCAAGCCCTTTGATATCTATGGTGCCCGAACCCGGAATCGAACCGGGACGCCCTTACGAGCGGGGGATTTTAAGTCCCATGCGTCTACCAGTTTCGCCATTCGGGCGGTAGCGCGGTGCAGCAGGGTTGGGAATATATAGTCCCGGGCGTTTCGATGCAAGGTCGAAGGGGGCTTTTATCGATCCTCCGCGCGGGCTAAAAACCTTGGTAGATCAGTTATCTACAGAAAAATCCGACGACTCAATCTATCAGCGCCAGCAGATCTGTATCTCCCACATCCTGTCCGGCCTGGCTCAATAACGTTGTGACCTGGCCGCGGTGGTGAGTCTGGTGATTGAAGAAGTGCACCAGCAGGCTGAAGAACGGCTTGCTGGCGGCGTCACCTGCCATGGTGTGGTAGCTCAATTGCTGGTCGAGGTTGTCGTCGTGCAAGGTCACAGCCCAGTCGATGATCATCTGGTCCATCCACGCGCGTTGGGCGGTCAGTTCCTGCAGGTCGGTGAATGCCAGTTGTTTAAGATTGGCGGGGGTGGCGAGGGTATTCAAGGGGGTCAGCGCCGAGAACCCGGCCGGATGCGTGGCAAAGCGTTTGAGCCAGACTATGTCGCCCAGGGCCAGGTGGTTCAAGGTGCCGAAGATCGAGGCAAAGAACGCCTGGCGGTCCCTGCGCAGGGCTTCATCGGTGAGTTGGGCGGCCGCGTGGTAGACCTTGCGGTTCATCCACTGGTTGTAGTTCGCCATCAGTGCAATCTGTTCGATACGGTTCATGGGTCAGCGTCCATTCAGATAACGATCGGTATACATCGCGTCATATACCCTGCGCCGCGAGCACGGCCAGATAAATCAGTACCAGCCCGCACACTGCGTAGCTGACGCGCTGCCAGGTGGGCGAAGCGTTCTGGCGCAGCAGGTTTACCAGTCCCGCAACGAGAAAGCACGACAGCACCGACGCGACCATGAAGCCTGCAAAAAACATCAGGGTTTGCCCGTGGCTGGGTGTGGCGCCGACGATGCCGGACAACGCGCTGCCCAGGGCGCCCCAGTAAACGATGTTCTTTGGGTTGGCGAGGGAAATCGCCGCGCCCACCGCCAGCGCATTTTGCCGGGAGCTGGCAGGGACGTTATCGGCTGCCGGCAGGTGCCAGGCATCGATTAAGCTGCGCACGCCGAGCCAGGCCAGGTACAACGCGCAAACCACGGTCAGGGGTACGCGGACGGCATCGTGCTGGATCAACAGCGCGATACCGGTCAGGCCGATAACGGCCCATACCGCGTCGCCCACCAGCGAGCCGACCTGCACCAGCAGCGCCGGGGTGAAGCCGTGGAGCAGGCCACGGCGCAGGGTTTCTGCCAGAACGGCGCCGGGCGAGAGGCAAAACACGAAGCCGAACACCAGTGCGTATACAAAGATCGACAGCATGCCCACGTCCTTTTGACAAAAGCCGAGAGCATAGAGCCGTCAGAGACTCAGGCGCAAGGCGAGGGCGGCGAGGGTGATCAACAGCACCGGCAGGGTCAGCACGATGCCGACCTTGAAGTAGTAGCCCCAACTGATGGTGATGCCTTTGCGCGCAAGGATATGCAGCCACAGCAGGGTGGCGAGGCTGCCGATGGGGGTGATCTTCGGGCCGAGGTCGCTGCCGATGACGTTGGCGTAGATCATCGCGTCCTTGACCACGCCCACGGCATGGCTGGACTCGATGGACAACGCACCGATCAGCACGGTCGGCAGGTTGTTCATCACCGACGACAGCAGTGCCGTGAGCACGCCGGTGCCCATGGCCGCGCCCCACACGCCGTGGGTGGCGAAGGTGTCGAGCCAGGTCGCCAGGTAGTCGGTCAACCCGGCGTTACGCAGGCCGTAGACCACCAGGTACATGCCCAGGGAAAAGATCACGATCTGCCACGGCGCGTCCTTCAATACCTTGCGCGTGGAAATCGTGTGGCCCTTGGCGGCAATCACCAGCAGGAGCACAGCACACACGGCGGAAATCGCACTGATGGGGATGCCCAGCGGTTCCAGGGCAAAACAGCCGACCAGCAGAATACCCAGCACCCACCAGCCGGCGCGGAACGTGCCACGGTCACGGATCGCGCTGGCCGGGTCATCCAGGTCGGCGGGGTCGTAGGTCTGCGGGATGTCGCGGCGGAAAAACCACAGCAGCACCGCGAGGGTTGCGGCCACGCTGACAAGGTTCACCGGCACCATCACGGCGGCATATTCATTGAAGCCGATCTTGAAGTAGTCGGCGGAGACGATGTTGACCAGGTTCGACACCACCAGCGGCAGGCTCGCCGTGTCGGCGATAAAGCCGGCGCCCATCACGAACGCCAGGGTCGCCGCCGGCGAGAAGCGCAGGGCCAGCAGCATCGACATCACGATGGGGGTGAGGATCAACGCCGCGCCATCGTTGGCAAACAGCGCCGACACCAGCGCACCCAGCAGCACCATGTAGGCAAACAACCGCCGGCCGCGCCCACGGCCCCAGCGTGCCACGTGCAGCGCGGCCCAGGCGAAGAACCCGGCCTCGTCCAGCAGCAGGCTGATCACGATCAACGCAACAAAGGTGCCGGTGGCATTCCAGATGATGTGCCACACCACCGGAATGTCCGCCAGGCTGATCACGCCAAAGGCCAGGGCGAGGATTGCGCCCATCGTTGCGCTCCAGCCGACCCCGAGGCCCTTGGGCTGCCAGATGACCAGCACGATGGTGAAGATAAAAATGCCAATTGCGACAAGCATGTATGAACGCTCCAGGGGACCAACAGCCAATGCGCAGGCCTGCGGCGGCCTGACGTGCAGAGCATGGATCAGTTCACCGACATAAAGTTCGCCAGCGCCGTCAACCGCCAGCATATTGCCAGATATTTCGGGAAAAACTTGTTGCGATTGATCTGGATCAAATACCGGCGAATGGGCCACAACTGTTTGAAATTAAAATGAAACATCCATGTCCTACAGTGCCTGCCCATTGCTGAAGAAGGAAAAATCCGCGTGACCCGTGCCACTCGCAACCTGCGCAAGACCCTCGATGCCGTCGCCGATAACAACGAAACGGCGGCGTACGAGCTGATGCGCGCCGTCGAACAGCTTGGCGATGAGGTGCTGCGTCAGCGTCTGCTCAACACCATTCACCGGCTTAATCAGGACGCCTGCGACTTGCGCGTGGCGCGCGATTCGGTGGAGCTGGCGTCGGTCAGGCTCGCTTGAGCAGGATCGTCACAGGCAACGGCCCGATCAGGCGAAAAAAGAGTGCTGCAGTGATAGAGTCGCCTTTTTTCCAAGGAAGCGATGGCATGCGCAACGTGGTATTAGGTGCATTGGTAGTGGCAGCCCTGACGGGGTGCGCCGGTTCGAAGATGAAAGAGGCGCGCGCGGGCAGCCCTTACAAGACACTGGCGTCGGACAAGGCCACGCTGGTGGTTGCCGAATGCATCCAGTACGGCTGGCAGGATGAAAGCGTGTTCGGCGTGGACGCCGGCGGCTTCAAGGAGCCGGTCGGGGCGGGCGGTTTCACGGTCTACACCACCGGTGGCGATTACTTTGTGGACGTGCAGAGCGCGGGCGCAGGGTCCAGCGTGAAATACTACGCCGCTGCTGACAGCATGCCTGCCAAGCGTCGCCTGGCCGCATTGGCGACCTGCCTGTAAGCCGTGCCTCAGCGATTTTCGGAAATGCCTTGCGGGACAGCCCTGAGGCATTGGCCTATGATTCAGCCGCCCGCTCGGCGTAACGGCTCTTTACCAGTACAGGGATGTCGAGGCCTGAACGTCGAGCGGGCCTCGCGCTCACGTCTGTTCAACGGGGCATGAAACTCAACTGCCAGCGCCGTGGAATCGTCAGCGACACCAGCCCCAACACCCCCGCCAGCGCACCGCTGACCCACAATGCGCGCATGCCCATCTGCTGTTCCAGCACCGCACCGATCACCGCACCGACAAACATGCCCGTCCACGGGATCAATTGCACGCGCCAGCCATTGCGTCGTTCCCCCAGCACCCAGCGACCCAGCCCACGACCAAATCGCGAGAGCGCCCCCGTCACATAGGTGAGCCCCACCGGCAGTCCGTTCACTTCTTCGACGGCCGCGTTGAGCATGCCCATGGCCACAATTGCTGCCAGCAGCGCGGGCAGCGTATCGGCCAACGGCCAGAGCGCGGCGGCGCAGAGCAGGGCGGCGATGCACAGCAGCAACGGCAGTGCCCGGCGTTTGCCCAGTCGGCTGACGACCACGCCCAGGGCGTTACCCAGAATAAAGGTGGCGACCAGCAGCAACAGGCGCGCAGTCAAACCCAAGTCACCCGCGCTGATCGCCACTGCCAGGCGCGTGGTATTACCGCTCATGAACGACACAAAATCGCCGCTGGCCATAAAACCAATGGCATCGGTCATCCCCGCCAGCACCGACAGCCCGGCCACTAGCATCAGGCCCACGCGTCCGCGCCAGAGTCGCCGATGGGCGAGCGCAGCGCTGGCGTACGGTTTGCGGGATGAAGGCAGCATGCGCGCGGATCCTCGGTGAGATTAATCGGCCATTACCGTAGAACGCTTTGAACGGCGGCGCAATGCATGGATGGCCGGCATGATCCCTCCCAGCCGACCACACCCTTGTGGCGAGCAGGCTTGCCCTGCGCTGGTGTGCGAAGCGCCCCCAATTAAGGAAAACACGGTGTACCTGATACCGCTCAGCGCCTGGTATGGGGCTGCTGCGCAGCCCAACGCAGGGCAAGCCTGCTCGCCACAGGGCGGTGTGGGGCTCAGATGCGCACCAGTTGCCAACCTTCTTCCTGCCAGATCAACAGATGAGTCGGCTGGATCGCCTGCAGGAAGGCGTCGTCATGGGAAATCACCACCATTGCCCCGGTGAAGTGCTTCAAGGCTTGCTCAAACGCCACGACCGACTCCAGGTCCAGGTGATTGGTCGGCTCGTCCAACAGCAGCAATTGCGCCGGCGTCCCGCGCCACAGGGCGATCGCCATCGCGGCTTTCAGGCGTTCGCCGCCGCTGAGTTGCCCCGCCGGTTGGGTCACACGCAGCGCATCCAGTTGCAGCAACGCGAGGCGGGTGCGCAGTTCGGCTTCGGCCAGCGGCGTGGCGAGCAGGTTGAGCTGTTCGACCACGGAACGGCCGTTATCCAGCAGCGCCAGATGCTGATCGATATACGCCGTCGGCAGATGCACCGAACAGACCCCGCTGGCGGCCTGCACGTGACCGGCCAGCAGCTTGAGCAACGTGGATTTGCCGCAGCCGTTGGGTCCCTTTACGGCAATGCGCACGGGCCCGGCCAGGTTGAATGTGAGCCACGTTGAGGTTGCCAATGGATCAAGCCAAGGCAGTTGCGCGCGCTCAAGGCTCATCACCTGACGACCGTTGGGCACTGTCGAGGCCGGCAAGGCGAGCAGGGTGGGTGTCTCGTGTGCCACATGTTGGCAGGCCTGGCGCACCTGGGCATCGAGTTGGCCCTTGCGGGACTGCTGCCCACTGCGCACCTTGCTGACCACTTCGGTGGCGGCACCTTTCCAGCGCGCCCGGGTAAGCCGGTCGACGTTGGCATTCTGCGCATGCTGGCGCGAGCGCGCGGCGTGGCGTTGCAGGTCATCGTTCTGGTGTTGCAGGCGCTGCCGTTCGCGGCTGCGCTCAAGGCGTGCGCGCGCCAGTTCGGCGACTGCCGCATGCTGCTGCGCCTCGCGCTGTTGGCGATAGTCCTCGTAGTTGCCGCCGTACAGCCGGGCCCCGAGGGGTGACAGCTCAATGATGCGGCCCATGGCATTGAGCAACTGCCGATCATGACTGACCACCACCAGCCCCCCGCGCCAGAGGTGCAGTACCTGCAGCAGCCAGGCGCGTCCGGCGCTGTCGAGGTGGTTGCTCGGCTCATCGAGAATCAGCAATTGTGGCGCCGCCAACAGCGCGCCGATAATCGCCACCCGCGCCAACTGACCGCCGCTCAGATGTTCAGCCGGCGTCTGCGCGTCAACGTCAGGCAGACCGGCGGCATCGAGTGCAGCGCGCAAGCGCTCGGCCAGGTCCCAGCGATCATCGATCAACGCCACATCGGCGCCCTCGGCGGTGCCTGCAGCCATGCGCTCAAGCGCAGCCAGGACAGAGGCCGTTGCGCTGAGATGGGCGACGGTGTCGCCTGTTTGAATCTCCACCGTCTGCGGCACGTACTTCACGCTGGCAGAGCCTTTCACGCTGCCGGAAGACGGCGTCAGCACACCGGCGAGCAGCCGAGCCAGCAGGCTTTTGCCGCAGCCATTACGGCCGACGATGCCGGTCGGGGTGTGATCGATGGTCAGGTTAAGGTCTTCCAGCAGGGTTTCGCCGTTGGCGAACTGGAAACACAGGTGTTGCAGGGAAACCAACACGGGTAGCCGCTTGACGTGAGTCACAGGTACCTCCAGAAAATGTCGAACAGGCCAACAGGCACGTAAGGCGGCCTGTTGCAGATACATTTTTGAAAGGCTCAGTTGTTCACGTCGGCAGTCGTCCGGTCAGCGATAAAGGAGCTGAAGCCTAGCTTGCCTCAGCCAGTTGTTCAAGGAACATGGCCAGCGCCACTTCCTCGGCCTTGAGCCCTTTGCGCAGTCGTGGCGGGGGCAGTTTGGACAGCTCGCCCAGGCTGAAATGTTCGAGCACGGCCGGGTGGATGTAGCACTTGCGGCACACCGCCGGGGTGTTGCCCAACTGCCTGGCCACGTCCTTGACCATGGTTACCACATGGCGTTTGGCATCCGATTCGGGCTGCCACTCCAGCTCGCGCAGCACCGCCAGCGCCATGGCGGTGCCGGCCCAGGTGCGGTAATCCTTGGCGGTGAAGTCCGCGCCAGTGAGGCTGTGCAGGTAGGCGTTCACATCGTGGGAGCTGACGGTATGGCGCTCACCGTCTTCGTCCAGGTACTGGAACAGGTTTTGCCCCGGTAATTCCATGCAGCGCTTGACCACGGTAGCCAGGCGCCGGTCCTTCACGCTGATCTGGTGCTCAACGCCACTTTTGCCACGGAACTGGAACTGGATTTCGCTGCCCTTGACGTCGACATGGCGGTTGCGCAACGTCGTCAGCCCGTAGGATTTGTTGTCGCGCGCATACTGGGTATTGCCGACGCGAATCAAGGTGGCATCGAGCAACATCACCACGGTCGCGAGCACCTTTTCACGGGTGAAACCGGGCTCGGCCAATTGCGCTTCCAGTTGTTTGCGCAGCTTGGGCAGGGCCTTGCCGAAGGCCTGCAGGCGTGAGTACTTGTCGGTGTCGCGCACTTCGCGCCAGCGCGCGTGATAGCGGTACTGCTTGCGCCCGCGCGCGTCGCGGCCGGTGGCTTGCAAGTGGCCGCGCGGGTCGGCGCAGATCCATACATCGGTGTACGCCGGCGGCACGGCCAGGGCGTTCAGGCGTTTGATTTCGTCGGCAGCGATGATGCGCTTGCCGTTGATATCGAAATACTGGAATTTGCCGCGCAACTGCTTGCGGGTGATGCCAGGTTGGGTGTCATCGACGTAGTGCAGGTCGCGGGGCAGGTCGGAATCGGGCATGGGCAACTTCCTTGGCAACAGATCAGGCCGGTATGTCTGATTGACCGCGGCGATGTGCGGTCGTGCCAAATGGTTACGCCAGCACCGCGACTGCCTTGATCTGTGCCCACAGCGCCTGCCCGGGATGCAGTTGCAACTGGTCGCGGGAGTACCGCGTGATCCGTGCCAGCAGCGGTGTGCCGCCGGCGTCCAGGCGCACCAGCACGTGGGCGCTGTTGTCCGCGGCGATTTCCTCGGTGACCGTCACCGGCAGGCGGTTGAGGATGCTGCTGTGCTCCTGGGCCTGCAGGCTCAGGCTCACATCCCGCGCCTGCACTTTCACCCGCAGCGCCCGACCCAGTGCCAGCGGCGCGTGGGCGACGCGCATGTGCAAGGCGCTGTCGGGCAGTTGCAGGGTGAGCAACTGGTAGGCTGCGTCATAGGCGCTGACGGTGCCGTGGATCACCACGCCGGCATCGTCGCCCCGCGCCAGAGGCAGGTCCAGGCGCGCCAGGGTTTCGCCGATCGGGCCGCTGGCCAGCGCCTTGCCGTCGCTGAGCAACACGATGTGATCGGCCAGGCGCGCGACCTCATCCTGGGCGTGGCTGACGTAGAGCAGCGGAATATCCAGTTCGTCGTGCAACCGTTCCAGGTACGGCAGGATTTCGCCCTTGCGCTGGCTGTCGAGGGCGGCCAGCGGTTCGTCCATCAGCAACAGCCTGGGACTGGTGAGCAGGGCGCGGGCGATGCCGATGCGCTGACGTTCACCGCCGGACAGGTGCTCTGGATTGCGCTCGAGCAGATGGCCGATGCCCAGTAATTGGGTGGCCTGGGCCATATCGACACGGCGCGCCTGGCGCGGGATGCGCTTGAGGCCGAATTCGAGATTGGCCCGCACCGACAGGTGAGGAAACAGGCTGGCTTCCTGAAACACGTAGCCCAACGCGCGTTTATGCGGCGGCACAAACAGCCCGTTGCGGCTGTCCTGCCAGACCTCGTCGTTGACTTGGATAAACCCGTGTTCGGCGCGCTCCAGCCCGGCGATGCAGCGCAGGCAAGTGGTCTTGCCGGAGCCGGAGTGCCCGTACAGCGCCGTCACACCGCGCCCGGGCAGGTGCAAATCCACATCCAGCGCAAAACCTGGGTACTTCCTGTGCAGACGTACTTCGATCATCGACATCAGCTCCAGCCCATGCGGGTTTTACGGCTGGAATAAAGCGCCAGCAGCACGACGAATGCAAACACCACCATGGCGCCCGCCAGCCAATGAGCCTGGGCATATTCCATGGCTTCGACATGATCGTAGATCTGCACCGACACCACCCGGGTCTTGTCCGGGATATTGCCGCCGATCATCAGCACCACGCCGAACTCCCCGACGGTATGGGCAAAACCGAGGATAGAGGCGGTGATGAATCCAGGGCGTGCGAGGGGCAGGATCACCGTGAAAAACGTGTCCCAGGGATTGGCGCGCAAGGTGGCAGCGACCTCCAGTGGGCGCGTGCCAATGGCAGAAAACGCGTTTTGCAACGGCTGCACCACGAAGGGCATGGAATAGATGACCGAGCCGATCACCAGCCCGGCGAAACTGAAGGTGAGGGTGCCCAGGCCCAGCCATTGGGTGAACTGGCCGACGTAGCCGTGGGGCCCCATGGTCAACAGCAGGTAAAAGCCGATTACCGTGGGCGGCAGCACCAACGGCAGGGCGACAACCGCACCGATGGGCCCGCGCCACCACGAGCGGGTGCGCGACAGCCACAGCGCAATCGGGGTGCCGATCAACAGCAGGATCACGGTGGTGAGTGACGCCAGTTTGACGGTCAACCAGATCGCGGAAAAATCGGCGCTCGACAGCGGCATTTACAGCTCGTAACCGTAGGACTTGATGACGGCTGCGGCTTTGGGTCCCTTGAGGTAGTCAACGAGGGCCTTGGCTGCGGCGTTGTCTTTGCCCCTGGTGAGGATCACGGCGTCCTGTTTGATCGGGTCATGCAGTGAAGCAGGAACAATCCAAGCCGAACCGTGCGTGACCTTGCCGTCCTTATAGATCTGCGACAAGGCGACAAACCCCAGTTCGGCGTTGCCGGTGGACACGAACTGGTAGGCCTGGGTGATGTTCTGGCCCTCAACCAGCTTGTCCTTGACCTGCTCGGTCAGGCCCTGTTTGGCCAGCACCTGGGTGGCGGCCAGGCCGTAAGGCGCAGCTTTCGGATTGGCGATGGACAGGTGTCTGAACTGATTTTCCTTGAGTACCTCGCCCTTGGCGTCCACATAACCGTCCTTGGCCGACCACAGCGCGAGGGTGCCCACGGCGTAGGTGAAGCGCGAGCCCTTGACCGTGTCGCCTTCGTTTTCGAGTTTTTGTGCGGTGGTGTCGTCGGCGCTCAGGAACACGTCGAACGGCGCGCCGTTCTTGATCTGGGTGTAGAACTGCCCCGTTGCCCCGTAGGACGCAACTAGCTTGTGGCCGGTGTCTTTTTCGAAGTCGGCGGCAATCGCCTGGATCGGCGCGGTGAAGTTGGCGGCCACGGCCACCTGGACTTCATCGGCCTGGGCTGACCCGAAGGCGAGGGCCGCGACCAGGACGGCCAGGCGAGGGGCGTGAATCTTCATGCTGCAGCTCCTTAGAGGGTGGGCGGCGCGTCATGGCGCAATCGCTGTGTAGGCAAATATATAGCGCCTGGCCATTGTCGGTACAGCGCGAAGTACCTACTGCAGTTTTGCCAGGGCTTGTTCGGCCAGTTCGCGGGTCAGCGCGCAGGTTGAAATGTCTTTGCCCAGGCGCACTGCCTGACCGGCCCACAAGTTGCTGAAGCCCGCTTCGTCCCTGGCCTTGAGCGGCATCAAGGCACCGCCGGCCTTGGGAAACGCAGGTGCTGCGGGGTTCATCGCGCCGAGTTCACGCATGACCCGGTTGACGATGCCTCGCGCCGGGCGGCCCGTGAACAGGTTGGTGAGGGCAGTCTCGCTGGCCTGGGCATGGCGCAGCGCATGGTGGTGGGAGTCCGTCACGGTGGCCTGCGGCGTAAACAGATACGCCGTGCCGATCTGCACCGCTGACGCGCCCAGGGCAAAGGCCGCGACAATGCCGCGCGCGTCAGCGATGCCACCGGCGGCGATCACCGGCACGCTGACGGCGTCGACAACTTGCGGCAACAAGGCAAACAGGCCGATCTGGCTATCGAGGTCGTCACTCAGAAACATCCCACGGTGCCCGCCGGCCTCAATGCCCATGGCGATGATGGCGTCGCAGCCATGTTGCTCCAGCCAGAGGGCTTCCTCAACGGTGGTGGCCGACGACAGCACCTTGGCACCGGTATCTTTCACCCGATCGAGCAGAGATTTTTCCGGCAAGCCAAAGTGAAAGCTCACCACCTCGGGCCGAAACGCTTCGACCACCCGACACGCTTCGTCGTTAAACGGTGCGCGGTTGGACACGGGCGTTGGCGCATCAAAGTCGGCACCGAGTTCGCGGTAGTAGGGTTCGAGCAACGCTTTCCAGTGGTTATCCCGCGCTTCGTCTGGCGCGGGCGGTTGATGGCAGAAAAAATTGACGTTGATTGGCCGGTTGCCTGCCTGACGAATCGTGGTCAGCGCTTCACGAAGTTGCTCGATGCTCAGCGCCGCCGCAGGCATTGAGCCCAGCGCACCGGCTTCGTTGGCGGCGATGACCATGGCGGTGGTGGTGGCGCCGGCCATGGGCGCCTGGATAATGGGCACTTCGATGCCCAGCAGGTCGAGAATGCGGGTGTCTGGCCAGGTGCTCATGGGATGGGTCTCCAGCGTAAGTAAGACGGTTCGCTGTTTTAACAGGGCCATGCTCATCCGGCCAGTCCGTTCAACCCTCGCGTTCTCGTTCCAATAGCTGCCGCTTGCGCTCCACGCCCCAGCGATAACCACTCAAATCGCCGTTGCTGCGCACCACGCGGTGACAGGGAATCGCCACCGCCAGGCTGTTGGCCCCGCAGGCTTGCGCCACCGCACGGAATGACGTGGGCGCGCCGATGCGTTGGGCGATCTGCGCATAACTGGCGGTGCTGCCCGGCGGAATATCGCGCAAGGCCTGCCACACCCGTTCCTGAAACGCCGTGCCGCGCAGGTCCAGCGGCAGGTTCAGGCCCAGGCCAGGCGCTTCGATAAAGCCCACGACCTGAGCGATCAGCTGTTCGAAGTCGTGATCCGCGCCGACCAGTTCGGCCTTGGGGAACTTGTCCTGAAGGTCTTGCACCAGCGCATTCGGATCGTCGCCCAGCAGAATCGCGCACACGCCTCGCAGGCTTTGCGCTACCAGAATCGCGCCCAGCGAGCATTCACCCACGGCAAAACGGATTTCGCTGTTGGTGCCGCCGGCCTTGTAGTCACTGGGTTTCATGCCCAGCATTTGCCCGGCCGACTCATAAAAGCGGCTGTTGGAGTTGAAGCCTGCATCGTACAGCGCGTCCGTGACGCTGCCTTGCTGCGTGAGGCTGGCGCGCACTCTGCGTGAGCGTTCGGCGCGCGCATAGCCCTTGGGCGTGAGGCCGGTGACCGATTTGAACACCCGGTGAAAATGGAAGGGGCTCAACCCGGCCTGCAGGGCCAGGGTTTCAAGGCTGGGTTCGGTGTCGGCCTGTTCGATCTGGCGACACGCGTCGGCTACCAGTCGGGCATGCTGGGTGGCGCCTTCGGTGCGTTTATTCGGCCGATAACCGGCCGCCTCGGCTTGTTGAGGGGTGTCAAAAAACTCGACGTTCTCCGGGCGCGGCCGGCGTGCGCTGCTGCTGGGCCGGCAATAGACGCCGGTGGTTCTGACGCCGTAGACAAACAGGTTGTCGGCCTTGGGGTCTCGGGCGAGGACAGCGGCCCAGCGTGGGTCTTGTTCAATGTTCATGGCCTGGACTCTTGACGGTTCACCGGCAGATTAGCTGCACGGATGGCCCGTGGCACTCTGAAGCTTGCGGTCAAATCAGCCGGCAGTACGAAAGGTGAGGTTGATGCGTTGCGCACCCATGACCGGGTGCTCGCCGTCCTTGATCGGCATCACCCCATGAAAGCGCAAGCGATCGACACCGCCCCAGACCACCACATCGCCATGGAACAAGGAAACTTTTTGCGGCTTGTCACTGCGCGCGTGGCCGCCGAACAGAAAGATCGCCGGGAGCCCGAGGGACACCGACACCACCGGCGCACGGTAGTGGCGTTCGTTCTTGTCCTGGTGCAAGGACATTTTGGCGCCGGGCACGTAACGGTTGATCAGGCAGGCATCCGGTGCGAAGTCGCTGAAGCCTGCGCTCGCCGCCGCCTGCTCGGCCAGTTGGCGCAAGGCATCGGGCAGGGCAGGCCAGGGCCGTTGGTTGTGGGGATCAATCGGGCTGTAGCGGTAACCGCTGCTGTCGGTGGTCCAGCCCAATGCGCCACAGCTGCTCAGCGCCGCCGACATGGTAAAGCCGCCGGGTGTGACCATTCTGCGAAAGGGCGAGCGGGCCAGTACGCGTCTCAGCTCGGGCAGCAGGCGATCAATCCATGGCAAGGCAAAGCCTCTGAGCACCCAGGATTGTTCGCCGATCTGCTCGCGGCTTGCCGGTTGCTGCAAGGCCTCGTCGGCAAACAGATCGGCAGTGGGGCCGGCCATGGGCTTACAGCGCCTTGCTCACGGTGATTTCGCTGATTTCGTCGTCGGCATGGTGAATTTTCGCCAGCGCTTGCCTGGCTTCTTCAATGCTTTTGGACTCAAGCTGGGCGAACTCAAAGCGGCGTTGGCCGTTGAGCTTGTACTTGATGACGTATTTGGTGGTAGTGGTCACAGCTTTATTCCTGTCAGTGCGCGGGTCAGCTCAGCTTGCTGCTGGTACGGCGGACGATGCGAATCTTGTGGGACAGCGCCGGTTTGCGGGTAACGCTGATGGCGCGACGGGTGACCACGTCCAGGGTGATGTTCCAGAAACCGGTGCTCGGCGCGGTGATTTTGGCTGGGAACTGATCGAAGGCGCCACCGTGGTAAGTGTGGCGGCCGCCGTTCTTGAAGCTGCGAAAGTTCGCATCGCTCATCAGACGGATATTACAAGTTTGCGAGCATTCGATGACGACAATGTCTCCCTCATTGAGGTGCTCACGCTGGTGGATGAATTTCATGAGGTGTCTCCAGAAGGGCTTTTTCTGAAAAATCAGAACGATACGTAGGTTAAGATGGAGTTTATCAGCCCCAGCGCGTTTATTATCGGGCCGTCGTCGACGACTTCGACAATTTAAAACAGTTTATCTACCCGCTATCAGAGAAAAGTCCTACTTTTGCGGGAGAAAATTCCCATGCCCGCTGTCGTAGGATCTTTATCGGAGGTTTTTGTATGAAGTGGAGTGTGTTGGTTCTGGCGTTGGCGATCGGCGGGTGTGCTTCGGTTGCAGACATCAAGCAGACCCCGCCCACGCTGGCGGTGATTTCCGGAAAGAAACCGCAGGATTATGCGGCGTGCATTGTGCAGAAGTTGTCCAGCACGCGTCGGCCATCGCAGATAGAGCCGCACAAGAACGGGGTACAGGTGATCGTGCCACAGAAATTCTCGTCTGACCCTTCGGCGATTTTCGAGATTGAAGACCGTTCCAGCGGCAGCAGCATCAAGCTGTACGAGAGCATGTCCAATGTGCCGATCCGCCCGGGTGACGTGAAGAAAGCCGGGGAAGATTGCATCTCCGGCTGAGTGCTGTAACAGGTCCAACCTTTTGAATCCGATAAAAATGCCGCTCGACCCTTGAGGCCAAGCGGCATTTGTGTGTTTTTGGAACGCCGTCATGAAACGTGAACACGTCACAAGCTGTCAGGCCGAGGGCCTGATTTCTGCCACTCACATTATCCAGAACCCTGCCGATCTGGGTGAATGGATCGTCTTCTTCAAAAAAAGCGGCGGTCGCAGTTTTTTCCTGGTGGATGATCAGGATGAAGTGGAGTCCTTCGCGCGCCTGGATGATTTGACCGAGACGCTGCGAGGGCTGGGCATCCGCTTTGCCGAGATTCAACTATAGGGGTACAGCAGGGGCGCAGCGCCTATTTGCACACGACCACTACACTGCGGCCCTTGAAATTGCCAACATCCTTGCCGAGCGTCTTGTCTTCTTCGCTCAGTGCAGGCGTGCCTTCGGTGCCGATGATGCGGTAACCGGTGCCGGCGCAGGAGGCATCGGCCTTCTCGTAACAGCTGGCCCAGGAGTTGACTTCGCCTGAGCAATCGATGGTCAGGCCTTGTTCGCCATTTTTGAGGACCACGTCAGAGGTGGTGGTGCAACCGGCCAGCGCCAGTACTGCAATCAGTGTCAGGATCTTGTTCATGGTGGGGTCGTCGTCGAAGGTGTTATAGAGGGGGCGCTGACACTGTCGTGGGGCGTTTGCGCAAGATTATAGCGATCTGCCATCTTGGTACAGACAAACACAAAAAAGCCCCGATTATCGGGGCTTTTTGTGCAGGGCTTTAAGGCTTATTTGCCCTTGGGCCGCTTGCTGGACGCATGGCCTGCCTCATCCACGAACACTTCGGCAACGGCAATGGCCATGCTCTCGCTGGCGAATACGCCTGCGACGCTGTCACCGTGGAAGTTGATCAGGTGCCAGCCGTCCGCTCGCTGGGTGATCAGGTAGCCATTTACGCCTTTGGGTTCTGACATCTATTAACCGTCTCATGATGTGATTCAAGGCCGCAATGATAGCGCCAAACGTTGTATTGCGGCCCAAGTTATTGCATATCTATAGCGTGGGTGAGGGCACTTGTCACAAGATATGCGGAACTTACGCAGAAATTTTTTCTCTATGTTGCTATCGCAACGCCAGCAGGACCCATTGTAAGGTGACTGCGGCGTCATTAGACTGCGCCGAATTCCGTACGCACAGCCCTTTGTAAGGACTCATATGATCAAGAAATGCTTGTTCCCAGCAGCCGGTTACGGCACTCGCTTCTTGCCAGCGACCAAGGCCATGCCCAAAGAGATGCTGCCGGTGGTAAACAAGCCACTGATCCAGTACGGCGTCGAAGAGGCACTGGATGCCGGTCTGAATGAAATTTCCATCGTCACCGGTCGCGGCAAGCGCGCGCTGGAAGATCACTTCGACATCAGCTACGAGCTGGAAAACCAGATCAAGGGCACCGACAAGGAAAAATACCTGGTCGGTATTCGCAAGCTGCTCGACGAGTGCTCGTTCTCCTACACCCGTCAAACCCAGATGAAAGGCCTTGGCCATGCCATCCTCACCGGCCGCCCACTGATCGGTGACGAACCGTTCGCCGTGGTCCTGGCTGATGACCTGTGCGTCAACCTGGAAGGCGACGGCGTGCTGACCCAGATGGTCAAGCTTTACCAGAAATACCGTTGCACCATCGTGGCTGTGATGGAGGTCAACCCGGCCGAGACCAACAAGTACGGCGTTATCGCCGGCGACGACATTGGTGATGGCCTGATCCGCGTCCGCGACATGGTCGAGAAGCCAGCGCCGGAAGACGCGCCATCGAACCTGGCGATCATCGGTCGTTACATCCTGACCCCGGACATCTTCAAGTTGATCGAAGAAACCGAGCCAGGCAAGGGCGGTGAAATCCAGATCACCGACGCCCTGCTCAAGCAAGCCAAAGACGGTTGCGTGATTGCCTACAAATTCAAGGGCCAGCGTTTTGACTGCGGCGGCGCCGAAGGCTACATCGAAGCCACCAACTTCTGCTACGAGCACTTCTACAAGACGGGCAAGGCTTACTGATTCACGCCTGCGTCGTTGTGTTTAAAGAGAAAGCCACCCCCGGGTGGCTTTTTCGTTTTTCAGCCCCATCTAAGTCGGTATGCTGATGTGCTGCCGAGGAGAATGAAATGGCCTACGATTTTGACCTGTATGTAATTGGCGCCGGTTCCGGCGGTGTTCGTGCGGCCCGTTTTGCCGCAGGCTTTGGTGCCAAAGTGGCCGTGGCCGAAAGCCGCTACCTGGGCGGTACCTGCGTCAACGTCGGTTGCGTGCCGAAAAAGCTGTTGGTGTACGGCGCACATTTTGCCGAAGATTTCGAGCAGGCCAGTGGTTTTGGCTGGTCCCTGGGTGAAGCGAACTTCGATTGGGCGACGTTGATCGCCAACAAGGATCGCGAGATCAACCGCCTCAATGGCATCTACCGCAAGCTACTGGTCGACAGTGGCGTGACCCTGCACGAAGGGCATGCGCGACTGGTTGACCCCCATCAGGTGGAAATCAATGGCGAGCGGTTCACCGCCAAACACATCCTGATCGCTACCGGTGGCTGGCCGCAGATTCCGGAGATTCCGGGGCGCGAACACGCAATTGGCTCCAACGAAGCCTTCTTCCTCAAAGAGCTGCCCAAGCGCGTATTGGTGGTGGGCGGTGGCTACATCGCGGTCGAGTTTGCCGGGATCTTCCACGGCCTTGGCGCCAATACATCGCTGCTGTATCGCGGCGATCTGTTTCTGCGCGGCTTCGACGGTTCGGTGCGAACCCACCTGAAAGAAGAGCTGACCAAGCGCGGCCTGGACCTGCAGTTCAATGCCGATATCGCGCGTATCGACAAGCAGGCCGATGGCAGCCTCAAGGCCACGCTCAAGGATGGTCGCGTGCTGGAAGCCGATTGCGTGTTCTACGCCACGGGCCGCCGGCCGATGCTGGATAACCTTGGCCTGGAAAATACCGACGTCAAACTGGACAAGCGCGGCTTCGTCGAAGTGGATGACCTGTACCAGACCGCTGAAGCGTCGATCCTGGCGATTGGCGATGTGATCGGTCGTGTGCAGCTGACCCCGGTGGCCCTGGCTGAAGGCATGGCGGTGGCACGTCGTCTGTTCAAGCCCGAGCAATATCGCCCGGTGGATTACGCGATGATTCCGACGGCAGTCTTTAGTTTGCCGAACATCGGCACCGTTGGCCTGACTGAAGAAGATGCGAAAGAGCAGGGCCACAGGGTGAAGGTGTTTGAAAGCCGCTTCCGGCCAATGAAGCTCACGCTTACCGATTGTCAGGAAAAGACCCTGATGAAACTGGTGGTCGACGCCGACACCGACAAGGTGCTGGGTTGCCACATAGTCGGCCCCGATGCCGGCGAAATCGTGCAGGGCCTGGCGATCGCGCTCAAGGCGGGCGCGACCAAGCAGCATTTCGACGAAACCATCGGCGTGCACCCCACGGCCGCTGAAGAGTTCGTCACCATGCGCACGCCTGTAGCCGACTGATCAGGCGTCAGGCGTTGCCTCTGGCGTCGTCGCAACGACGGCCGCCAGGCGTAGCGCCTCGATGCTGGCCTGGGCCTTGATCAGGTCCAGCTCCAGCGTCTTGTTCTTTTGTTGATGCTCGGCCAACGCGTCCTGGCGTGACTGGCTGTCCAACATGGCCACGCGCAGACGCTCCTGCAGCAGGGCGCGTTCGCTTTCAATCCGGTTTACCTGTTCGCTCAGCGCGAGTTGCCGGGCCTGGTCTTCGCGGGTCTGTTCCTGCAGTGCATTCAGTTCCCTGGCCGTGACGCGGTGCTCGATCAGCAGGCGCTCGTTGTCACGGTGCAACTGGGTGATCTCGTCCTGACGCACCATCGCGCTTTGCTGCGCCTGGCGCAGCTCGGCCTGGACCTGCTGCACCTGGCCCTCGTGACGACGCTGCTCCTGCTCGCGCTGTTCCTTGATGGCGTTGCGGTAGTGCTCCAGTGCATCGCGGGCGTGCAGGTGTTTTTCTTCCAGCGAGCGGATCTGTTCGTCTTTATCGTTAATCCTCAATTCGTAATCGCTGCACGCCTGGCTGAGCCCGGCGTTGCGTGTCTGCTCGGTTTGCAGGCTGGTGTTGGCGGTCTGCAGTGCAGCACTTTCTTCGGCAAGCGCTGCGGCCTGGATATCGAACTGCTGCTTGAGCCGGCCGTGGGCAAGCTCGAGTTCTTCGAGTTGGCCGAGCAGGGCGGCTTTGTCCTGTTCGAACCGCGCCTGGGCCAGGTCAATTGGCTCCTGGGCTTTCTCCTTGAGGCGCTGGGCCAGCCGTGACACCAGCTCGCTCAGCTCGTCGTCGATGGGCGCCTGGGTGATAGTCGCCCGGGTTTCGCTCTCGTCCAGCTCCTTCAAATACCGATGAATAGTGGTTTTCGAACCGGTATTGCCCATCTCGATGCGTACCGCGTCGATGCTGGGGTTTTCGCCGCGGGCGATGATCGCCGTGCGCGCCGTCTGCACTACTGCCTTATTAATGCCGCCACGAGCCATGGGGTCTCCGTCGATTTCGTACTGTGGTACAGAGTATGTATTTACATACCGTATCATAAATAAAAAGGTCTTTAAAATCATGATTTAACAGATGGGATATTGGCGTATTATCCCGTGTCATGTGCGTTGTGAGCGCGAAAACCCCTGCCATCAGTACGAATAGGCCTGCCATGAGCGATCTGGAGCGGTATCTCAACGCCGCCACCCGCGACAACACGCGCCGCAGCTATCGCGCGGCCATCGAGCATTTCGAAGTGAATTGGGGCGGATTCCTGCCGGCGACGAGCGACAGTGTGGCGCGCTATCTGGTGGCGCATGCAGGCGTGCTGGCGGTCAATACGCTGAAGCTGCGCCTGTCGGCGTTGGCGCAGTGGCACACCAGCCAGGGTTTTCCCGATCCGACCAGGACGCCGGTGGTGCGCAAGGTGCTCAAGGGCATTCGGGCCGTGCACCCGGTTCAGGAGAAGCAGGCCGAGCCGTTGCAACTCATTCATTTGGAGCAGGTGGTGGCTTCTCTGCAGGCAGAGGCCCAGGAGGCGAGCGATCAACAGGATCAGCCGCGACTGCTGCGCGCCCGGCGCGACACTGCGTTGATCCTGCTGGGGTTCTGGCGCGGGTTTCGCAGTGATGAGCTGTGTCGCCTGCAGATCGAACATGTGCAGGCCACGCCCGGCGCCGGTATCAGCCTGTACCTGCCGCGCAGCAAAAGCGATCGGCACAATCTCGGCAAGACTTACCAAACGCCTGCACTCTTGAGGCTGTGCCCGGTACAGGCCTACAGCGAATGGCTCAGCGCTTCGGCGCTGGTGCGCGGCCCGGTGTTTCGCGGCATTGACCGTTGGGGCAACCTGGGCGAGGCGGGCTTGCATCCCAACAGCGTGATTCCATTGCTGCGCCAGGCGCTGGAGCGTGCGGGGATTGCCGCCGAGCAATACACCAGCCACTCATTGCGCCGGGGCTTTGCGACCTGGGCTCACCGCAGCGGCTGGGACTTGAAGTCGTTGATGAGTTACGTCGGCTGGCGCGACATGAAATCGGCCATGCGCTATGTTGAGGCAACCCCCTTTACCGGCATGACCCTGGCCAGCCAACCGCTGCTGTGAGATTTCTTCTATTAATACAGCTACCTGATAGGGAAAACCAATCACCAGCATCAGGTTTGCCAATGAGCCATCGACGCAAAGAGTGGTTAGGATTCACCCCATCAACTTCATAACCCCTGACGGAGAGTCAACGATGCCTATCATCAACAGCCAAGTAAAACCGTTCAAAGCCACCGCATTCAAAAACGGCAGCTTCGTAGATGTGACCGACGCTGACCTGAAAGGCAAGTGGTCCGTTGTGTTCTTCTACCCAGCCGACTTCACCTTCGTTTGCCCAACCGAACTGGAAGACCTGGCTGACAACTACGCCGAATTCCAGAAACTGGGCGTCGAGATCTACAGCGTGTCCACCGACACCCACTTCGCGCACGCTGCCTGGCACAACACCTCGCCAGCCATCGGCAAAATCCAGTACACCATGATCGGCGACCCGACCCTGACCATCTCCCGCAACTTCGACGTGCTGATCGAGGAAGCAGGCCTGGCGGACCGCGGTACGTTCGTGATCAACCCGGAAGGCCAGATCAAGATCGTCGAACTGAACGACGGTGGTGTTGGCCGTGACGCTTCCGAGCTGCTGCGCAAAATCAAGGCTGCCCAGTACGTCGCTGCCCACCCGGGCGAAGTGTGCCCAGCCAAGTGGAAAGAAGGCGAGGCCACTCTGGCTCCGTCCCTGGACCTGGTTGGCAAGATCTAAGTCTGTGAAGCACCCAGGGCGGGTATCCGCACCTACTCAGTAAGCTGCAACCGCCCTCAAAAACGCCCGGGCGAGATTCGCTCGGGCGTTTTTTTATACCCGAAATCAAAGGAAATCGCCCGTATGTTGGACGCCACTCTTAAAGCTCAGTTGAAGTCATACCTGGAACGGGTCACCCAGCCGATTGAGATCGTCGCCTCCCTCGATGACGGCGCGAAATCCCAGGAAATGCTTGCCCTTTTGCAGGACGTGACCAGCCTCACCACGCTGATCACTCTGAACACCGATGGCAATGACGCGCGCAAGCCGTCGTTCTCCATCAACCGCCCGGGTGCCGATATCAGCCTGCGTTTTGCCGGCATCCCCATGGGCCATGAATTTACTTCGCTGGTGCTGGCCCTGCTGCAAGTCGGCGGCCACCCCTCGAAAGCCAGTGTCGAAGTGATTGAACAGATTCGCGCCCTTAAAGGCGAGTTCAGCTTCGAGACTTACTTCTCGCTGTCTTGCCAGAACTGCCCGGATGTCGTCCAGGCGCTGAACCTGATGGCCGTGCTCAACCCGAACATCCGCCACGTCGCCATCGACGGCGCGCTGTTCCAGGCGGAAGTCGATGAGCGCCAGGTCATGGCGGTGCCCAGCGTCTACTTGAACGGCGTGAACTTCGGTCAGGGCCGCATGGGGCTGGAAGAGATCCTCGCCAAGCTCGACACCAGCGGCATCGAAAAAGCCGCCGAAAAAATCAGTGCCAAGGACGCCTTTGATGTACTGGTCGTTGGCGGTGGCCCCGCGGGCTCTTCGGCCGCCATCTACGCTGCGCGCAAAGGCATTCGTACCGGTGTGGCAGCCGAGCGCTTTGGCGGCCAGGTTCTGGACACCATGTCCATCGAGAACTTCATCTCGGTGCAGGAAACCGAAGGGCCGAAACTGGTCAGCGCCCTGGAAGCCCATGTGCGTCAGTACGACGTGGACATCATGAACCTGCAGCGCGCCAGCAGCCTGATCCCGGCAAAAAATGCCGGTGACCTGCACGAAATTCGCTTCGAAAGTGGTGCCACCCTCAAGTCCAAAACGGTGATTCTGGCCACTGGCGCCCGCTGGCGTGAAATGGGTGTGCCGGGCGAGCAGCAATACAAGGCCAAGGGCGTGTGCTTCTGCCCGCACTGCGATGGCCCGCTGTTCAAGGGCAAGCGTGTGGCGGTGATCGGCGGCGGTAACTCTGGCGTGGAAGCAGCCATCGACCTGGCCGGTATTGTCAGCCACGTCACTTTGCTCGAGTTCGACAGCAAACTGCGCGCCGACGCTGTGTTGCAACGCAAGTTGCACAGCCTGCCGAACGTGGACGTGATCACCAGTGCGCTGACCAGTGAAGTCAAAGGCGACGGCCAGAAAGTCACCGGCCTCGTGTACAAGGATCGCGACAGCGGCGAGTTCAACACCCTCGACCTGGAAGGCATCTTTGTGCAGATCGGCTTGCTGCCTAATACCGACTGGCTCAAAGGCACCGTGGAGCTGACACCACGCGGCGAGATCATCGTCGATGCCCGTGGCGAAACGTCACTGCCAGGCGTGTTTGCCGCCGGTGACGTGACGACCGTACCTTACAAGCAGATCGTGATTGCGGTAGGCGAGGGCGCCAAGGCCTCCCTGAGTGCTTTCGATCACTTGATCCGCAGCTCCGCTCCGGCTTGATACCAAGCCTGAAAATGACAAACCCCATGAGCGATCATGGGGTTTTTTCGTTACAGCGGCGCGGGCTGAATGATCTCGACCCAGTACCCGTCCGGGTCCTTGATAAAGGCGATGCTTTTCATGCGGCCATCCGTCAGGCGCTTCTGGAAATCGCAGCCCAGGGCTTCGAAACGCTCGCAGGCGGCCACGATATCCGGCACCGAGATGCAGATATGACCGAAACCGCGTGGGTCAGTGTTGCCGTCGTGGTAGGCGAAATCTGCGTCGTTTTCGGTGCCGTGGTTATGGGTCAATTCCAGGATGCCCGGAATCGACTTCATCCACTGGGTACGCGCGGCGGCGTCCGCTGGAATCTGCGTTTTATCGACGAGGGCAAGGAAGTACAGGCTGAATTCGGCTTCCGCGAAATCGCGTTTTTCCACCAGGGAAAACCCCAGCACGCGCGTATAGAAGTCCAGCGACCGAGTGATGTCCTTGACCCGCAGCATGGTGTGGTTGAACACGAAGTTCGAGGTGGCGGTGTCAGGTTGGGCGGTGACGCCCGGCAAGGTGTTCAGTTCGTGCAGGCTCATGGGCCCTCCAGAAAAAATGGGGCAAAGCGGTCCCTTGGCTTGCGGCAAGCGTCCGTGCTGCGCGGTCATGATACGCAAGGCCCGCCGGCAGCGCCAAAAGAAAAGGTCACGCAGGCCTTGCGAGTCGCGGGGGTGGGGGCTCAGACTTTGACGCCTGAACCTTGGGCGTCTTTGCAATGATCCAATTACCTAAACCGCTGTTGAGTGTCCTGTGTTTATTGTTGGCCAGTCCGTTGGTAGGGGCGGCCGACCCGGAAGTTCACTGGCCCAGTGGCTGGCAGGTAGAGGACGTGGCGCCTGACGCCCAGGCGCCCTCGGCCGCCTCAAGCGTGTCGCGCCAACGGGCAATCAAGAACGACGAAAAGGGTGCGACCCTGATGGTCATGGAGCTGACCGCTACGCCGATTGAGGCGGGGCATAAGGTCAATCTGCAAGGCGTGTTGCTGGAAATGCGTAAATCCATCCAGAAGGATTTCGCCCAGGGTGGTTATCAAAGTGTGTGTACCAAAATTCACGCCAGCACATTGAGCCGTCTCGATGCACTGGAATCTACCTGCGTGATTACCGAGAACGGCAGGCATGTGCTGTCACAAACATTGGTCGGCGCTGTCGATGCCGATAAGGCCTATGTATTTTCATTTGCGGGTCAGGCCCAGGCTTATGAAGCGAGCAAGGATGAAGTCAACTCAGTGCGCAGCACGCTGAAACTTTAAGTGTGGGGTACTTATCGATTTTGAACAAAATGAAATAATATTTAAGTTCGCTTTCGAACCCTTGAATAAAAAAGCCCCGCTTAAGCGGGGCTCTTTGTTAGTGCGCTGCGATCAGCCGCGCAACCAAGAGTCAACAGTGGCAGCGCCATACTGTTCTTTCCAGGCTTTAAGGCCGCGATGGTTGCCGCCCTTGGTTTCGATCAGCTCGCCGGTGTGCGGGTTTTGGTACACCTTGACCACCCGTGCACGGCGCTGTTTGGGGGCGGCGGCGCCTGCCGTGCCAACCTTGCCCGGGTTTGGATCGAGGATGGAGATGATGTCGCGCAGGCCTTTGCCGTAGTGCTTCATGAGCGCCTGGAGTTTTTCTTCGAATTCGATTTCTTTCTTCAGGCCGGCGTCGTTCTTCAGGGATTCCAGCTGGGCGAGCTGTTCTTGAAGGGCTTTTTCTGCTGCGCGAAATTCGGCGAGTCTGGACAAGATCTTTACTCCAATAGTGTATGTGGCTGACATCAACTGCAGACAAAACAATAAGCCAAAAGCGTTAAGGCGACTCAAGTAAGATGGCGTCTGCGGGTGCTGCACAGGCACGAAAAATTGTAGTAGTTAATCTGTCTTGAGTAAATCAAGTCTTTTGTCTTAACTGCATTATTTCACATCGCCCGTCACTGACTATTCAATGGCGAACCAGGGATTTAATGAATTCAGCGCCGGGCAAAGGCCGTCCGAACAGATAACCCTGCAGGAAATCCACACCGTGGGCGGCGAGGTATTCGCACTGTTCGGCAGTTTCCACGCCTTCGGCAACGATAGCCAGGTCGAGCTTTGCAGACAGTTCGATGATGCTGTCGAGAATGTGGCGGGAGAGCGCGTCGACGCCGATCATGGCGACAAAACTCTGATCGATCTTCAAGTAGTCAACGTGGAAGTTGCGCAAGTAGCCCAGGCTGGAATGCCCGGTGCCGAAGTCGTCTATGGCGATCATCACCCCCAGTTCATGCAGCGCATTGAATAATCGACGGGTCACATCGGTAGGCTCGATCAACTCGCGCTCGGTGAGCTCCAGCACCAGCGTCACGTGACCGGGTGGGAAGGCGGCAAGAAATGCCCGGCAATCCTCCACCAGCTCCAGATTGCGGCAATGCCGGGCCGTGATGTTCACCGCGATGTGAAAGCCGGGAGTGAGAAGCGCGGCGTGCGGTGCCAGTTGTTCGGCGGTCTGGCGCAGCAGGGCGCGGGTCATCGGTACGATCAGGCCGCAATCCTCGGCCAATGGAATAAACAGGTCGGGCCGTACCAGGCCTTCCTTGGGGTGCTGCCAGCGCATCAGCACTTCGCAGCCTGCCCATTCGCGGGTATCGCCGCGCACCACTGGCTGGAAATACGCGAGAAACTCATTGGCGCCCAAGGCGCGCCGCAGCTCATGGGTGGGCCGCGACACGCGTTTTTGCAGGCCGTGTGCGAGCAGGCCCGCCAACAGGCCAAAAAACAGCACCAGGCTGAACATGGCCGGGTAGCGCGCCTGCATGTAGCGCCAGACTTCACCTGCGGGCAGGCCGGCGTCGACGCTCAATCGATAGCGTTCGGAAGCAAGATGGTGATGGGCCACGGCAAACGTCGGAACCGCAGTGGCGTGGGCTTTGCCGTCGTCCCCCAGCCAATTGTGGCCCACGCGCAGCACCATTTGTGCATGGCGGCTGAGCAGGCGCAGGGTATTGGTCAGGTGGTAGCCATCGATTGAGGCGAAGGCGGCCCGGTCACCATCGACCAGCCGGTACACCAGCAATGCTGTGTCCGGCGTCACCGGGTTGCCTTTCATCAGCCACAGTCGCCCATCCACGTAGTCGGCCGGGTTGATGCGTGACACGTGATCGCTGCCGAACAGTGACGTGCAGTAGATGTTTTCCTGCCAGGACAAGGTCGTTGCGCGCACAAACGGCCTCCGCGTGACCTGCTCGCGCAGCGCCAATTGCACCGCCTGGTCGCAGGGTTTGCCAGCCAACGGCAGTAGCGCCTGGGTGGCGAGTGCGGTTTGGTCGAGCATCAGTTCGAATTGGCGCACCGCTTCCTGGGCGGCTTGCACCGTGTTGTGCTTCAGGGTGCGCTCGGCTTGCCAGTGCAGGATGAACACACCCAGCACAATGGGCACCAGCGCACAGAAAACGCTGATGGAATGGCGGGCGAGGGGCTTGCGCGGGCCTTTGACGGATAAGGGCATAAGCGGCCTGTCAGGCGAGTGGGGGCGCCAGGAGGCCGGCGGCAATATAGCGATGATAGATGCCTGGGCTGAAATATGCTTGCCGCGCAGCAGGCCAACATTGTATCGACTGCCGTTACAAACCGCTTGCACGGGGCAGGGCATTGGCGATCTGATAAGACTGCGGACAAACAAGGTTACGCTGTGTAGAATCGATTTACGCATACAAGAATATGGACTTGCGCTCACGCAAGCCTCTGCCGTCAGAGACTGATGACACCATGAAGCTACTCGGCTCCCCCCTCATCTTCGGTGACTTCCTCGCCCGCAGCGTGCGAGGCCTCTCCTGCGCGCCGCCCTCAACCCTCATCCCTGCTCGCCACTGAACAATTGCCAACCACCCGCATGATGAGGCGCCGACCATGGCAGACCACTACGAAAACCCGATGGGCCTGATGGGCTTTGAATTTATCGAATTCGCATCACCGACCCCAGGCATCCTGGAGCCGATCTTCGAGATCATGGGCTTCACCCAGGTAGCCACCCACCGCTCCAAGAACGTGCACCTGTTCCGCCAGGGCGAGATCAACCTGATCCTCAACAACGAACCCGACAGCCTGGCCTCGTATTTCGCGGCCGAACACGGTCCGTCGGTGTGCGGCATGGCGTTTCGCGTCAAGGACTCGCAAAAGGCCTACACCCGCGCGCTGGAACTGGGTGCCCAGCCGATTCATATCCAGACCGGTCCGATGGAACTCAACCTGCCGGCCATCAAAGGTATCGGCGGCGCTCCGTTGTACCTGATCGATCGCTTCGGCGAAGGCAGTTCGATCTATGACATCGACTTCGTCTACCTCGACGGCGTGGAGCGCAATCCTGTCGGCGCTGGTCTCAAGGTCATCGACCACCTGACCCACAACGTGTACCGCGGCCGCATGGCCTACTGGGCGAACTTCTACGAGAAGCTGTTCAACTTCCGTGAGGCGCGCTACTTCGATATCAAGGGCGAGTACACCGGCCTGACGTCCAAGGCCATGAGTGCGCCGGACGGCATGATCCGTATCCCGCTCAACGAAGAGTCGTCCAAGGGCGCGGGGCAGATCGAAGAATTCCTGATGCAGTTCAATGGCGAGGGCATCCAGCACGTGGCGTTCCTCACCGACGACCTGATCCAGACCTGGGACGCCTTGAAGCGGATCGGCATGCGCTTCATGACTGCGCCGCCGGACACCTACTATGAAATGCTCGAAGGCCGCCTGCCCAACCACGGCGAGCCGGTCGACCAGTTGCAAGCGCGCGGCATCCTGCTGGACGGTTCGTCGATCGAAGGCGACAAGCGCCTGCTGTTGCAGATCTTCTCGGAAACCCTGATGGGGCCGGTGTTCTTCGAATTCATCCAGCGCAAGGGCGACGATGGGTTTGGCGAGGGCAACTTCAAGGCGCTGTTCGAGTCGATCGAGCGCGACCAGGTGCGTCGCGGTGTGTTGAGCACCGACTGACGCATAAATAAAAAGCCCGGCGTCGGCCGGGCTTTTTATTGCCTGCCATTCACGCCCGACGCTGGCGCACCAGGTGCTTGAAGCCTTCGAACACCAGCACCATCACCGCGATCCAGATCGGAATGTAGGTCAGCCATTCGCCCGGCTTGATGCCCTCGCCGAGCAGCAGTGCCACCACCAGCAACAATACGGGTTCAACGTAACTGAGCAGCCCGAACAGGCTGAACGCCAGCAGTCGACTGGCAATGATATAGCTCACCAGCGCCGAGGCACTGATCAGCCCGAGTATGGGGATCAACGCGTAGAGTTTCGGGTGCGTATCCATCACCGCAAACCCCTGTTCACCGCTCTGCACGAACCACCAGGCGACCGGCAGCATCAGCGCCATGTCCAGCCATAGCCCGCCCAGGTGGTCGGTCTTGAGGTATTTGCGGATGATGAAATACAGCGGGTAGCCGATGATCACCACCAGCGTCGCCCAGGAGAAGCCTCCGGCCTGGAACAACTCGTTCAGCACCCCGAGCCCGGCGAAGAACACCGCAATTTTCTGCAGATAAGACAACTGCTCGCCCCACACCAGGCGCCCGGTGAGCACCATGGTCAGCGGCAGCAGGAAATAGCCCACCGACACGTCCAGGCTGCGTCCGTTGAGCGGCGCCCACATGAACAGCCACAACTGCACACCAAGAAACGTCGAGGACAGCATCGCCCCGACAATCAACTGTGGCTGGGCCGCGATCCTGCGCAACAACGCCCATGCACGCCGCCACTCGCCGGTGACGATCATGAACACGGTCATGCAGGGCATGGTCAGCAGCATGCGCCAGCCAAAAATTTCCAGGCCGCTCAACGGCGTCAGCAACGACGTGAAGTAGTACATGACGGCAAACAACACCGACGCCGATACGGATAACACAACACCTTTAGACACGCTGCCCTCGCGCAAACCGTTCAGTCCAATTTCAAGCGTAGATTATGGTGGTTTTAGCGAAGCAGCGTCGCGCTATTTTGGGGCGTTTTTTGACGGCTCCTGGCCGGCTCAGGCCTTCAGGCTGCGGGTCATGCGCAAAGCCAGCACACTGCCCGCCACAATCACCGCCGCCAGCAGGTACAACGCCATATCCGTGGACCCGGTGGCATCCTTCACAAAGCCGACGATATACGGGCTGAGGAAGCCAGCCATCTGGCCCATGGAGTTGATCAGCGCCAGGCCGCCCGCCGCCGCGCCTGCACTGAGCATGGCGGTGGGCACCGGCCAGAACATTGGCAGGCCGGTGAGGGCGCCCATGGTCGCAATGCTCAGGCCGAGGATCGCGATTGCCGGCGTGGTGGCGAAATTCACCGCAATCACCAGGCCGATGGCGCCCATCAGCATCGGCACCACCAGGTGCCAGCGCCGCTCCTTGCGCAAATCGGCGGAACGCCCCACCAGCAGCATGAACACCGCCGCCAGCAGATAAGGAATCGCGCTCAGCCAGCCAATCACCAGGTTATCGCTGAATCCCAGGTTCTTGATGATCGACGGCAGCCAGAAGTTGATCGCGTAAACACCGCTCTGGATACAGAAGTAGATCAGGCCGAACGCCCAGATGACCGGGTTCTTGAACACCTCAGCCAGCGAATCGGTGCTGGTTTTCGGCTTGTTCGCCAGGTCTGTGGCCTGGTCGGCCTCCAGCACCGCACGCTCGTGGGGCGTCAGCCACTTGGCATGGGCAAAGCTGTCGCTGAGCAGGAAGTAGGCGAGGGCGCCGAGTATTACAGTGGGAACGCCCTGCAACAGGAACATCCACTGCCAGCCCGCAAGGCCGCCCTGGCCGGCGGCGAAATGGTTGAGGATCCAGCCGGAAAAGGGGCTGCCAAGCAGGCCGGACACCGGGATTGCCGACATGAACAAGGCCATGATGCGCCCCCGGCGGAAGGTCGGGAACCACTGCGAAAGGTACAGCACCACGCCCGGAAAGAAGCCCGCTTCGGCGGCGCCGGTAAACAGACGCAGGGTGTAGAAATGCGTTGGCGTGGTGACGAACAGCAGGCAGGTCGACAGCGTGCCCCACACGATCATCATCAGTGCGATCCAGCGCCGCGGGCCGAACCGCGTCAGCGCCAGGTTGCTCGGCACGCCGCACAGCACGTAGCCGATAAAGAAGATCCCGGCCCCCAGGCCGTACACGGTTTCACTGAACTTCAACGCGTCGAGCATCTGCAGCTTGGCAAAGCCGACGTTGACCCGGTCGAGGTAGTTGAACAGATAGCAGATGAAGATGAAGGGGATCAGGCGCAGGGTGACGCGCTTGTAGATCGCGTTTTTTGCGTCATCGGTGGCCGGTGCTGCAGCGGCGCTCTGGGACATGGCGGTCTCTCTTTATTATGATTTTTTGCGATGCGCAGGTAACGTTGATCGCCCAACGAGTCTCGGCCAACGGGCAGGCTGCTGTCTTTGTGCCCGCGCACAGTCAAGCATGCGCTGCGCTGTGCCGATGAACAACCTCGCTTTCAAGGAAAACAGTCCCATGTTCGAGCTTGATC
Organism: Pseudomonas sp. Leaf59; assembly: GCF_920984685.1. NCBI lineage: Bacteria > Pseudomonadati > Pseudomonadota > Gammaproteobacteria > Pseudomonadales > Pseudomonadaceae > Pseudomonas > Pseudomonas sp. Leaf59. The sequence goes on along the minus strand of NZ_CAKLBR010000001.1, from coordinate 221,015 downwards.
ATGACCTGGCACAGGATATCGTCGATCGCACCATGGCGATCCTGCCCTATAACGTCAATGTCATGGACAGTCAGGGCCTGATCCTTGGCAGCGGCGAGCCGGAACGCATCAACACCCGTCACGAAGGCGCGCAGCTGGTGCTGGCCAACGGCCGCGTGGTGGAGATTGACACGCAGACCGCCAAGCACCTCAAGGGCGTGCAACCGGGCATCAATCTGCCGCTGCTGCATGATCAGCGCCTGATCGGCGTGCTCGGCATCACCGGCGAGCCGCAAGGGTTGCGCACTTACGCCGAACTGGTGCGCATGACCGCCGAAATGCTGGTGAGCCATCGTCATCAGCAAATCGAGCAACAATGGCGACGTCAGCGCTGCGATGACCTGCTGGCGTTGCTGTTGGCCGACAACGGCGACTCGCCGCGCCTGGTGGATGAGGCGCAACGCCTGGGCCTCAAGCCGCAAGCGGCGCGCATGCCGTACCTGTTTGAGCTGGGGGCCGGGCAATCGGCTCAGGACTTGAGTGCCTGGCTGGCCTCACGCTACCCGGACAGCTGGTGCGTGAGTTCGGCGCCATCCTCACTGCTGTGGTGCCGGCCCGCCGCCGTGCCGGTGGATAATCCACGCCTGCTGGAAAAACTCGACGGTCTGGGCTGGAACGTCCTGCGCGTGGCCATTGGCGGGCAGGCCGAGGGGCTGGCCGCATTGCGTCGTTGTTACCGCCGCGTCGGCGATCTGCTCGCCTACGGCCGCGATGTGCTGCCGCAATCGCGCGTTCTTACCCTCAACCGCTACCGCCTGCCGGTGATGCTCTGGCGCCATCGCCACGAAGACGCGCTGGATGAGCTGCTCAACCCGCTGCGCCAGGTGCTGGCCAGGGACAACAATGGCCAGTTGCTGGCCACGCTGCGCAGTTGGTGCGAACACGACGGGCAGAGCCAGGCCTGTGCCGACGCCCTGGGCATCCACCGCAACAGCCTGCGCTACCGCATGGAGCGTATCGCCGAACTCAGCGGCGTTGACCCGCTGACCCTGGACGGCATGCTCGCGCTGTATCTGGGCGTGCAACTGTTGCCCCAGCCATTGTCACAATGAACAACAAACCTGCGCCGCACTTGTGCATCTGACAGGCGTCATGACCGGTGGCAACTGGCAGCATGGACGTTATAAAAACCGGAGAACGCCCATGAAAATCATCATCGCCCCTGACTCGTTCAAGGACAGCCTGAGTGCTGCAGGCGTGGCCCAGGCCATTGCCGAAGGGCTGGCCCAGGTCTGGCCGACTGCCGAGCTGGTTCAATGTCCGATGGCGGACGGCGGTGAAGGCACGGTCGATGCCGTGCTGGCTGCGTGCAACGGCGAGTTGCGCAGCCAGACGGTTCGAGGGCCATTGGGCGGCACGGTTGAAGCCCGTTGGGGCTGGCTGGCCGACAGCCACACGGCCATCATCGAAATGGCCGAGGCCAGCGGCCTGCAACTGGTCGCGCCGGGCCAGCGCGACGCCTGCTCCAGCACCACTTACGGCACGGGGGAATTGATCCGCGCCGCAGTGGATCTCGGCGCGCGGCGCATCATCCTGGCCATCGGCGGCAGTGCGACCAATGATGGCGGCGCCGGGGCGATGCAAGCCCTTGGTGTGCAACTGTTCGACGCGGCAGGCCAACAATTGCCCCCCGGCGGCCTGGCATTGGCGCAGTTGGCGCGTATCGGCCTGGACAACCTTGACTCGCGCCTGGCACAGGTGCGTTTTGAAATCGCCGCCGACGTGAACAACCCGCTGTGCGGCCCGCACGGCGCTTCGGCGATTTTTGGTCCGCAGAAAGGCGCCAATCCCCGGCAAGTCCAATACCTGGATGCCGCGCTCGGTCATTTCGCCGACCACTGCGCCAGCGTGCTGGCCACCGACGTGCGCGACGAGCCCGGCAGCGGCGCCGCCGGCGGCCTGGGCTTTGCCGCCAAGGCATTCCTGGGGGCGCAGTTTCGGGCGGGAGTGGAGGTAGTCGCCGAACTGGTCGGCCTGGACGCCGCCGTGTGCGGCGCCGACCTGGTCATCACCGGGGAGGGCCGCTTCGACGCGCAGACCCTGCGCGGCAAAACGCCGTTTGGGGTGGCACGCATTGCCCAACAGCACAGCGTGCCAGTGATCGTGATCGCCGGCACCCTGGGTGATGGCTATGCGCAGATGTATGCCCACGGCGTGGACGCAGCCTTTGCCTTGCCGTCAGGACCCATGAGCCTGGAGCAGGCCTGCAGCGAGGCGCCACGCCTGTTGCGCGAGCGCGCATCGGATATCGCACGGGTGTGGCGACTGGCGGCGCCGGTTCAATCTGCACCGAAGCAGATCAGATAACGTTCAGGCTTGCGTCCGTATGCCAGGTAATCACCGACACTCCTATTGACGCAGGCGCTGCTGTCGGAAAAAGACACACCATGCTGATAGCTGCCCTTGAGCAACGTCATGTGGGTGTTGGGCAAGCTTTTGAAGGCTTTCAACGCGCCCGCTGCCGGTGTCTGGTCGTCAAATTCGGCCTGGACCATCAGGATGCTGTGCACGTGCTTCAGGTTTTTCACGGGAACACCGTTCAATGGTTGAACACTCCACCCAGCGCAGTGCGCGGCCTGGAAAAAGCTGCCGCCCACCGGGTACTGGGTGGCGTAGCGGTTGCCCTTGTCGGCCCAGAATGCCTCGCCCGCCGCTGGTGTGTCATTGCATAACACCGTGCTGCGTACAGAGGCCGTCGGCGTGAGCTTCAGCGGACCGGGTGCCAGACCATTCCAGGGTTCAGGGTTGCGGATGAGCGTAAGCAAGTGCATGAACGCACTTTTAGCAGACTGATCCACCTCGTTATCCGGGCTGAATCGGTGGGTGCGTGCCCTGGACAGAAGGTGGGTGTCATTGGTGTCGGGCGTTTCTCGCAACCATTGGCTGAGCAAGCGTGCTGCCATCAGATACTCTGCAGAACTGTAAAGCTCATTGTCCGAACGCAGTGCCGCGCGGACCTCGGGTAACAGTTCGAGGAAAATGTCACGTATGGCCTTGGGATCGTTGCCCATCTGATAGACCTGCGGGCGGCGGGCGGCGGGCTGCGCAACAAAACGTTCGAATATCTTTTCCTTCTCTGGCGCCTGGATTAATGAGGCGTCCTGGAAAGTCGATGTCCAGTCCGTGTTCGAATCGAGCACCATGCGACCAACGTGCTCGGGGAACAGTCCCGCATACCAGGCGCCCAGCCAGGTGCCGTAGGAATTACCCAAATAATTGAGCTTTTTCTCCTTGAGTAAAACGCGCACGAACTCCATGTCACGCGCAGTCTGAGCGGTATTGATATAGGGCGCCAGGCGCTGACTGGCGCAGCCACGGGCCAGTACGGCGGCGTTGTGTTGCAGGGCCATTAGGTTGGCGGGGCTGCGGTCTTCAGTGATGTCGTTGTGCGCGACGATCAGCTCATCGGATTGGCACACCAGCTGCGAATCTTTCGTGCTGCCCATTCCCCGGGGCGTGAGACCGATAACGTCAAAGGTGTCGGTCAGATGCCGATACGCCTCGCCGTCGGGCTTTTCGCCGTAGTTTTTCCAGATTGAAGCCAGCAGCACCGCAAAGCCGTCTGCTTCAGCACCGGGGCCGCCCGGGTTGGTGAATATCGCGCCTTCTCGCTTGCCTGGCTGGCGCGCGGTCACCCGCGTGATATCCAGGTCGAGGGTGCCGAGCGAAGGTTTCAGGTGATTCAACGGCACGCGGACGATGCCGCACTGTGTTCTGGCAACGACTTCCGGGTCCAGGCCGCGGATAGGCCGTGCGTCGCAGTCGGGGAGCCATCGAATATTTTCCGCCTGTTTTCTGGTCGCACAGGCTCCGCTGGTCATTAGCGCAATGATAATAAGGCTGCCCAATACTGTTCGTTGCTTGCTCACTGTTTGAAGACCCGGCTGTGGTTGGATGGCCGGGAGTATTACAAGGTCGGTCTGGCCGTGAATGTAGGAAAACACAGCGCTTGTTACCGGCAGGCTCCGGGAACGTACGGCGCTTTCCTTTGCGCCGACTTGCGCCCTACACTGGGCGGCCATGTGTCTTTCAAAGGATGAAACACAATGCATGCGCCTGAAACCCCGATCGTGATCCAGCGCTTCACCGAGGCCCATCTGGAAGGCGTCACCGCCCTCTATAACGAGCCGGCGGTGTGCAGGCAGGTGCTGCAGATGCCCTTCCAGTCGGTCGAAGCCTGGCGCAAACGTCTGGTGCTGGATAACGAGCGCCGACTCCAGCTGGTTGCGCTGCATGGCGGCGAGGTGGTTGGCCAACTTGGCCTGGAGCAGTACCTGCGGGTGCGCCAGAGCCACGTCGGTTCGTTCGGCATGGGCGTGGCGACGGCCTGGCAAGGCAAGGGAGTGGGCTCCCGGCTGCTGGCGGCCGCGCTGGACGTGGCCGACAACTGGATGAACCTGCACCGGGTGGAACTGACGGTGTATGCCGACAACGAAGCCGCGCATCACCTGTACCGCAAGTTCGGCTTCGAGGTGGAAGGGCGCCTGCGCGACTACGCCCTGCGTGACGGTGTGTTTGTCGATACATTGAGCATGGCGCGTCTGCGCAGCTCGATCTGATCCGCAAACAGCCGACCAAATGCCCCGAACAGTTTTTAAGCCGTACGCCATGTGGGCGCATCTGCCATGATCGGGCTTCGCAACTTGGTTCACCCAAGGATTTCCGAAATGGACGATGTACACCAATTGGGCGAGATGCTTCGTCACTACGCTGATAGCGAAGCGCATAAAAAACAGCTGTTCGATGTGCAGTCGGCGCGCTGGGCGCACAAACTCGGCGAGCTGTTCCAACTGATTGAACAGTGGCTGGAACCGGTAAAGCGCGCCGGATTGCTGGAGGTGAGCCGTGAAGCCTACGTCGCCAGCGGCCCGAGCGCAGTTGCACAGGCATCGGCCTTCAACACCGAAAAGCTCACTGTGCTAATCACCGGCAAAACCGTAGAGTTCGTGCCGGATGTAATGGGAGCGGGCGGGTTGATCTCCGTGGCGGTGACGGGCCTGACCGCGACGCGCCATGGCAGCATATCGCTGGTGCTGCCGGCGGACAAAAACGATTGGCTATGGAAGAAAACCAATGGCCTGAAAGACCCGGACACCTATGCCTTCGATGCCAACTTTCTGGCATCGCAGCTACAAAGCCTGATTCCCCGCGAACGCGCCTGAAGCGTCTATTTCAACGGCGTCAATGGAGGCAGTTTCCATTGCCCATTACCCACTTCGGGTTTGGGCAGGTACACCCGCAGCACCGCATAGAACGGGCCTGGTGGCGCCGGCAGCCAGTTGCTCTGTTCGGCCTTCGGTGGTTCGTGGTGCTGCAGCGCCAGGGTCAGGCCACCGTCAGCGTCGCGCTTGAGGGCGGGCAGCATGCGCGAATTGATCAGGTAGCGCTTCTTGTGGTTCGGCACCAGCAAGCGGGTTTTGGCGTCGTACATCGTCAGTGACCAGAACGCATCGGCGGGCGGCAACTGGTCCTTGGCAAAATGCACCGTGTAGCTGTGACGTGCACCGTTGGCCGGTTTGCCTTCGCTGTCGACGACGTATTTGAAGTAGGCCGCTTCATCACTCGAGTTGCCGAACAAGCCCGTTTCGGCACCGGCGTAGCGGTACAGGTAATTGTTCTGCAGGTGGTCGCGGCTGCCGTAGAGGTCTGCGCTGGTGACCTGACGGGTCTCGATTTTGTCTTTCTTGAACGCAGCGAACTCGGCCTTGGCGTCGGCGATGCCGTCTTCCAGCGCCTTGCGTTGCTCAGCCGTCAACTGTTTGACCTTGAACGGCGCGCCGGGGGCGATGCCGATGGTGGCAAAGCGCGCGAGCATCTCCTTTTCACTGTCCTGGGGCGCGGCAAAGGCCAGCATGAAGTTCAGATAGCGAAACAGCTGCGGGCCCTCGGTCATGGTCGCCATCGGCTTGGGCCACTCGACCTTTGCAACCTTGGGCGGCGCGGCCTGTTTCACATAGCTGCTCAGCGCCTGCACCTTGTAGCCTTCCTGGATCTGCCTGACCTTGTTCAGGTCTTTTTCATCGAACAACTGCGTGCGGTAGAGGGCGTAGGCGATATTGCTCTCGCTGTAGAGCACTCGGTCGACGTCCACCGGCTGCTGACCTTTCCAGTCAGGCCCGGCGATCATGTAGTGACCGCCGTTGTTACCCGTGCTGCGGGTGCCCAGGTAGGCGAAGTTCTGCGTATACAGGTCGATCAACTGCACCGAGTAATAGCGGTCGTCTTCGATTTTGGGCAGGGTCAGTACCAGCGGTTCCCTGCGCAGGTCCATCCATACGAAGGAGTAGGGCGTATCTGCGTTCGGGCTGGGGAACGCAGCGTCCCTGGGCGTCACCACCTGCGCGGCATTGCCGATCTGGTTGAACGGTGCCTTGTAGTTGACGCCGCCCTTGTCCACCGCCTGGGTGTAGAGCGTTTTGTACATTTGCACCACCGGGAAGCCATACAGGTAGGCTTCCTTGGCGATCGCCCGCGCTTGCGCCGGCGTCGCCGTGAAGTCGGCCCATGCGCCGGTACTCATGAGGAGGGAGAGGCTCGCCAGCACCAGGCGCGCAGGTTTTCCGATCATGTTGTTGCGTCCTTCCAGAGTTCTTTTGACTGACGGGAGATGAAGGCGACGAGTTTCCCGTTTTATTGGGCAAACGTCACGTAAATCCCTGCACGCACACTGAACTGAGCAAATGGATAAGGGGAGGGGCAGGTATCAGGCTGCGGGGAGCATGGACTTGACCTTGTCGCGCAACTGATCGATCGAGAACGGTTTGCCAATCACCTGCATGCCGGGGGGCACATCGATATTGTCGGCGTAGCCGCTGGCAAACAGGATCGGCAGTTCGGGGCGCAACTCACGTACTTTGGTTGCCAGTTGCTTGCCGTCCATGTCCGGCAGGCCGACGTCGGTCATCATCAGGCTGATGACCTCATCGCGATTCTGCGCAAATGCCAGTGCCTGTTCGGCGTCAGCAGCCTCCAGCACAGTGAACTCCAACTCTTCGAGTACATCGACGATCAGCATGCGCACGATGTTGTCGTCTTCTACTACAAGGATGGTGGAGGAGGTGGAGGACATAATGAGCATTCCTGAAAAGTGAGGGGCTGAACGTGACGAGGCAGAAGCTAACCCGGTAGTGAGTGATAACAATGCCAGCAAGTTCAAAATGAATGGCTGGCATTGTGACCTTAGGCACGCCGAATGTCCCGTCAGCGTGCTGGTTTACTCATACGTTTGACTGCCGAGGGGTTGCGACCCGTCTTGAAGTCGCTGGAGGCGTACAGAACGCCCGGCGTTGAAACCCTCTTGCACGAATGTGTGAGCCCTGGCTCAAAGAGCCGCGTTGAACAGCGCATACGGGTTGTTATAGGGCACTGTCATTAGAAAGTCAGACTCATTGAAAAGACTGACATTGAATTGCGGCCTGCCGCTGGTAATGGCGACAGGGCTCAGTGTGCCTGCTGTTCTTCCGCTATTCAGGCAGACCTCTATTCCGCGCTGCATTGTGGCTTCGCTGGTGAACGTCGCCAGGCCGAAATTGGGGTCAAAGAAAAACCACTCCTTCTGGCCGTTGCTATTCAACATGGCCCCCGCGAGCAGACCGTGATTTTGCGTAGCGACCCTCATCATGCAGGGCGGGGTTGCTTTGCTCAGGGTAGCGCCGATGTCAATGTGTGACATTTGGGACACGGGTTGAACACCATGAAAATGGTCGCGAACGATCTGATGCATCTCGTTCAGTTGTTTGCGAAACGCGAGGACTTTGGAATCATTGGTCTTAATGCTCGCTTTGAAAAAATTATCGATCAACGTCTGTTGGCGCCCATTCTGAATGGCTATGGCCATGGTATTGACCAAGGCCGCGCATTCGCCGTTTGATGCCAGATCCCCTTGGCTCAGGTAGAAGTTTTGCGGCATCAGCGTGGCTTTGCCACCTGCGGCCGCGATTTGCTCGCTGAAGATTCTCGCGCTTTCAAGGCTATTGCGCACCATTCTGGTTTCTATCACTTTGGCCAACGAACCGATCTCTTCGGCCGTGCGCCCCGAACTGACGGTCAACTCCTTGAGATCCGAAACATTCATGGAACTGTAATACCCAGGGATGTTTTCGATGTTGCCAGCATCATGACCTCGGGTGAAGGCGGCAAGGTCATTAGCCTTGGCCTTTGCCAAGGTGTCTCTGAGGACATCAGAAATGTGGGGCGTTCTCGGGGTTGGAGCCACAACAGCGGTCAACCAATTAATCCAGTTGCCGTTTATCTCACCGTTGGCGGCGACCGTTACCGGTTTGAAGTTCGCCAACGCCGTTCCATAAGGACCAATGACCGGGTCCAACGAGTACCATTTACGGTTTTCAAACACTGCACCGCCTTGGACAACCTCGTCTGCCAGCTTGAAGGTGCCGGTTGCAACGATGCGATTATGTTTACTGGCTGCTTTGAGCGCATCGTAACTGCCACTTGCGCCCCTGAGCGCGGTGACCACATCGGCCCCCTTGGCAAGCCCTCTTCCAACCAGCTTGGCTCCTCCCACCAACACGTCGCCCACCCCGCCCACGGGATTAATAAACTCAATAGCAGCCGCGCCAATAAACTTTACCGCTTTGGTTGCCTTGGCAGCGGCGTTCAAACCCGACATGCCCTTGCCAAAGACTTTTACCGCTTGCGCCGCCTTGCCCGCACCCAGCGTGAGCAGTCCGAACGCGTCAATAGCCAGATCACCGACCCCGTCAAGGGTGTTGCCTTGCAGAAAATTATTGATAGCCGATCGAAACGGAATCAGGTTGAGAAAAAACTCATCAATCACGCTACCTAGCGCCCGACCTTTGTCGAAGGACGTAATACCTCTGGCGTGGTTCAACAGCTCCTCGCCATCCAGCGCGAGCGCTTTGACGTACATGTCGGCAATAAAGTCGGTGCGCTTGGAGCGATAGCTGTCGGGCGTTTGAGCGGTAACGGGCTTCTCTGTCGTTTCGCTGTCTCGAGCACCGTTGTAAGGGTTCAGCACGGACATTCGAGTAATGAGATTCGCGGCTCTGGAATCCATCTTCTCAGCGGTATAGGGCTCGCTGAGTCTGCGAATCAGGTGTTCCTTTTTTTCAATGGTCCCTGTGCTGGAGTCGATTTCATACACGTTGACCTCGCCGTTGAGCGTAGTCTTTACATGCATCGTGCGCGCACGATGTACCAGTTCGAGCGGTGAAGTGAAATCGAGTGCAATTTTGTAGTCGCTGGTGTGAAAAAATTTCACGTCGCCCAGTTCAAAATTCCTGCGGTCAGCCAGTGGCAAGTTGGATACCAGCTGTTTGACAAGTTCATGGTGGCCGTCACCCAGCGATTTCATGGCGGCTTCATAATGAGTGTCGAATAGCTTTTTGACCTCAGTATGTTTTTTGGTTTTTAAGTAAGTGTTGAACGAGGCGATCGGAATTCGCCTATCCGGCGTGACCCATACGTGATGCTTGTCGAGCGGTTTGCCCTCCATCACGATATCAAGCATCGAGCGTCGCGTAAGATAAGCGGGGTAAACGCGGAGTGCGTTCTGGTCGCGTATTTGCAAATTCCTGATTTCAAAGACGGAAGGATCCACCTGAGGAAATTCAGCTTTCAGGTATTCCAGCGCGATGTCCTTTCGACTGGGCACGGGCGTCTCCAGTAATGACGAAGACTTCACCAGCGCGCTGAGTTGATCGTTATAGGCAATCCTGGCCTGCTGTATCTCGGCCGCAGAATGTTCGGTTTCGCTGGGTTTCAGCACACCATTGGCTACGGCCCAATCGATCAGGGCGCCGCGTTGAGCCAATTGACCGGTGTAAGTGTCAGCCGCTATTGACTCAGCTTGAGCGATAACCTCAGCGTAGGTCATGTTCTGCACCCGACCCGGCGTCTGCGCCTCGATCCTGGCTGCGGCAATCGTTAACTGCGCCCACATGGCAGAGCCTACGGTGACGCCGCCTGGAATGTCTTTAACCAGAAACTGCGGTGCACTGGAGGCCAGTAAAAGGTGAGTCGCGAGCGTGGCTGAATACGGTGCAGCCCGTCCATTGTCGACAAGATGACGGCTCAGTTCGCTGACGACGTGCGACGGGGCGAGGCCCCAATGCTCGGGACGTAACAGATCAAAGTGCGCGGTGTGGTTGCGAATTTTTTTTAGAGAAGATTCCGGATCCAGCCGAAGGTGAATCGCCGCCAATATATAGTCGTAAATACTGGTGTCCGACGCCACACCCCCCAGGTGCGCCTGGAGGGCTTGCCCCAGCGCCAGGGCGTTTGGGCTGTCGAGCAATTTCTGCATGGCCATGGTGGCGGGGCCTTTCAAGTCATCGTGTGTCACCGAGCTGCCAATCAATAAATAATCCAGCACACCCCTGTCAGTGGACAACGGTAAACCCGGCAGCCCCGTCTCGCTGGAAAGCAGGAATTGGGCGATGCGGTACTGGTCAGTTTGCGCCATCGGTATCGGCCAGGACAGCGCGCCACCGAAATCCCCCAGGAGGAGCACCGACGCTTTTTTCTCCAATATGTCTGCCAGCGCTTTGGCTTCAACGACGTTCTGCGGCAAGTCATAGCCCAGGTCCGTGATGACGGTAGCCAGGGTCGGGGGAGTGGTGCGCGCCAGAGCGTAGGAAGAACCTACATAGGGAAGCACGACATCGCTGTTCAACTGGTAGGAAAACTTGTGATCCACCCAGGTTGTCAGGCCCCTTAGTTTATCGGCCAAACTGAACATATCCTGTTGGTCCGCCAGCAATTGCTGCACGGTTTTGACGGCAGGTGTCGCAACCGAGGACGAACGGTCCCGGGGAGATGGGTTCGCTGTTACCGCACCCGCTTTTTTTGCACCCGGCTCAGGTGCTTCGGTGACAAGGTTCATCGGTCGATGCGCTACGCGGGTGATGCTCATTCGAAATACCCCGGTCTGTCAGAAGGACGCCTTTACGTTGGATCTCCCTGTTCCTGAGGCGCAGCCATGAGTGCCGGATCGATGCACTGACGTTCCAACTTCGCTGCGTCGATCTGTAAAAAAAATTGTAAGTAAGCTGACGAAACTGGCGGTAAGAGGTGTGGGATTTATGCATCGAGCCCGTACTGTTGCGTCAAATCAGCGCACAAACATAGCCTCGGCACCCGATATTCGGGCAAACTCCCGGTTTTTCCGTATTGGCCAAGGCATGCCCATGACTCCTGCGTCATCCGTCGATGAAAAGAGCTTCCGTACCCTGCTGGGCCGAAACGTCGCGTTACCCTTAAGCGTCGGCGTACTCAGCGCGGTGTTTTTCGTCTGCCTGATCACCTATCTGCTGTCGGTGATCCAGTGGGTGGAGCACACCGACCGGGTCATCAACAACCTCAATGAGTCGTCGAAACTGACAGTGGATCTGGAAACCGGCCTGCGTGGCTTTCTGATCACCGGCGACGAGCATTTTCTCGACCCCTACGAAGTGGCCAAGCCGCGCATCATTGGCGACCTGCGTAACTTGCAGGAGCTGGTGGCGGATAACCCGCAGCAGGTGGACCGCCTCAAACGCCTGGAAGCGATGCAGGGCGAGTGGAACAAGTACGCCCAGTCGATGATCGACCTGCAGCGCAACAGCGGTGACTACCGCTCGGCGGTCAAGGCCGGTCGGGGCAAGGGCCTCACCGATGCGATCCGCCAGGAATACGCGGATGCGGTGGCGATGGAGCAGCAGTTCCGAATCGCGCGCAACAAGGACGTCACCCGTACCACCATTGTCAGCGTTGCGCTGTACCTGACATTCGTATTGGGGCTGAGCGGTTTTCTTGCCTATATCGGCCGCAGGAATTTGGTAGCGTTATCAGATAGCTACAGCGCAAACCTCGCGTCGCAACAGAAGATTGCGCGGCGTCTTGAGCAACAGGCCTGGCTGCGCAACGGCCAGACCGAACTGGCCGAGCAGGTCCTCGGCCAACTGACCCTGAACATGCTCGGCCGCAATATCCTGCAGTTCTTTGCTCAATACATGGGCTCTGCCGTGGCTGCGTTGTACGTGCGTCAGGAGCACGGCGGTCTCAAGCGTGTGGCCACTTATGGTTTCTCACGCGAGCAGGAACAGCACGAACAGTCGATCTACAGCGACGAAGGCATCGTTGGGCAGGCCGCCCAGCTTGATCGCCTGATTCGCCTGGACGATGTGCCGGTGGATTACTTCAAGGTCAGCTCCGGGCTGGGCGAGGGCTCGACGCGCAGCGTACTGGTGGTGCCGACCAGCGACGAGGACCGTGTCAACGGTGTGATCGAACTGGGTTTCCTGCGCCCCCTGGATGAACGCGACGTCGAGCTGCTGGAACTGATCGCCGGCAATATCGGCACCTCCATCGAAGCTGCGCGCTACCGTCAGCGCCTGCAGGAAGTGCTCGCCGAGACCCAGCAGCTCAACGAAGAGCTGCAAGTGCAGCAGGAAGAACTCAAGACCGCCAACGAAGAGCTCGAAGAACAGTCACGCATCCTCAAGGAGTCCCAGGCCCATCTGGAAACCCAGCAGGCGGAGCTGGAGCAGACCAACGAGCAGTTGGCCGAGCAGACCCAGACCCTGTCCGAGCAGCGTGACGCCATGGACCGCAAGAACATTGAACTCAACCAGGCCCAGCTTGAACTCGAAGACCGCGCCGACGAGTTGCAGCGTTCGAGCAAATACAAGTCCGAATTCCTCGCCAACATGTCCCACGAACTGCGTACGCCGCTCAACAGCTCGCTGATCCTGGCCAAGTTGCTGGCCGAGAACCCTCAGGAAAACCTCAGTGCCGAACAGGTCAAGTTCGCTGAGTCGATCTATTCGGCGGGCAACGACCTGCTGAACCTGATCAACGACATCCTCGACATCTCCAAGGTCGAAGCCGGCAAGCTGGAAGTGCGTCCGGAAACGTCCAGCGTGGCGCGTCTGGTCGAGGGTTTGCGCGGGATGTTCGAGCCGCTGGCCGCCGACCGCAAGCTGGGTTTTCAGGTGGATGTACAGCCCGGTGCGCCGGCCATGCTGTTTACCGACCGCCAGCGCCTGGAGCAGATTCTCAAGAACCTGCTGTCCAACGCGGTCAAGTTTACCGAGCAGGGTGAGGTCAGCCTGTCGGTGTCCCGTGCGCAGGATGCGGGCATTGCCTTTACCGTGCGCGATTCGGGCATCGGCATTGCGCCGGACCAGCAGGAAAGCATTTTCGAAGCCTTCCGCCAGGCCGACGGCACCACCAACCGCCGTTACGGCGGCACCGGCCTGGGCCTGTCGATTTCCCGCGACCTGGCCGCGTTGCTCGGCGGTTATATCAGCGTGACCAGCGAGCCGGGCAAGGGCAGCGTGTTTACCCTGGTCTTGCCTGAGCACTACGTGGAGCGCGAAGCCGATGCGCCGCTGGCAGAGCAGGCGCGCCAGCCGCTGGCCGCCGCGCCTGCGCCGGTCAAGGTCTCGCCGCTGCCGGTGGCCGATACCAGCCAGATCCCGCGCTTTGCCGACGACCGCGACAAGGCGCCGTTCACCACCCGCTGCATCCTCGTAGTGGAAGACGAGCCCAATTTTGCGCGGATCCTCTTCGATCTGGCGCATGAACTGGGCTACCACTGCCTGGTGGCCCATGGCGCGGACGAAGGCTACAGCCTGGCGGCAGAACTCATTCCCGACGCGATCCTGCTCGACATGCGCCTGCCGGACCATTCCGGTCTCACCGTGCTGCAGCGCCTCAAGCAGAACGCCGGCACCCGCCACATCCCGGTGCACGTGATTTCCGTGGAAGACCGCGTCGAAGCGGCGATGCACATGGGCGCCATCGGCTATGCGGTCAAACCCACCACCCGTGAAGAGCTCAAGGATGTGTTCGCGCGTCTGGAGGCCAAGCTGACGCAGAAGGTCAAGCGTGTGCTGCTGGTGGAAGACGACGACCTGCAACGCGACAGCATTGCTCGCCTGATCGGCGACGATGACATCGAGATCACTGCCGTGGGCTTTGCCCAGCAAGCCCTGGACCTGCTGCGCGATCATATCTATGACTGCATGATCATCGACCTCAAGCTGCCGGACATGCTCGGCAACGAGCTGCTCAAGCGCATGGCCACCGAAGATATCTGTTCGTTCCCGCCGGTGATCGTCTACACCGGGCGCAACCTGACCCGAGATGAAGAAGCCGAACTGCGCAAGTATTCGCGCTCGATCATCATCAAGGGCGCGCGTTCGCCGGAACGTCTGCTGGACGAGGTCACACTCTTTCTGCACAAAGTCGAATCCCAGCTGTCCCATGAGCGCCAGACGATGCTCAAGACCGCGCGCAGCCGCGACAAGGTGTTCGAAGGCCGCAAGATCCTGCTGGTGGACGATGATGTACGCAATATTTTTGCCCTCACCAGTGCGCTGGAACACAAGGGCGCTGTGGTGGTGATCGGCCGAAACGGCCGCGAAGCCATCGAACGGCTCGATGAAGTCGAGGACATCGACCTGGTGCTGATGGACGTGATGATGCCGGAGATGGACGGTTACGAGGCCACTGCGTTGATCCGCCAGGACCCGCGCTGGAAGAAGTTGCCGATCATTGCGGTCACCGCCAAGGCCATGAAAGACGATCAGGAGCGCTGCCTCGCCGCAGGCTCCAATGACTACCTGGCCAAACCGATTGACCTGGACCGGCTGTTCTCGTTGATTCGCGTGTGGCTGCCGAAGATGGAACGCATTTAAGTGGAGCGCAGTTTCTTGGACAAAAGCAGCGACATTGAGCTGCGCCTGTTGATTGAGGCGATTTACCTCAAGTACAGCTACGACTTTCGCGATTACTCGGGCGCGTCGGTCAAGCGCCGTGTGGCCCATGCGTTGCGTCAGTTCGACTGCGCGACCATCTCGGCGCTGCAGGAGCGGGTGCTGCACGATCCGTCGGCGTTCATGCAACTGCTGCAATTTCTGACGATCCCGGTGAGCGAGATGTTTCGCGACCCTTCGCACTTTCTCGCGATCCGCCAGGAAGTGGTGCCGCTGCTCAAGACCTACCCGTCGATCAAGATCTGGATTGCCGGCTGCAGCACGGGGGAGGAGGTGTACTCCATGGCGATCCTGCTGCGTGAGGAAGGCTTGCTCGAGCGCACGATCATCTATGCCACCGATATCAACCCGGCGTCGCTGGACAAGGCCAAGCAGGGCATCTTCTCCCTGGAGAACGTGCGCGCCTACACCGCCAACTATCAGCAGGCCGGCGGCCAGCGCTCATTTGCCGACTACTACACGGCAGCCTACGATTACGCGATCTTCGACAAGACACTGCGTGAGAATGTGACCTTTGCCGATCACAGTTTGGCGACCGATAGTGTATTCTCCGAAACTCAATTAATTTCGTGCCGTAACGTGCTGATTTACTTCAATAAAAAATTGCAGGATCGCGCGTTTGGGCTGTTCCATGAATCGCTGTGTCATCGCGGCTTCCTGGTGCTGGGCAGCAAGGAAACCCTGGATTTTTCCGCCTACAGCAAGCAGTTCGAGCCTTTGGTCAAACAGGAACGGATCTACCGCAAATCATGAACGACGCCGCAGCCAACCCGATTCGCGGGATTGAAGCCATCGTCGTCGGCGCGTCCGCTGGCGGTGTCGAGGCGTTGCTTAGCATATTTGGCGAGTTGCCCACGGGCTTCGGCCTGCCGATCATTGCCGTGCTGCACCTGCCGGACGAGCGTCGCAGCCAGTTGGCCGAAGTGTTCGCGCGGCGCCTGCGCATCCCGGTAAAAGAAGCGCGGGACAAAGAGCTGATCGAGGCCGGCACCCTGTATTTTGCCGGGCCCGGCTATCACCTCTCGGTGGAGCAGGATCGCAGCCTGTCCCTGAGCCAGGAGGACCGCGTGCACCATTCCCGGCCAGCCATCGATTACCTGTTTGCCTCGGCTGCCGACGTGTACGGCGCCGGCCTGCTGGCGATCCTGCTCACCGGCGCCAACCAGGACGGCGCGCGCGGGCTGGCCCATGTCAAGCAATCGGGCGGC
Source organism: Pseudomonas sp. Leaf59 (assembly GCF_920984685.1). NCBI lineage: Bacteria > Pseudomonadati > Pseudomonadota > Gammaproteobacteria > Pseudomonadales > Pseudomonadaceae > Pseudomonas > Pseudomonas sp. Leaf59. Next base: position 205,027 of record NZ_CAKLBR010000001.1, on the reverse strand, counting down.
ACCACGGTGGTCCAGGACCCCACGGAAGCACGCATCGCCGTGATGCCGCTGGCGGCCCTGGCCCTGCACACACCTGATCATATTCTGACTATGGGCCGAATCGGCTCATTGCTGGCTTCCCTGGAATCTTCCCCATGTTAAGTACCGTCCAGGCCAAACTGCTGATCGTCGACGATCTGCCGGAAAACCTGCTGGCCCTCGAAGCGCTGATCAAGCGTGAGGATCGTCACGTCTACAAGGCGTTGAGCGCCGATGAGGCCTTGTCACTATTGCTCGAACACGAGTTCGCCATGGCGATTCTCGATGTCCAGATGCCCGGCATGAACGGCTTCGAGCTGGCCGAGTTGATGCGCGGCACCGAAAAGACCAAGAACATCCCGATTGTGTTCGTCAGTGCCGCCGGTCGCGAGCTGAACTACGCGTTCAAGGGCTACGAAAGCGGCGCCGTGGACTTCCTGCACAAACCGCTGGATATCCATGCGGTGAAGAGCAAGGTCAACGTGTTCGTTGACCTGTATCGCCAAAGCAAGGCCATGAAGCTGCAGGTCGAAGCCCTCGAACGCAGCCGCCGCGAGCAGGAACTGCTGCTGACGCGCCTGCAGGCGACCCAGGCAGAGCTGGAGCAGGCAGTGCGTATGCGCGATGACTTCATGTCGATCGTCGCCCACGAAGTGCGGACGCCCCTCAACGGCCTGATCCTGGAAACCCAACTGCGCAAGATGCACCTGGCCCGGGACAACGCTGCGGCGTTTACCCTGGACAAGATGCACGCGATGGTCGATCGCGACGAGCGGCAGATCCGCAGCCTTATCCGGTTGATCGAAGACATGCTCGATGTGTCGCGTATTCGCACCGGCAAATTGTCGATTCGCCCGGCGCCTTTTGACCTGGCGCAGTTGGTGAGCAGCCTGGTGAACAATTTTGCGCCGCAGGTAACTGCCGCCGAGTCGTCCATGCAACTGGTGGTCGACGGGCCGGTGGAGGGGCATTGGGACGAATTTCGCATTGAACAGGTGATCAACAATCTGCTGACCAACGCGTTGCGCTACGGCGCCAAGAGCCCGGTGCACGTGCGGGTATACGCCGAGCATGGCGAGGCACGCGTGGAAGTGCGCGACCACGGCATTGGTATCAGCGAAGAGAACCAGAAGCGCATCTTCCAGCAGTTCGAGCGCGTTTCGGCCAGTCATGCAGCGGCCGGACTGGGCCTTGGGTTATTCATTTCCGAGCAGATCGTGGCAGCCCATGGCGGCACCATCGAGGTGGAGAGCCAGATAGGCGAGGGCGCCTTGTTTCGCGTGTGTCTGCCTCTGCAGGCGGCGCCCTGAAATCAATCGTCAGCTCAACGCAACCTCTGCTTGACCCCATGGTCGTAATTGCAGCAATTGACCGGACATAGGCTTCCCATGAGTGAAGATGCACAAGACGTCGTACTGATCGTCGAGGACGACGAATCCATTATGTTTGTGCTGGGTGAATACCTGGCAGGCCTGGGTTATCGGGTATTGAAGGCCGTCAACGGAAAAGAGGCGTTTGAAATTCTCGCGACCAAGCCGCACCTGGACCTGATGGTCACCGACTACCGTCTGCCCGGTGGCATCTCCGGGGTGCAGATCGCCGAGCCAGCTCTGAGGGTACGGCCGGAATTGAAGGTTATCTTTATCAGCGGTTACCCGCAGGAAATCCTCGACTGTGACAGCCCGATCACACGCAATGCGCCGATCCTGGCCAAGCCGTTCGATCTGGATACGCTGCAGGAGCATATCCAGCGGCTGCTGGCCTGACAGCCGAAGGGCTGCTTTCATGCAGCCCTAGGCCTGGATCATTTCCCGAACCTTGGCGGTCAACAGGTCAAAGGTGAATGGCTTGGTGATCAGTTGCATCCCAGGGTCGAGAAACCCGCCACGCACCGCCGCATGCTCGGCATACCCGGTAATGAACAGCACCTTCAACCCGGGTCGGATCTGCCGGCCAATCTCAGCCAACTGGCGTCCATTCATGCCCGGCAGACCGACGTCGCTGATCATCAGGTCAATGCGTTGCTCGGACTCGATGATCGGCACCGCCGTGACAGCGTCCACCGCCTCGACGAATCCATAGCCCAACTCCTTGAGCACCGCGCTGACCAACACGAGTACGGCGGGGTCGTCCTCGACAATCAGCACCGTTTCGCCGGCATTGGCGTACGGCAGCAGCGTCGGATTGGTGGCCTCCTGCGCGGCGATCTCACCGGCAAAGCGCGGCAGGAACAGGCTGACGGTGGTGCCTTTGCCCACTTCACTGTGGATGGTCACATTCCCGCGAGACTGGCGGGCAAAGCCGTAGATCATCGACAAGCCAAGGCCTGTGCCCTGGCCGATCGGCTTGGTCGTGAAGAAAGGATCAAACACTCGGCCTATCACGTTGTCGGGTATGCCACAGCCGGTATCGCTGACGCTTAATTCAACGTAATCGCCGGGCTGCAGGGTGCCGTAGGCGGCGGTAAACACGCTGTCCAGATGGCGGTTGGCGGTTTCGACCGTCAGGCGGCCGCCGCCCGGCATCGCATCGCGCGCGTTGAGCACCAGGTTGAGCAGCGCGCTTTCCAGTTGATTGGGGTCGGCTTCGGCGGTCCAGAGCGGGCCGCTGAGGCGCATGTCAAGCGCGATGCTTTCATTGATGCTGCGTTGCAGCAGCTCAGCCATCGAGTTCACCAGTTGGTTGATCTCCACAGGCTTGGGGTCCAGCGATTGGCGACGGGAGAAGGCGAGCAAACGGTGGGTCAAGCCGGCGGCGCGGTTGGCCGAGGTGACGCCCAGGTCGATCAGGCCATCGAGGTCGTCGAGCTTGCCCCGTGCAATGCGCCTTCGCAGTAATTCCAGGCTGCCGATGATGCCCGTGAGCATGTTGTTGAAGTCGTGGGCAATGCCGCCGGTCAACTGGCCGACCGCTTCCATTTTCTGCGACTGGCGCAGCGCGTCTTCGTTGCTGCGCAGTTGTGCAGTACGCTCCTCGACTTGCTGTTCGAGGGTTTCGAGGGTGCTTTGCAGGCGCTGCTCGCTTTCGCTCAAGTCAATCAGGCGGTCACGGGCTTCGTATTGGCGGCGGCGGCCGCGCAGTGCGGCGCTCACCAGGCTGATCAGCGTGACCGGATGAAACGGCCGTTCCAGAAAGGTCACGTTACCCAACAGGCCGCTCAGGTGCGATGAGCCGTTTTGTTCGGTGCCGCCGTGGTGGGTCATCAATACGATCGGCAGGTCCGACCAGGCGGGTTGTTGATGCAGGTATTCAAGCAACGGTTCGAGGTCGACGCCGCGCAGGGCTTCCGCCGCAATCACCAGCAAGCCGGCGCCTTGTTCAAGTGCCTCGCACAAGGCGCCCAGGTTGGCGGCGACGATGCCACTGTAACCGGCTTCGTTGAGCATCATCAGCGCCAGTGAGCTGTCACGGCCGACGGGGGCCAGGATGATTGCCCGCTCGGAGACAGGGGAAAGACTGGTCACTGGCCCTCTTCCTTGAGCAGGGGAGAGCCCGCGCCCATGTAGGTAGGGATACCGCGCAATACGCCCTGGAAGTTGTCGAGGGGCTCACCCACGGTCAGCCCGCGCCCGCTGATGCGGTACTCGCGAATCGACGATTCATGGGCGCCGGTGCGTTTCTTGATGATCGAAATCGCGCGGCGGACCTTGCCCAGTGCCTCGAAGTAGCGCAGCAAAATTACGGTGTCGGCCAGGTAGGTGATGTCCACGGGTGTCTGCATATCGCCGACCAGCCCGTGCTGGGCAACCGTCATGAAGGTCGCCGCGCCTCGGCGGTTGAGGTACAGCAGCAATTCATGCATGTGCAGGATCAGCGCGTTCTCTTCCGGCATCGCGGCCTGATAGCCGTTGATGCTGTCGATGACCACGGTTTTGATGCCGCGCTCGTCGACGCAACGGCGCACCCGGTGCGAAAACTCGCCAGGCGACAGTTCGGCGGCATCTACTTGTTCGATCAACAGGTTGCCGGTCGCTTGCAAGGCGGCCAGGTCGATGCCCATGTTTTTCATGCGTTCAAACAGCAGGCCCAGCTCTTCATCGAAGATGAACAGCGCGGCTTTTTCGCCACGCGCCACTGCGGCGGCGGCGAAGACCATCGAAATCAGCGATTTGCCGGTACCGGCCGGGCCAAGGATCAGGCTGCTGGAACCGGTCTCGACACCGCCGCCCATCAGCGCATCCAGTTCAGGAATGCCGCTGCTCAGCGTCTCTCGTACGTAACCGCCACGGTGCTCGGCGGCCACCAGACGCGGGAACACATGGATGCCGTCCTGCATGATGGTGAAATCGTGAAAACCGCCACGGTATTTCTGGCCCCGGTACTTCACCACGCGCACGCGGCGGCGCTCGGCGCCGTAGCTGGGCGTCAGCTCCTCCAGGCGAATCACGCCGTGGGCCACGCTGTGCACGGTCTTGTCGAGGGATTCGGTGGTGAGGTCGTCCAGTAGCAACACGGTGGCGTCGTAACGCACGAAGTAGTGCTTGATCGCCAGAATCTGCCGGCGATAGCGCAACGAGCTTTGGGCCAGCAGGCGAATTTCCGACAGCGAGTCGATCACCACGCGGCTCGGCTTGACCCGCTCGACGACCTCAAAGATCTGCCGGGTGGCTTCACCCAGTTCCAGGTCGGAGGAGTACAGCAGGCTCTGCTGATGGTCGGCGTTGAGCAGGCTTTCGGGCGGGGTGAGCTCGAAGATATGAATATTGTCATCCAGGTCCCAGCCGTGGGACTTGGCACCCTGGCGCAATTCACGCTCGGTTTCCGACAGCGTGATGTACAGCGATCGCTCGCCGTTTTTGGCGCCCGCCTGCAAAAAGTGCAGGGCTACGGTGGTCTTGCCGGTGCCAGGTTCGCCTTCCAGCAGGAACAGGTGGCTGCGCGATAGCCCGCCGCAAAGAATGTCATCAAGACCTTCAATGCCGATGGCCGCCTTTTCACTGAACAGCTCGTTGGATGTAGACAAGAAGTGCCCTCAGGTCACGTACAGATAGAGGGCGTGCCCGCTTGGCACGCCATAATCTCTTGACCGTAGCGGCCTGTAGCCGTTCCGCGAACTTGCGATTATGTGCTGTGGGCGACTCTCGGTTGCTGTGTGAAGCAGGTCTAACGGTGCAAAGCAGGTCCTTAATGTGGCGAGCGGGCTTGTTGTGTTGTGGCAAACGGGACCTGTTGTGGCGATCGGGCTTGTCGTGGCGAGCGGGCTTGCCCCGCGTTGGGGTGCGAAGCGCCCCCAATCGAGCAAAACGCGGTGTACCTGATACGGCTCAGCGCCTGTCTTTGGGGCTGCTGCGCAGCCCAACGCAGGACAAGCCTGCTCGCCACAGGGAATCTGCGCTTAACTGATTGGCATTCGGGCAAGCCCGCTCGACACAGCAGGTCCGTTTGCTGCGAGGTTTTTTACAGGCCTTGCTGCAACGCGGGGTCGTCGGGGTTCTGTTGCTCAAGCTGCGCGAGCAATATCTGCACGTTCTGCAACTGCCCGCTCTCTTTCCAGTAGTTGACCAGCAGCACCCGCGCCTTGCGGTTGGCCGGGTGGCGCTGGATGATTTCTTCCAGCTGGCGCTGGGCCGCTTCCAGTTCGTCCTGGGCGTGCAGGGTGGTGGCGAGGTCGTAGCGGTAATCCTGATTGTCCGGCTCCAGTTCGATCGCTCTGGACAGGCCGAGCAGTGCATAAGGCCGCTCGCCGTGGTGCAGCAACCACATGCCGAGCGCATGCTGCAAATAGGCCGATTCCGGGTGCGCCGCCAGTTGGCGCCCGAGCAATTGGCGGGACTCGTCGGTCTTGCCCTGTTTGTCCAGCAGTTCAATCTGCGCAACCACGGCTTGCAGGTTGTCCGGCTGCAGACGTATTGCCTGCTCCAGCGCATTTTGCGCATCCGGCAGCAGGGCACTGTGAATGTACAGGCGCGCCAGTTGAATCCAGCCCTCGGCGGTTTCGGGCTCGGCCTTGAGCTTTTTCACGAACTCATCGAGCACTTGCTGCAACGGGCCGAAGTACAGGCCCAACGTGTCCGGCGAGAGGCCGAGCAAGGCATTGGCGGCGGCAAAACGAACCTCCTGCTCCGGGTCGTCCAGCGCCGGCCCGAGCAGCAGGGTGCGCTGGCCGGTGGGCACCAGGCCGACAATGCTGTGAATGGCCGCTTCGCGTACCACGGGCGAGTCGTCAAGCAGGTCTTTATCGGCCAGTTTCAATGCCTGGGGGCTGGGGTAGTTGGGCAGTTCGGCATGCAGGGCGGCGCGGCGTTCCGGCGACAGGTCCGGGCGGCCCAATTGCTGGTACAGCACCCGCGCCGCGCCCGGTTCGCCGTTGTGTGCCTGCCGCAGCGCCTTGGCATATCCATGGGCAATCGCAGGCGGCACCGCCGTCGGGGTGGATCGGGAGAAATACCAGGTGATCACTACAATAAACAGCAGGGCGCACAGGCCGGCAATCGAGTAACGGCGTGACTTTGACATGCGGGCGTCCAGAAAACGTGAGCGACTGTTACAAGGCCGTCAGCTTCGACCAGACCACGGCAGGTGTCAAACCTGTGTCCGCTCCCACGCGCAATGGCCAAACCAGTCAACTATCTTGAAGGCTTTGACCATTGCCGCTGCAACACTCTGACGCCACTATTTCTGCTGTTGACGCCCTGAAAATAAAAACACAGAGGGATTTGAAGCGATGCGTGACTATCTGTCTGCGATCACCGAGTTCGATTACCCGCGTACCGTTGACGCGGCGCTGGCCGGCAACCTGCAGGCCCTCAACGCCTGCGTGGAATGCTGTGACCGCCACGCGCTGCCGGGGCGCATCGCGCTGTTCTGGGAGGGCCGGGACGGGCGCAGCGCCACGGTGACTTTCAGCGACCTGCAGGATCAGGCGGCACGCTTCGCCAATTTCCTCCTGGCTCAGGGCATAAAGCGCGGCGACAAGGTCGCGGGGCTGCTGCCACGCACCGCCGAACTGCTGGTGGTGGTGCTCGCCACCTGGCGCATCGGCGCGGTCTACCAACCGTTATTTACCGCCTTTGGCCCCAAGGCCATCGAGCACCGCTTGAACAGTTCCGGCGCGGCGCTGGTGGTCACCGACGCGGTCAACCGCCCCAAACTCGCTGACGTCGACGCTTGCCCGACCATCGTCACGGTCACCGGCCCCAAAGGCGAAGGCCTGGTGCGGGGCGACTTCAGTTTCTGGGCCGAGCTGCCCAATCACGCCCATCATTGCGAGCCGGTGATGCTGGGCGCGGACGAGCCGTTCCTGCTGATGTTTACCTCGGGCACCACCGGCCCCTCCAAGGCACTGTCGGTGCCGCTCAAGGCCATCGTCGCGTTCCAGAGCTATACCCGTGACGCCGTGGACTTGCGGCCCGAAGACGCCTTCTGGAACGTCGCCGACCCGGGCTGGGCCTACGGCATCTATTTCGGCGTGACCGGGCCGCTGTCCATGGGCCACCCGATCACCTTCTACGATGGACCGTTCACCCTCGAAAGCACCTGCCGGGTGATCAACAAGTACGGCATCACCAACCTCACCGGCTCGCCCACGGCCTACCGTTTGCTGATTGCCGGCGGCAAGCAGTTCGCCGAATCGATCAAGGGCCGGCTGCGCATCGTCAGCAGCGCCGGCGAGCCGCTGAACCCGGAAGTGATCCGCTGGTTCGCCGACAACCTGGGCGTGACCATCCACGACCATTACGGCCAGACCGAACTGGGCATGGTGCTGTGCAACCATCACGGGCTGACGCATCCGGTGCACGTGGGCTCAGCCGGCTTCGCTTCGCCGGGCCACCGTATCGTGGTGCTGGACGATGACTGCCGGGAATTACCTGCCGGCCAGCCGGGCATCCTGGCCATCGACCGCGAACAATCGCCGATGTGCTGGTTTGCCGGTTACGACGGCGTAAACACCAAAGCGTTCGTCGGCAAGTACTACCTGAGCGGCGACACCGTAGAGCTGAACCCGGACGGCAGCATCAGTTTTGTCGGGCGCAGTGACGATGTGATCACCACGTCCGGCTACCGCGTCGGCCCGTTCGACGTGGAAAGCGCCCTGGTGGAGCACCCGGCAGTGGTCGAAGCGGCCGTGGTCGGCAAGCCGTGCCCGGAGCGCACCGAGTTGGTGAAGGCGTTTGTGGTGCTCAACGAGCAGTACCGTGCCACCCCGGAACTGGCCGAAGAGCTGCGCCTGCATGTGCGCAAGCGCCTGGCGGCCCATGCGTACCCACGGGAAATCGAATTTGTCAGCGACTTGCCCAAGACCCCGAGCGGCAAGCTGCAACGCTTCATCCTGCGTAATCAAGAGATCGCCAAGGCCCAGGCGGCCGTGGCGTGATCCACTTTTCAAGGAAACCATGATGCAGATTGAAAACAAGGTGTTTCTGGTCAGCGGCGGTGCCTCGGGCCTCGGCGCGGCCACGGCCGACATGCTGGTGGCGGCGGGTGCGAAAGTGATGCTGGTGGACATGAACGCCCAAGCCGTCGCCGCCAAGGCCGAACAGCTGGGCGAGCGTGCACGCAGCGCCGTGGCCGATATCAGTCAGGAAGCTGCCGCCCAGGCGGCCGTGCAGGCGGCGGTCGACGCGTTTGGCGGCCTGCATGGGCTGGTCAACTGCGCCGGTGTGGTGCGCGGCGAGAAAATCCTTGGCAAGGACGGTCCTCACGGCCTGGCGAGCTTTGCCCAGGTGGTCAACGTCAACCTGATCGGCAGCTTCAACCTGCTGCGTCTGGCGGCGGCAGCGATGGCCAACAGCGACGCCAATGCCGACGGCGAGCGCGGGGTGATCATCAATACCGCCTCGGTCGCCGCCTTCGACGGGCAGATCGGCCAGGCGGCGTATGCCGCGTCCAAAGGCGCCATCGCCAGCCTCACATTGCCGGCCGCCCGTGAGTTGGCGCGTTTCGGGATCCGCGTGATGACCATCGCCCCCGGCATCTTCGAAACGCCGATGATGGCCGGCATGACCCCCGAGGTGCGTGATGCCCTGGCCGCCGGCGTGCCGTTTCCGCCGCGCCTGGGCAAACCTGCCGAGTACGCTGCGCTGGTGCGGCACATCATTGAAAACAGCATGCTCAACGGCGAGGTGATCCGTCTGGACGGCGCCTTGCGCATGGCAGCCCGCTAAGGAGGTCTCATGAACGATCCGATTGTTATTGTCAGCGCCGCGCGCACGCCCATGGGCGGGTTCCAGGGCGACCTCAAGGGCTTGACCGCGCCGCAACTGGGCGCCGCCGCGATTCGTGGGGCACTCGAACGCGCCGGGATTGCCGCAGACGGCGTCGACGAAGTGCTGTTCGGCTGCGTGCTGCCGGCGGGCCTAGGCCAGGCGCCGGCACGTCAGGCCGCGCTGGGCGCCGGCCTGGACAAGGGCACCCGCTGCACCACCCTGAACAAGATGTGCGGTTCGGGCATGCAGGCAGCGATCCTGGCGCACGATGCCTTGCTCGCCGGCAGCGCCGAGGTGGTGATTGCCGGCGGCATGGAAAGCATGTCCAACGCGCCGTACCTGCTCGACCGCGCCCGCAGCGGCTACCGCATGGGCCACGGCAAGATGCTTGACCACATGTTCCTCGACGGCCTGGAAGACGCGTACGACAAGGGCCGGCTGATGGGCACATTCGCCGAAGACTGCGCCCTGCATAACGGCTTTACCCGCGAAGCCCAGGACGCCTTTGCCATTGCCTCCCTGACCCGCGCACAGGAAGCGATCAGCCACGGCAGTTTTGCCGCCGAGATCGTCCCGGTGCAGGTCACCGTGGGCAAGGAGCAGCAAACCATCCTGCATGACGAGCAGCCGCCCAAGGCCCGACTGGACAAGATAGCCAGCCTGAAACCGGCGTTCCGCGAAGGCGGCACGGTGACTGCAGCCAACTCCAGCTCGATTTCCGACGGCGCGGCGGCCTTGCTGCTGATGCGCCAATCCGAAGCTGACAAGCGCGGGCTCAAGCCTCTGGCAGTCATCCATGGCCATGCGGCGTTCGCCGATGAACCAGGGCTGTTTCCGGTGGCGCCGGTAGGGGCGATTCGTAAGCTGATGAGCAAGACCGGCTGGAACCTCGACGAAGTCGACCTGTTCGAGATCAACGAAGCGTTTGCCGTGGTCAGTTTGGTCACCATGAGCACGCTGCAGATTCCCCACGGCAAAGTGAATATCCACGGCGGTGCCTGCGCCCTTGGCCACCCGATTGGCGCCTCCGGCGCGCGGATCCTGGTGACGTTGCTTTCGGCGCTGCGCCAGCAAGGCCTCAAGCGCGGTGTGGCCGCCATCTGCATCGGCGGCGGTGAAGCCACGGCCATGGCCGTCGAATGCCTGTATTAAGGAATGAGCACCATGCTGCCCAATGACGAACAGCTGCAAATCAGTGACGCCGCCCGGCAATTTGCCCAGGAGCGGCTCAAGCCCTTTGCCGCCGAGTGGGACCGCGACCACCGTTTCCCCAAAGAGGCCATCGGCGAGATGGCCGAGCTGGGCTTTTTCGGCATGCTGGTGCCGGAACAGTGGGGCGGCTGCGACACCGGCTATCTCGCTTATGCCATGGCCCTGGAGGAAATCGCCGCCGGCGATGGCGCCTGCTCGACCATCATGAGCGTGCACAACTCGGTGGGCTGCGTGCCGATCCTCAAATTCGGCAGCGAGCAACAGAAAGCGCAGTTCCTCGCGCCCCTGGCCAGTGGCGCCATGCTCGGCGCCTTCGCCCTCACCGAGCCCCAGGCCGGCTCCGACGCGAGCAGCCTGAAAACCCGCGCGCGCCGCGACGGCGATCACTATGTGCTCAACGGCTGCAAGCAATTCATCACCTCGGGGAAAAACGCCGGGGTGGTGATTGTGTTCGCCGTCACCGACCCGACCGCGGGCAAGCGCGGCATCAGTGCGTTTATCGTGCCGACGGATTCGCCGGGGTACAGCGTGGCGCGGGTCGAGGACAAACTTGGCCAGCATGCTTCCGATACGTGCCAGATCCTGTTTGAAGACCTGAGGGTGCCGGTGGCCAACCGGTTGGGCGAGGAGGGCGAGGGTTACCGGATCGCCCTGGCCAACCTGGAAGGCGGCCGTGTGGGCATTGCGTCGCAAGCGGTGGGCATGGCCCGCGCGGCGTTCGAGGCGGCGCGTGACTATGCGCGTGAGCGCGAGAGCTTCGGCAAGGCGCTGATCGAGCACCAGGCCGTGGCGTTTCGCCTGGCCGACATGGCCACGCAGATAGCGGTGGCGCGGCAGATGGTGCATTACGCGGCTGCGCTGCGCGACAGCGGCAAGCCGGCATTGGTGGAGGCCTCCATGGCCAAGCTGTTCGCCTCGGAAATGGCCGAGAAAGTCTGCTCGGCCGCCTTGCAAACCCTGGGCGGTTACGGTTACCTGAGCGACTTTCCTCTGGAGCGGATCTACCGCGATGTGCGGGTCTGCCAGATTTACGAAGGCACCAGCGATATTCAACGCATGGTCATCTCACGCAATCTCTAAGGAGCCAATCCATGAGCTACGAAACCATTTTGCTCGACGTGCAGGGCCGTGTCGGGCTGATTACCCTCAATCGCCCGCAGGCGCTGAACGCGCTGAATGCGCAGTTGGTCAGCGAGCTGAACCAGGCGTTGGACGGCCTGGAAGCCAATCCGCAAATCGGTTGCATCGTACTGACCGGTTCGAAAAAAGCCTTCGCCGCCGGCGCCGACATCAAGGAAATGGCCGAGCTGACCTACCCGCAGATCTACCTTGACGATCTGTTCAGTGACAGCGACCGCGTGGCCAATCGCCGCAAGCCGATCATCGCGGCGGTCAACGGCTTCGCCCTGGGTGGAGGCTGTGAACTGGCGCTGATGTGCGACTTTATCCTGGCCGGTGACGGCGCCAAATTCGGCCAGCCGGAAATCAACCTCGGCGTGCTGCCGGGCATGGGCGGCACTCAGCGCCTGACCCGCGCCGTGGGCAAGGCCAAGGCCATGGAGATGTGCCTGACCGGGCGCTTTATCGATGCGGTGGAAGCGGAGCGTTGCGGCATCGTCGCGCGCATCGTGCCGGCCGATGAACTGCTCGACGAAGCGCTTAAAGTCGCGACCCTGATTGCCGGCAAGTCGGTACCGATCAGCATGATGGTCAAGGAGAGCGTGAACCGCGCCTTTGAAGTCAGCCTGTCGGAAGGTGTGCGCTTCGAGCGTCGAGTGTTCCACGCAGCCTTTGCCACACAGGATCAAAAGGAAGGCATGGCCGCCTTCGTGGCCAAGCGCGCGCCTGAATTCAAGGACAAGTAACCGATCTGCTCGACGCTAAAGATAGCTGCGCCGAATGGAGCTTCTGTGGCGAGCGGGCTTGCCCCGCGTTGGGGTGCGCAGCGCCCCCCATCGAGCAAAACGCGGTGTACCTGATACGGCTCAGCGCCTGGCTTTGGGGCTGCTGCGCAGCCCAACGCAGGACAAGCCTGCTCGCCACAGGGAATCTGCGCTCTTGTGGGCTTATTGTGGCGAGCGGGCTTGCCCCGCGTTGGGGTGCGAAGCGCCCCCCATCGAGCAAAACGCGGTGTACCTGATACGGCTCAGCGTCTGGTTTTGGGGCTGCTGCGCAGCCCAACGCAGGACAAGCCTGCTCGCCACAGGGAATCTGCGCTCTTGTGGGCTTATTGTGGCGAGCGGGCTTGCCCCGCGTTGGGGTGCGAAGCGCCCCCAATCAAGCAAAACGCGGTGTACCTGATACGGCTCAGCGTCTGGTTTTGGAGCTGCTGCGCAGCCCAACGCAGGACAAGCCTGCTCGCCACAGGGAATCTGCGCTTGTGGGCTTATTGTGGCGAGCGGGCTTGCCCCGCGTTGGGGTGCGAAGCACCCCCAATCAAGCAAAACGCGGTGTACCTGATACGGCTCAGCGCCTGGTTTTGGGGCTGCTGCGCAGCCCAACGCAGGACAAGCCCGCTCGCCACAGAGGAATGTGGCTGCCTGAGACTTCAGGTTTTAAAGTCAAAAAGTTATTGGGTGTTTGATAAGAGGGAGCAAGCTCCCTCCCGCAGCTTGGTGTGGCGTCAGTCAGAGCGGATAGTTTTTCAACTCTCTGGCAATCACCATTCGTTGAATCTCACTGGTGCCCTCGTAAATCTGCGTGATCCGCGCGTCCCGGTAGTAGCGCTCCACCGGGTAGTCCTCCAGGTACCCGTACCCGCCATGAATCTGCAGCGCAGACGAACACACCTTCTCGGCCATTTCCGAGGCAAACAGCTTGGCTTGCGAGGCTTCCGACAGGCACGGTTTGCCGGCACTGCGCAGGCGCGCGGCGTGCAGGATCAGCAATCGGGCCGCATTAAGGCGGGTCTGCATGTCGGCCAGCAGGTTGGCCACGCTCTGGTGCTCGATGATCGGCTTGTCGAACTGCGTGCGGTCACGGGCATACACCAGCGCCGCTTCGAACGCTGCACGGGCAATACCGAGGGCCTGGGCGGCAATGCCGATGCGGCCGCCTTCCAGGTTCGACAGCGCAATGGCCAGACCCTTGCCGCGCTCGCCCAGCAAGTTGGCCTCGGGCACGGTGCAGGCCGTGAAGGTGACGGCGCAGGTGTCGGACGCGCGGATGCCCATTTTGTGTTCGGTACGGTCGACCACGTACCCCGGGGTGTCAGTGGGCACCAGGAACGCCGAGATGCCTTTCTTGCCGAGATCGGGGTCGGTCACCGCAAACACGATCGCCAGCTGCGCGCGCTTGCCGTTACTGACAAATTGCTTGGCGCCGTTGATCACCCACTGACCGTCGCGCAGTTCGGCGCGGGTGCGCAGGTTGTGCGCTTCGGAACCGGCCTGGGGCTCGGTCAGGCAGAAACAGCCAATCGCCTGGCCGCTGGCAAGTTTCGCCAGCCAGGTTTGCTTCTGCTCCAGTGAGCCGTAGTTGAGGATTGGCCCGCAACCTACTGAATTATGGATACTCATCAACGCACCAGTAGCGCCATCCCCGGCGGAAATCTCCTCCACCGCCAAGGCGTAAGCCACGTAATCGACATAGGCGCCGCCCCATTCCTCGGGGACGACCATGCCCAGCAGGCCCAGTTCGCCCATCTTCGCGACCAAGGCGTCGTCGATCCAGCCGGCTTTTTCCCACACCTGGGCATGCGGGGCGATCTCATGGCGCGCAAAGTCGCGTGCCATGTCGCGAAACATTACCTGATCTTCTGTGTATTCAATATCTTGCATGACTTATCTCCCAACCTGCTTGAAGTCGCGAAAGAAGCGTTCAACGTGGGCGGCGTGCAGCTCGTGGAGGGACGGCGGGTTCCAGCGAGGCGCCTTGTCCTTGTCGATGATCAACGCGCGCACGCCTTCGATGAGGTCGCCGTGCTCGAACCACTGGCGGTCCAGGTGCAGCTCCAGGGCGAAACATTGCTCCAGCGGCAGGCGGCGGCCGCGACGCAGCATTTCCAGGGTCACCGCCATGGCAAGCGGCGAGCGGGTCTGCATCAGGCTGGCGGTGTTGATCGCCCATTCATGGCTGTCGGCGACCGTGACCTGCTGCAGCTGTTCGACCATGCTCGGCACATCCGGCAAGGCAAAGAAGTGGTCGATAGCCCGGCGCAACCCGGCCAGCGGTGCATCGGGCAGTTGCTGCACGGCCAGTCTGGCCAGCACGCCCTGCAGATCCTTGAGCGGGGCGCCGTGCCAGCGCAGGTCGTCCAGCTTCTGATCCAGGTCGGTCAGCCGCTCGCTCTCCAGGTACCAGTCGGCCAGGCCGCAATAGAGTGCATCGGCCGCACGAATCTGCACGCCGGTAACGCCCAGGTAAATCCCCAACTCACCCGGAATGCGCGGCAGGAAGTAACTGCCGCCCACGTCGGGGAAGTAACCGATGGCCACCTCCGGCATGGCCAGTCGGCTGCGCTCGGTGACCACCCGCAGGTCAGCGCCTTGCACCAGCCCCATGCCGCCGCCCAGCACGAAGCCATCCATCAGGGCCAGTACGGGTTTGCGGTAATGGTGGATCGCCAGGTCCAGCGCGTACTCCTCGACGAAAAAGTCCTCGTGCAGGGTATCGCCGGCCTTGAAGCTGTCGTACAGGGAGCGGATATCGCCGCCGGCGCAGAAGGCTTTTTCGCCGGCGCCGCGCAGCACCACCGCGTACACCTGCGGGTCATCGGCCCAGGCCTGCAAGTGGCGGTTGAGGCTGCGCACCATGTCCAGCGTGAGAGCGTTCAAGCCGGCCGGGCGGTTGAGGGTAAGGTGGCCGATATGGTTGCGGACTTCGGCCAGAACATCCGTGGTGTGCGTGTCGACGTGGCTTGCCTCGGCGGAAACCTGAGCAGTCATCTCTAACTCCCTGCTTTTTATTGTCTTTATCAAGATATTCGCGAACGAACCTGCTCACGATCCTACCAGTGCAAATTTGCCCAGTACAACCTTCAAACATGCAGGTGCTTCCTGCATTTATGCAGCCATGCTCATGCCACGCGACGGGCCAGGACTTCGCCGATGCTGCGGCGGCGCGCATGGCCCTCGGCCGCATGGACCAGTTGCTCCAACTCGCTCGGTTCAATGTCGTAGAACTGTTCCATTTCAGCCAGGGCCCGCTTCAGGTCGGCGGCGGTGATCGCCGGGTCAGTCATCGGCGGTTGGCTGCCCATGACGGCCTCGGGTGACCTATCGGCTGCCTTTGGATAGCGGAGGCGGGTGGCATTGTTGTAGGCCAGTGCACAGGTCAGCAATGCGCCGGCGCCGAGCATCACGGCGAACAGTTCGTGCCAGCCAAGGGTGGCGGATGCAGGATCGGCCAGCACCAGGGTCATCGCCAGCCCCCCGGCCGGTGGGTGCAGGCAGCGCAGCCAGCACATCAGGATTACCGTCATGCCTGCCGCCAGACACGCGCTGCCCAGGGTGCGCCCCAGGACCCGGGCCACCAGCAGCGCAACGACCGTCGCACACAGGTAACCACCGATGATTGACCACGGCTGCGCCAGTGCGCCGGATGACACCGCGAACAGCAACACTGCCGACGCACCCAGCGGCCCCAGCAGGTGCAGCGCTACGTCCATGCCAAATACCTGAGCGCACAGCCACACGCTGAACAGGGTGCCCAGGGCCATGCCGATGGCGGCACGGCTCCATTCGGCGGGTCGGGTATTGATGGCTGCGGGTAACCAGCGAGCGAACATTGTACGAATCCATGAACAGCGGGCAAAAAAAAGGGCTTGCCTGGTTTCCCGGAAAAGCCCTCGCAAGTTCCAACAATTGGGGAAGGAACCTGCGCAGTGTGCCGCCGTTGAATGGGCGGGTCCAATGCATATTAATGCAGGTTGAATGCAATAAAACTGGAGTCAAGGCCATCAGCCAAAGGGAATTTGCCGGGTGTCTTGTGCTGACACCGCACTGATGCGCCCCAGCACGCGGGTCCTGCGTTCCTCGTTGAACAGCTGACGGTGCAGGTTTTCCTGCACCGCCGGGTCCTCGGCCAGCGGCCCGTTCAGCGCCACCACGGCATCGCGAAGTTCCATCAATCCATCCAGCCTCGGCACGGCAACAAGCAAAAAATCATCCGACACGGCATTGCCCTCTTTTATGCAGTAGGCGGCCGTGATGAGGCTGGCCGACAGCGTCCTTGTTGTTATGCAGTGTGCGTCGGGTTGTAGATAGTTAACGCACTGGCAAGCGAGTTTACCGACGGGGTGGGGGCGCCGAAAGGCAGAGTTAATCGGTCTTTACGCATAGATGTGTAGGGTGTTTCCGGGTGCTTGTGACGAAAAACGCCCGCTCCTGAAAGAGCGGGCGTCACGTCCTACAAATCGGTCAACACTGCGCTCAAGGCGGCGAAGCCTTCTCCAGATGCAGCAGCACGTAGGCATCCTTGTCAAAGGTTCCAGTGAGGGTCGGTGTGAGGTCATGCAGGCGCGGGTCTTCCAGGCGGGCGAAGTCCTGGGCACTCATCACCAGCCATGCCGGCCCTTGCAGCGGTGCCAGGTCTCTGGACGTCCGGGTGAACAGGGGCACCTTGTCGCAGCCATAACCGACCATGAACTTGATGGCTTTCGCATCCTTGCCCAGGCCGTGCAGCACCAACGGGGCAGGCTCCTGCTGGATCCGCGCCTTGACCGCAAGGCTGAAAGCGCGGGTGTCGTAGACCGCGCGCTCGAGAGGCTCGACCACCACGATGTAAGTCGACCAGATCGCAAGCACGGCCGCCAACGCCGGCCCCAGCGGGCGCCATCGCGGCTTCAGCAACGAAAGCAATGCCAGCAGTTGCAGCACCGCGAGCACGGCAAACATCAGCCCAAGGCTGTCCAGCTGCTGCGGATAACGCCGCCGCGCAACCATCAGCCCGATCGCCAGAAGTGCCGGCGACAGCGTCCAGATGCCCAGCATCAAGGCGCGCAATCCGGCGAACAAGCGTCCCTGGCTGACCTGGAACGGGTAGGCCGCTATGATCGCCGCCATCGGCAGCATCGGCAGGATGTAGCGCGCCTTTTTCGCCTGTGGCACCGACAGCCCCAGCATCACCAGCGCACCGGCCGCCGCGCAGTACAGCACCAGTTGTAACGCCGGGTCCGCGGGGCGGCGCCCGCCGGCGAGCACCGCCAGCAGCACCAGCACCGCCAGCGGGTAGGCGAGGGCATAGTTGCCCAGCGAGCTGGTGAAGTAATACAGCACGCCGCTCGAGCCTTCGCTGCCGTCCATGCGTCCCAGAAATTGCATGCGGATCACGTCCTGCATGAACACTTCGCCGCCACTGAGCTTGGCCAGCAGCAGCAACAGGCCCATACACGCCGCCAGCAACGCCAGGGCCAGCAGGCCGAAGCTGAACAACTGGCGCCATTGGTGATTGAGCAGGTAGTAGCTGCACAGCACGCCGACAGGAATCACCAGCCCGATGGGCCCGCGAATGGCGAAGCCGATGATCAGCAGCAGGAACAGCCAGTGCACGCGCCTGGCCGCGCCGAAATGATCATGGGCGTAACCCAGGTAGAACACCGCCAATGCCACGGCGGCGAGCATCTGGTCGAGGGATACCGCGCGGGTCTCGGTAATGAAGGTACTGCTGAGCAACAGCATTGCCACGCTCAGCAGGCCCCAGCGCGTGGAGTAGGGCGCCGTCAGGCGATATACCAGGGTAACGATCAGCGCCGACGCCATGGAGGTGGGCAGCCAGGCCGTAAAGCTGGTGACCTGGCCAAACGGCAACGACAACACCCAGGTCAGCAGGGTGGACGTCGCCAGGTAGTCGGCGTAGGGCTGCCCGTAAGTGGTGGGGAAAAAGCTCGGCCCATGGCGCAGCATCTCCTGGGCAAACACCACGAAACGCGAGTCAAAGCCGATGATTGCCTGATGCCAGTTACCGACGACAAACAGCAACAGCGCCAGCAACCCCAGACCCAGGGATTGGCGGCGCAGCGTTGCAGTGAGCGGGGAGGGTTGCGCTTTGTTCACGTATCAGGCTTCCACAACCTGGGGCAACCATTGCTGCTGCGGTATCGGCAGCGTGCAGGAGTCGCCACGGCCCATCGGGAAATACTGGAAGCCTTTGCGCGCCAGGCGCTCGCCGTCATACAGGTTGCGGCCATCGAAGATCACCGGGGTTTTCAGGCGCTGGTGGATCAGGTCGAAATCCGGCGCCTTGAACTGCTGCCATTCGGTGCAGACGATCAGCGCGTCAGCGCCCACCAGCGTGGACTCCGGGGTGCCCATCAGCATCAGGCGCTCTTCATCGGCGTAGAGGCGCTGGGTTTCCTGCATGGCTTCGGGGTCGAAGGCGCGCACGTTGGCGCCGGCGGCCCACAGGGCTTCCATCAGCACGCGGCTGGGGGCGTCGCGCATGTCGTCGGTGTTGGGCTTGAAGGCCAGGCCCCAGAGGGCGAAGGTCTTGCCGCGCAGATTGCCCTTGAAGAACGCGTTGATGCGCTCGAACAGCTTGCTCTTCTGGCGCTGGTTGATCGCTTCCACCGCCTCCAGCAGGTCGCTGGAGCAGTTGGCCTGCCTGGCGCTGTGGATCAAAGCGCGCATGTCCTTGGGGAAACACGAACCGCCGTAACCGCAGCCCGGGTAAATGAAGTGGTAACCGATGCGCGAGTCGGCACCGATGCCCAGGCGCACGGCTTCGATGTCGGCGCCCAGGTGTTCGGCCAGCTCGGCGATCTGGTTGATGAAGCTGATCTTGGTGGCCAGCATGCAGTTGGCGGCGTACTTGGTCAGCTCGGCGCTGCGCAGGTCCATGAAGATGATGCGGTCATGGTTGCGGTTGAAGGGCGCGTACAGGTCGCGCATCACCTCGCGCACTTCTTCACGCTCGCAGCCGATGATGATGCGGTCCGGGCGGCGGCAGTCGGCAACGGCCGAGCCTTCCTTGAGAAATTCCGGGTTGGAGACGATATCGAACTCCAGGTGACGGCCGGCCACGCGCAGGGCTTTTTCAATGTGCGCGCGCAAGGTGTCACCGGTGCCGACGGGCACGGTGGATTTTTCCACCAGAATCACCGGGGCCACACGATGGCGGGCCACGGCATCACCCACCGACAGCACGTATTTGAGGTCGGCCGAGCCGTCTTCGTCCGACGGCGTGCCCACGGCGATAAACAGCACTTCGCCGTGTTCGACCGCCAGTTTTTCATCAAAGGTGAAGTGCAGGCGACCGCTCTCCAGGTTCTCCTTGACCATGGCCGCAAGACCCGGCTCGAAAATGCTCACATGGCCCTGCTGCAACAGCTTGACCTTGTTTTGATCCACGTCCATGCAGATGACATCGTGACCGACTTCGGCTAATACGGTGGCCTGCACCAGACCGACGTAACCACTACCAAATACACTGATTTTCATGAGGCATTCCTGGGACTTGCTGCGCTAGCACGGCGGGAGTTGATAACCAACACACCGAGGATGACAAACGCCACCCCCAGAGTTTTTGAAAGCGAAAAATATTCGTTGAACACCGGCAGGCTGGCAGCCAGCAGGTACACCAGCGCGTAGCTGATGCTCAGTAATGAATAGGCACGGCCCAGCGGCAGGTGCTTGAGCGCACCCAGCCAGCAGAGCATCGACAGTGCGTAGGCGAGGATCGCGAGGATCACCACGCCCAGCGCACTCGGATCAATCGGTGCACTCAGCCACTCATGGGGCAGCGGCAGGCGCGTCATGCTCCAGCGCATGCCCAGCTGTGCGGCGCTGACCAGGCCGACGCTGCCCATGGCCAGGGCGAAACCCCGTACGCGGCTCATACCTGGCGCCCCAGCAACACAACGCCGGCAATCACCAGCGCCACGCCTAGCCAGTGACGGCCGTCGACGGGTTCATGGAACACGAACCGCGCCATCAACGTGACCAGCACAAAGTTCAGGCTGAGCATCGGGTAGGCAATCCCGACTTCCAGGCGCTGCAACACCAGCAGCCACACCAGCAGGCCAAACCCCAGGCACAGCAGCGCCGACCACAACCACGGCGAGCGCAGCTTCAACGCCCAGCCCGCGGGCTGGTGGCGCCAGCTTTCCACGGCAAACTTCTGCGAGACCTGGCCCATGCAGGTGAGCAGGCACGCGGCGAGTAACAGCAACAGGGTGATCACGGTGCCACCTGGGCGAAGATGAGGATTACGATGTTGCCTTGCTCGTACCGTTTGCCGTCCTGGGGCAACAGATTGACTTCGGCAACCTCGTCATCGCCCTTGACCCGCATCACCACACCGACCGGACCCTGCCTGCGCGCATCAATCATCCATTGCTGAATCTGATGGGTGTCCACCATGTGATGGCCGGCATCCGGGTAGGCGAGGCCGTATTTCACTTCGCCGATGGAGTTGTAAAGGGTCACGTCAGCGCGTTGCAGGCGCCAGGCCAGGGCCGACGCGGCGCCCAGGTCGTTGCTCAGCAGCGCGGTGGCGGGTTGCAGCTCTTGCAGGTGATCAAGGATGAATTGATCCGGGGTCTTGTTGTAAACCACCGAATGGGGCAGCGCGGCCGGGGCGAGGGCAACCAGCAAGCCGCTGCCGATCAGCGGTGCCGCCCACAGCGTCAACGGGCGCATGGCCTGCAGCAGGTTGGCGATGACCCAGCCGAACAGGCAGACACACACCAGCACCAGGCTGAAGGTTTCCTGGCCGGGTTCATACAGCGGTTTTTTCAGTTGCACCCAGGCCAGCGCCAGCAGCGCCACGACACCGAGAATCAGGTTCAGCCAACCGTTGATGCGCAAGGCACGGGTGCGGCCTTGGGCCAGTGTGTCGGCCAGCACATGGCCCATCAGCAAGGCCAGGGGCAGCAGGCACGGCATGATGTAGGACGGCAGCTTGCCTTTGGCCAGGCTGAAGAAGGCCAGGGGCATCAGCAGCCACAGCAACAGATAGGTGATTTTCGGCGAGCGCTTGTCCAGCCAGGCCTGCTTGAAGGTGGCCGGCAGCAGGCCCAGCCACGGCAGCGAAAAGACGGCCAGCAGCGGCAGGTAATACCAGAACGGCTCGGCGTGCTGGGCATCTTCGCCGGCAAAGCGTTGGATATGCTCGTGCCAGAAGAAGAAGTGCCAGTAGTCCGGCTCCTGCAGGTGTACGGCCAGCGCCCATGGCAGGCTGACAGCCGTGGCAACCGCCACCGCGATCAGCCCATGACGCATCAGTTCACCCACACGCTTTTGCATGACCATATAAGGCAAGGCAATCAACACCGGCAGCAGCCACGCCAGAAAGCCTTTGGTCAAGAAGCCCATGCCGCAGGCGAACCCGAGCAGGGCCCACGCCCACAGGCGGCCACGCCGGGTGCTGCTGTCCAAGCAAAACCACAGCGCAACGCCGGTGAGGTTGACCCAGAAGGTGAACTGCGGATCGAGGTTGGCATAACCGCCCAGCGCCGCCACGCTGACGAAGCTCATGTACAGCACGGTGCTGATCAGGCTCTTCTGACGGTTATCCCACAAGCGGCGCGACACGGCGTACACCAGGAGGATGCTCAGGCCGGTGCTCAGGGCCGAGGCAAACCTTACGCCGAACAGGTTCTGCCCGAAGATCGCCTGGCCGAACGCGATCATCCAGTAACCGGCGGCAGGTTTTTCGAAATAGCGGATGCCCATGAAGTGCGGCGCGGCCCATTTGCCGGTCAGCAGCATTTCCTGGCTGATCTGCGCATAACGCGACTCATCCGGAATCCACAGGCCATGGGTGGCCAATGGCAGCAGGTAAAACGCGCCGAAGGCCAGCAACAACAGGGGCAGCGCCCAACGCCGAATCATGCCTGCTGCACTCCAAGCCAGCCTTCGCGGCCGCTCAAGGCGCCGCGTACCAGTTGCTGCCGGGGGAGGGTGTCGATGTCGGTGGGCAACAGCTCACCCAGTGGCGCGAACTCGATGCCGCGCTGCCCTGCCTGGGCGAGCAACTGGCGAAAATCATTGGCCATCAGAATCCCTTCTACTTCTGCGTGGATCGTGTAGACGTTGAGCCTGGCCGCTTCAAAGCGGTCAAGAATGAAGCCGTTGAAGTCTTTGGCAGCCACCACCGGCCCGACGACTTCGTCGAAGGTCGGCAGGTCTACCGGAATTTGTGGCGTACCCGCGCTGCCGTCGGCCAATGTCGGCCGAAACAGGCTGGTACCCCGGCAATCGCTGTTGTAGCGAAAGTTGAACCCTTGCTTGGCTTGCACCACGCGCTCATCGGCACGCCAACCGGCGGCAGCTGAACAGTCGATGCGTTCACCCAGGATGTCGCTCAGGGTGTCGACGCCACGGCGGATCTGTTCGATCAGTTGTGCTTCGCTCCAGCGTCCGGTGTTGGCCTGCCAGCCGTGGTGGTCCCAGGCGTGCAGGCCGACTTCGTGGCCCGCCGCCTTGGCCTGGCGCATCAGGTGCCCCAGGTCGCGGCCGATCGGTTTGCCCGGCCAGGCGGTGCCGGCCAGCAAAATATCCCAGCCATACAGGCCGGCAGCGTTGGAACGCAGCATCTTCCACAGGAACTGCGGACGGATCAGGCGCCACAGGTGGCGCCCCATGTTGTCCGGCCCGACGCTGAAGAAGAACGTCGCTTTAACCCCGGCTTCGTCCAGGGATTCGAGCAGCCGCGGCACACCTTCACGGGTGCCACGGTAGGTGTCGACGTCGATGCGCAAGCCTGCCTTCATTACTTTTTGTCCGCGATTTCGAGCATGGCTTCGCGCAGGAAGAAGTCCAGCGTGTTGCCGATGGTTTCGCTCATCTCCACGGTCGGCGTCCAGTTCAGCAGGCGCTTGGCGTTGTCGATGCTCGGCTTGCGGTGTGCCACGTCCTGGTAACCGGTGCCGTAGAACGCCTTGCTCTCGACGTCGCGGAAACCGGCGAACGGCGGGAAGTTGCCACGCAGTGGGTGGGCTTCGAACTGACGCAGCAGTTCTTCGCCCAACTGGCGGATGCTGGCTTCGTTTTCCGGGTTGCCGATGTTGATGATCTGGCCGTCGCAGACACCGTTGTCGTTATCGATGATGCGCGCCAGGGCTTCGATGCCGTCGGCGATATCAGTGAAGCAGCGCTTCTGCTCGCCACCGTCGAACAGGCGGATCGGCGTGCCTTCCACCAGGTTCAGGATCAACTGGGTGATCGCCCGGGAGCTACCGATACGCGCCGAGTCCAGACGGTCCAGGCGCGGGCCCATCCAGTTGAACGGACGGAACAGGGTGAATTTCAGGCCTTTGTCGCCGTAGGCCCAGATCACGCGGTCGAGCAGTTGCTTGGACACCGAGTAGATCCAGCGCTGCTTGTTGACCGGGCCGACCACCAGGTTGGAGGTGTCTTCGTCAAAGTACTGGTCCTGGCACATGCCATAGACTTCGGAGGTCGACGGGAAGATCACGCGCTTGTTGTATTTGACGCAGTAGCGCACCAACTTGAGGTTTTCCTCGAAGTCGAGCTCGAACACGCGCAGCGGGTTGCGGGTGTATTCAATGGGCGTGGCGATGGCCACCAGCGGCAGCACCACGTCGCATTTCTTGATGTGGTATTCGATCCACTCGGTGTGGATGCTGATATCACCTTCCACGTAATGGAAATTGGGGTGGCTGCGCAGGCGCTCGATGGCGTCGGAGCCGATGTCCAGGCCATAGACTTCGTAGCGGTCATCACGCAGCAGGCGCTCGGACAGGTGGTTACCGATAAAGCCGTTGACCCCCAGGATCAGCACACGTGTACGGCGTGGCTTGCGGCCGGATTCGGCGCCGCGCAGCACGGAGCCGTCCACCAGGCCCAGTTCATCGGCCAGGGAAGGGCCGGCCAGGTACAGGCCGCTGGCGTTGCGCTGGCCGAACTTGATCACCAGGGAGTCTTCACCGCAGGCGATGCGCAGCGGGTTGACGCTGATCACGCGGCCCGGCGCCAGGCCTTCATTGCCCTTGACCACCTCGGCCTGCCATACGATCAGTTTGTGCTCGCCCACGGCGCAGAAGGCGCCCGGGTAGGGTTGAGTCACCGCGCGCACCAGGTTGAACAGCTGTTCAGCCGGCTTTTTCCAGTCGAGCTTGCCATCGGCGGCGGTACGGCGACCAAAGCAGGTGGCCTGGCTTTCGTCCTGGGCGGTTTCGGTCAGCTTGCCCTGGGCCAGCTGCGGCAGGGCGTCGCGCAGCAGGCTGGTGGCCGCGTCACGCAGTTTGGCGTGCAGGGTCAGGCCGGTATCGCTGCGGTCGATCGTGACTTTTTGCTGGGCGAGGATCGCGCCGGCATCGGCACGCTTGACCATGCGGTGCAGGGTCACGCCGGTTTCGGTTTCGCCATTGACCAGCACCCAGTTGGCCGGGGCGCGGCCACGGTATTTGGGCAGCAGCGAGCCGTGCAAGTTGAACGCGCCATTTTTGGCGGTGGCCAGCAGGGCTTCGCTCAACAGGTTGCGGTAGTAGAAAGAGAAGATGTAATCCGGGTTCAGCTTGGCGATGCGTTCGACCCACAGCGGGTGGTTGGCGTCTTCCGGAGCGTGTACCGGGATGCCATTGCGTGCGCACAGTTGCGCGACGGAGCCGTAGAAATTGTTTTCCTTGGGATCATCGGCATGGGTGAACACGGCAGCAATGTCGTAACCCGTAGCGAGCAGGGCTTCGATGCCTGCACAGCCAATATCGTGGTACGCGAATACAACAGCTTTTGAACTCATGACTGAACCTGATCGGAAGAAGTGGAGGTATGGGAAGACACCAGGCCGTCGACGACGACCACGGGTGCAGGTGCTGCCGGTTGGTTGCGCAGCACTTTTTCGATAAAGAAACGGGGGCGGGCGCGCACATCGCTGTACATGCGTCCCAGGTATTCACCCAGCAAACCCATGCCGATGAACTGGCCGCCGGTGAACACGAACAGCACCGCGAACAGCACGAACATGCCGTCACCGGCCCACTGTGCACCGAAGGCCAGGCGCAGGATGACCAGCGCGAAGGCGAACAGCACGCCCAGCGCCGCCAGGCTGAAACCGACAATGGAGAGCAGGCGCAGTGGCGTGGTGGTCATGCAGGTGAGCAGGTCGAACATCAGGCTGATCAGGCGCATGGCGCTGTATTTGGATTCGCCGTGTTCACGCTCGGCGTGGTGCACCAGGATTTCCGTGGTGTGGCGGGCAAAGCCGTTGGCCAGGATTGGAATGAAGGTGCTGCGCTCGCGGCAGGCGAGCATGGCGTCGACGATGGTGCGGCGGTAGGCGCGCAGCATGCAGCCGTAGTCAGTCATGGCCACGCCGGTGGAACGCTGCACGGCGAGGTTGATCAGGCGCGAAGGCCAGCGGCGAAAGGCCGAGTCCTGGCGATTGTTGCGCACGGTGGCGACCACGTCGTAGCCAAGGGCGGCCTGCTCGACCAGGCGCGGGATCTCTTCCGGCGGGTTCTGCAGGTCGGCGTCGAGGGTGATCACCACCTCGCCTCGGCATTGCTCGAAACCGGCCATGATCGCGGCATGCTGGCCGTAGTTGCGGTTGAGGATCACTGCCACGATGTTGCTGCCGTCTTCGTTCGCCGCGTCTTCGAGCATCTGGGCCGAGTTGTCGCGGCTACCGTCATCCACCAGGATGATTTCGTATTCGTAGGCCAGTTGCTTGCAGGCGGCAGTGGTGCGACGCAACAGTTCAGGCAGGCTCTCTTGTTCGTTGTAGACCGGAATAACGATCGACACGCAATGAATAGGGTAGGGTTTCAAAGATTCATGACCTCGGGGTTAGCGCAACTTGAAGCGTGAAAACAGCAGCAATCAGGGGGCGAACCTGCAGACCGCGGGTAACTGAGCGGTATCAAAGCTGGAACATTATCAACAGGTTAGCCTGTGTAGCGCGGTTTGCTGTGAAGTACTGTGTTCAAGATTAAGCGCAAAAATGTTGAACAGATATGAAAGCCTGATGAAAAACTCGTTTATTTGACAGGTAGACAGCTAGGGTTCAGCTAAGCAGTCAGGGGCCTGCAGGCAAGATTTGGCCCGAAAAACGGGGACAGCCAACTGCACATTGCGCGCGACTCCGTCGTCTGTGATTAGCCAGCGGATTTTATTCAACAATCTTCTCTGCATTACGCCTCAAGTGCCGGTAAAGTAAGCCATCTCGTGCCAGGGTAGTCGGATGAATAGCGTGCAGCTTTTGCGCGGCCAATTGCGGCCTGCGTTGATCGGTTTAATGATGACCGTGGCCTGTGTCGGTACGGTGCGGGCCGATGAAGGGGTGGCGCTCACGCCTGTCAGTCAGGTGCCGGACGGCGTCGAAGTGCGCGGCAAGCAGGTGGCGGCGTTCACCTGGGACGATCGCCAGGGCAAGAACCTGCTGGTGCTCGCCGAGCAAATCAGCGAGCGGGACGACGATGGCAGTCAGTCTGCATTCGTCTACGCGGCCCAGTACCTGATCGATGGTGACCGCCCCAGGCGCATGTGGATGCTCTACGACGACGTGCAACGCTGCGAATTCGATGCGGCGCTGCGTTTCGACATGGCGGCCACCAGGGTCACCGACCTCGCGGGAGACGGCAGCACCCAGGCCACCGTGGGCTATTCGCTGACCTGCGCCAGCGACGTCAGCCCCAATCAATTCAAGCTGATCATGCATGTGGGCAAGTCCCAGAAGTACCGGCTGCGCGGTGTCGACCGTTACGGCGCCGCGTGGTGGGACGAAGAGCTTGGCGCGTTGCGCGGCATGCCCTTGCCCACCGACTGCAGCGTGGCTGCGCAACAGGCGCTGGTCAGCCAGTACAAGGAGCAGGGCACCGAACTGCCGTTGCCGGGGTGCTATGGCGATGAGAAAGACTTTGCCAAGGCCCCCGAGCGCTACCTGACCTTCATGCGCCAGCACTGGTTTGCGCTGATGAAAAAGCAGGACACCGAGTGGGGACAGGCCCAGGCACAACCCCAGCCGCAGGAACCCACCGTAGACGAAGACTCGGCGCCGTGATGTGGTGCGGGGGCTGATCCTGCGTTAGACTCAGGCCTCGCCAATTCACTAAATACCTCGATTAATCAATCGATTACTCGATGTATTTAATCCAAAGGCTGATCTACCTTGACTGAGTCTATCCGCAACCCACTGACCCTCTATCTCACCCGCCTGGCCCCCTCCAGCCAACTGACCATGCGCTACGTGCTGCAAGACGCGGCCGACCGCCTGGGCTTCGATGACATCAACCTCGAAGACATCGACTGGCACCATCTGCAACCCGAACACGTGATCGCCCTCGTCGCCGCCCTGCGCGAAGACGGCTATGCGCCCAATACCTCATCGCTGTATGTGAATGCCGTGCGCGGGGTGATGAACGAGGCATGGCGCATGAGCCTGATCAGCCAGGAGCACCTGCTGAAAATGCGCACGGTCAAGGCCACCGCGGGCAGTCGCCTCAGCCAGGGCCGCAACCTGCGGCGCACGCTGATCCGCGAAATGATGGACGTGTGCGCCGCCGACCCACGCCCCCAGGGCCTGCGCGACGCGGCCGTGATCGGCATTCTGTATGGCTCGGGCATGCGCAAGTCGGAATCGGTGAACCTGGACCTGGCGCAGGTCAATTTCCAGGAGCGCAGTCTGCGAGTGATCGGCAAGGGCAACAAGGAACTGGTCAAGTACGCGCCGGATTGGGCATTCGCCAAGCTTGCGGCCTGGCTGGATTTTCGTCGCGAACAGCTCAAGGAGGGCGAGCAGGACGACAGCTTCCTGTTCAACCGTATACGCCGGGGCAGTCATATCACCCGCGAGCGCATCACCAAGCATGCGATCTATTACATCGCCCGCCAGCGCGGGGAGCAGGTGGGGGTGAAGATCATGCCCCACGACTTTCGCCGCTCGTTCATCACCCGCGTGATCGAGGAGCATGACCTGTCGATTGCGCAGAAGCTGGCGCACCACACCAATATCCAGACCACCGCCAGTTATGACGTGCGCGAGGATAACGAGCGGCGACGCGCGGTGGACAGGTTCGACCTGTAGCGGTCGCCCGCCTGGATGAAGAGCAACGTTTGATGAACATCAAAAGGTGGGAGGGGGCTTGCTCCCGATTGCAGTGTGTCAGGCAACCATTTTTTGGCTGATACACCGCTATCGGGAGAAAGCCCCCTCCCACATTGCGTGGGGTATTAGAGAATCGGCTTGCCACCGGTCACCGCGTAGCGCGAGCCGGAGATGTAACTGGCCTCATCCGAGGCGAGCAACACGTAGATCGGCGCCACTTCCACTGGTTGGCCCGGCCGGCCCAGTGGGGTTTCGCTGCCGAAGCTCTGCACGTCTTCATCGGTCATGGTGGCCACGATCAGCGGCGTCCAGATCGGACCGGGGGCGACACTGTTGACGCGAATCCCCTTGCTGCCCAGCAACTGCGCCAGGCCACCGGTGAAGTTGGCGATGGCGCCCTTGGTGGCGGCGTAGGCCAGCAGGGTTGGCTTGGGCATGTCGGAGTTGACCGAGCTGGTGTTGATGATAGAGCTGCCGGCCTTCATATGCGGTAAAGCGGCCTTGCAGAGGCGAAACATCGCGGTGATGTTGATATCGAAGGTCTTGACCCATTCTTCATCCTCGATCTCTTCGAGGGTTTCGTGGTTCATCTGGAACGCGGCATTGTTGACCAGCACATCAATGCGGCCGAACTGCTCGACGGTCTTGTCCACCAGCGCCTGGCAGGTGGCTTTCTGCGCGATGTCACCGGGCAGCAACAGGCACTGACGGCCGGCTTCTTCAACCCAGCGTGCGGTTTCCCGGGCGTCTTCGTGTTCGTCCAGGTAGGCGATGGCCACATCGGCGCCTTCACGGGCGAATGCAATGGCGACAGCGCGACCTATGCCGCTGTCGGCGCCGGTAATCAACGCGATCTTGTTGGCCAGCCGACCGGAGCCTTTGTAGCTCTGCTCGCCGCAGTCAGGGTACGGATCCATCTTCTTTTGAGTGCCTGGCACGGCTTGGGCTTGTGGGGCGAAGGGAGGGCGTGGGTAGTCAGTCATAACAATCTCCATAGATTTCCAAGGGTGCTATGGGATTAGTAGTTTTGGCTCCGGCGATAGTTGTGATGGATGCGGCGCAGGCCCGACGAGTGGTTGATACCCGCCTAGCGGCGCGCTGCTGAAATTTACCTAAAAGTCCTGTGATCACTGCCGATAACGCTACTAGCGGCAGGACCGCCAATCGGCGGCCCATACAGGGGATAAGGCATGACGATCAGACTACGCTTGATGCTGTTGATTGCGACCGGACTGCTCACGGCGCTGGTCATGAGCCTGGCCGGTTACCTGGGCAACACCCGCATGGGCGTAGCCGTGGCCGATAACGCGGTGAGCATGACGGTGCTGCGCAACCACATGGAAGCGGACATGATGCACGATGCCCTGCGCGCCGACGTGCTGTCGGCGATGCTGGTGGGACTGGGCAAGAGCACCAGCACCAAGGCCGAGGTCACCCAGTCGCTGAGAGAACATGCCGAGCACTTCCGCCAGGTGCTGGGCGATAATCTCAAGCTGCCGCTGGACGCCACCCTCAAGACCAACCTGGAAAAGCTCAAGCCCAGCCTGGACACCTATATCAGCGCGGGTGAGCGCATCGTCGCCCTGGCGTTGGACAACCCCGAAGCCGCCCGCGCCGAACTGGATACGTTCAACAGTGCGTTCAGTCACCTGGAAGAACAGATGGCCGCCTTGAGCGAGGTGATCGAAGGCAACACCGAACAGAGCGGCGCAAGCACCCGGCAAACCCTCAGCAATGCCAACCTGACCCTGGGCGTGGTGTTGATCGTCAGCCTGTTGCTGCTGCTGACGCAGGGCCGCTGGGTCATCCTCAGCATCATGGGGCCGCTGCAGACCGCGAGCCGCATTGCCGCGAGCATCGCCAGGGGCAATTTGAGCGAGCCGATCACCGAGCCTCGGCGCAAGGACGAAGCGGGCATGCTGATCAGTAGCCTGGCGACCATGCAGCGCGACTTGCGCGGCATGATCGAGGTAGTGCGCAGCAACGCCCATGAGGTCAACCACATGAGCGAGCAACTGAGCCACGGTTGCCACGAGGTTGCCAACAGCAGCCAGCAGCAAAGCGGCGCGGCCAGCACCATGGCGGCCGCTGCCAGCGAAATGACCGCCAGCATCGAGGAAATCACCCGGCATGCCGGGCGCGCCCTGGACATGGCCAACCAGGCCGAAGCCCTGGCCAAGGACGGTGGTCGAGTGATTCACCAGGTGGTCAGCGACATGGACGGCATCGCCCGCTCGGCGCAGCAATCGGCCCAGGTCATCCGTACCCTCGACAAAGAGTCCGAGGCGATCTACAGCATTATCCAGGTGATCAAGGGCATCGCCGACCAGACCAACCTGCTGGCCCTGAATGCCGCGATCGAGGCCGCTCGCGCCGGTGAACAGGGTCGTGGTTTTGCGGTGGTGGCCGATGAAGTGCGCAGCCTCGCAGGCCGCACCAGCGCCTCGACTCAGGAAATTGCCAGCATGGTAGGACGCATCCAGCAGAGTACGCGTGAGGCGGTGACCAGCATGGAGGAGGGCGTCGCCCAGGTGGACAAAGGCATGGCCGTGACCGCCGAGGTCGAACGGGCCATCCGCGAAATCCTGCAGGCCACCCTCAGCACCACCGAGCTGGTCAACGACATTTCGCGCACCATCGGCGAGCAGAGCCTGGCCAGCAATGAAATTTCCCATCAGGTCGAGATGATCGCCGGCATGTCGCAAAACAACAGCCGGGTGATCGGCGAAACCGCGTCCACTACCGACCATTTGTCCGGGCTGGCCGGCAAGTTGTCGCAATCGGTGGATCGCTTCAGCTTGTAACGCTCGCTACGCAACGCGCCGGCCCACCATGGGCCGGTTTTTTTTGCCTGGACTCGATGCTACACCGCAAAAAAAGATTGAATATTCACACCATATGTTATTTAAATAACAAAACAAGAGCGACATGACCTGCCTGGCCGTGCCGCAACAAGGTGGAATAGCAATGAGCAAGATCGCAGTCATCGGCAGCAACATGGTGGATTTGATTACCTACATCGACCGCATGCCGGCCCAGGGCGAAACCCTGGAAGCGCCGGACTTTGCCCTGGGTTGTGGTGGCAAGGGCGCCAACCAGGCGGTGGCGGCTGCCAAGCTCGGGTCGCGGGTGCTGATGGTGAGTAAGGTTGGCGACGACATGTTTGCCGACAACACCCTGGCCAATTTTCAGCGCTTTGGTATCGACACCCGTTATGTGCAGCGGGTGGCTAGCGTCTCCAGTGGTGTAGCACCGATTTTTGTGCGCGCCGATTCCCACAACAGCATTCTTATCGTCAAGGGCGCCAACGCGCATCTTGCGCCGGCGGACATTGATGCGGCGGCGGCCGAGCTACGTGAGTGCACGCTGATCGTGCTGCAACTGGAGATCCGACTGGAGACGGTGTACTACGCCATCGAATTCGCACGCCGGCACGGTATTGCAGTGCTGCTCAATCCGGCGCCGGCCCTGGCGAGCTTGAGCCCTGAGCATCTCGCGCAACTGGATTTTCTGATCCCCAACGAATCGGAGTTGGCGCTGATCACCGGGCAGGTGGTGGACTCACCGGCCGCCGCTCAAACCGCTGCACGCACCCTGGTTGCCAGCGGCATTCGCCACGTCATCGTCACGCTGGGCGAACAGGGTGCGCTGTACGTGGGCGAGGAGGGCGAGTTCCGCGTGCCGGGCCGCCAGGTTGCGGCCCGCGACACCACGGGCGCCGGTGATGCCTTTATTGGTTGCTTCATTCACCACTGGAACCGCGACGGCAATATTCAGCAGGCCATGGAGCAGGCGGTGGCGTACTCGGCATGCTCGGTCATGGCGCTGGGCACGCAGTCTTCCTATCCCGACGGCGAAGCGTTCGCGCGCTTCCAGCAACAGCCGTAACACCTTCAACCCAGCCCGGAGAACAATAATGAACAAACCTGCGCTGCAACAGACACCCGACGGTTTCTACCTGAACCGCACGCCCTGGTTCGCCTTTATCCTGCTGTGCAGCATCTTTGCACTGTGGGCCGCTGCGGCGAGCATGAACGACGTGCTGATCGCGCACTTCAAGAAAGCGTTTATGCTCAGTGATTTCCAGACCGCGTTCGTCCAGTCGGCGTTTTACCTGGGCTACTTTTTCGTGGCCATTCCGGCCGCGATGGTGGTGCGGCGCTTCAGCTACAAGAGCACGATTCTGATCGGGCTGTTGTTGTACATGCTCGGCTGCCTGCTGTTTTTTCCGGCGGCGTCCACCGCCAAGTACGGCATGTTCCTGCTGGCGCTGTTCGTGATCGCTGCGGGCCTGTCGTTTCTGGAAACCGCCTGCAACACCTACTCGACGCTGATGGGCCCACGGGAAACCGGCACGCGGCGCCTGAACATCTCGCAGACCTTCCACCCATTCGGCGCAATGGCCGGGGTGTATGTCGGCAGCTTTGTGATGTTCAAGTCCACTGACGCCACCACCGAACAGCTGACGCAGATGAGCGCCACCGAGGCGGCGGTGCAGCAGTTGCAGATGATTCAGTCCACCTTATTGCCCTACAAGTGGATGATTGCCGTGCTGGTGCTGATGTTTATTCTGGTCGCCATCACCCGTTTCCCCGCCTGCAAGGGCAATAAACCTGCCGGCAGCAAGGCGGGTAGCAGCGTGCGTCAAAGCCTCGGTCGCCTGTGGCGTAACCCGCGCTTTACCTTTGGCGTACTGGCGCAGTTTCTGTATGTGGGTGCCCAGGTCGGCGTGTGGAGTTTCACCATTCGCCTGGCCATGCAAATGGGCGGCATGAATGAGCGCAGCGCTTCATGGTTTTTGATGACCACCTTTGCCGCCTACTTTGTCGGCAAGATGATCGCCAACCTGTTGATGCGACGCCTGCACCCGGCCAAGGTCCTGGCGATCTACGGTGTGCTGTGCATCGTGCTGCTGGCCTACACCATTCTGGTGCCGAATATCTCGGCAGTGTATGCAGCGGTCGGCGTGAGTATTTTCCTCGGTCCTTGCTGGCCGACCATTTATGGCCTGACCATCGACGGCCTGGGTGAAGACACCGGCGTTGGCGGTTCACTGCTGGTGATGAGCATCGTCGGCGGCGGCGTCATCCCGATCTTCCAGGGCCTGCTGTCCGACGCCAGCGGCGGCAATATGCAACTGGCCTACAGCGTGCCGTCGCTGTGCTTTATCGTGATCGTCATCTACGCACTCAAGTGCATGCGCCAGCCAGGCCGCGAGCCGTTGACGGCAGCCGGGGCGGTGGCTTCATGAGTACCCGTATCCCGCTGTACCCCGCGCTGTTCGGCGAGCAGGAGAAAATTATCCTGCAGTCGCAGGCCTTCAAGGTCAGTGCCTGGACCTATCCGTCCGGCGTGCAGGCCCTGAGCCTGGAAAACAGCCGTGGTCGTCTGGTGCTGTTGCCTTATCAGGGGCAGATGATCTGGTCCGCCGTCTTCGACGATTGCGACCTGACCATGCCCAACCTGTTCGAGCAACCCCGACCCAGCCCGACGATCATCGATACCTACGGCTGTTTCATGTTTCACAGCGGCCTGCTGCGCAACGGCTGCCCGGCGCCGCAGGACACCCACGCGCTGCACGGCGAGATGCCCTGCGCGCCGATGGACACGGCCTGGCTGGAGCTGGGTGAAGACTGCGTGAGCCTGAACGGTTCGTACGAATACGCCAAAGGCTTTGGCGATCGCTATCGCGCATGCCCCAGCGTGACCCTGCGCGCCGATTCGGCCCTGTTCGATATCGGCATGGCGGTGACCAACCTGGCCGGCAAACCCATGGACCTGATGTACATGGCCCATATGAACTACGCCTATGTGGCGGGTGCGCGGTTCGTCGAGCCGTTGGGCATGCAACGCCAACGCCTGCGCACCAGCGTGCCGGACCACGTCAAACCGACACCGGCCTGGAGCGCCTACATGGCGCAATTGGTCGAGCATCCGGCGCAATTGGCCAGTCTCGATCAGCCATCGCTGTACGACCCGGAAGTCGTGTTTTTCTTCGACGGCGTGGGCACGGACGCCGCAGGCCAGGCGCATTTTCTGCTGGATCATCCCGACGGTGCGGCGTTTTACACCCGTTACCGCCCCGAGCAGTTCGAGCATGCCGTGCGCTGGATTCTCTACACGCCGGATCAGCAGGTGGCGGCGTTCGTGCTGCCGTCCACCTGCGAACCCGAGGGGTATAACGCCGAAAAAGCCAAGGGTAACGTGCGGGTACTGGCCACCGGCGCCAGCGCTTCGTTCAGCCTGACCACCGGCTACCTGAGTGCGCAGGAGCGGCAAACGGTGCTGGGTTAAACCAGCAATTGCGCACCGCTGGCCAAGATGGATTCTTTGTAGCTGCGCGGGATTTTCTTGTCGCTGACCACGTACTGAAAGTCTTCCAGGGTGGCGAAGTGAGCGGTGCGCACCGTGTCGAACTTGCTGAAGTCGGCAAGCAGCACCCGTTGCTGGGCTTGGCGTATGACCTTTTGCTTGACCTCGACCTCATTGAAGTTGAAGCAGGTCACGCCGAATGCCTGGCTGACGCCGGCGGCGGTCACGAAGGCCCACGTCAGGCGCACGCTGTCGAGAATGCTGCTTTCGGCACTGCTTTCGAAAACCTGGTTCTTGCGGTGAAAGGTGCCGCCGCACAAGACGATATGGCAATTGGGCTTGTTCTGCAGCTTGAGCAGCACGTTCAGCGAACTGCACACCGCAGTGAATTCCAACTGATCGGGAATGAAATCAATCACAAACGGCGAGGTGGTGCCGCAGTCGAAAAACACCGTGTCGCCAGGCTGGATCAGTTGGGCGGCGAGCTTGCCAATGCGGCGTTTTTCCTCGACGTGGCGAGTGTCTTGATCGGCCACGCGGTAATCGCCGACCTCATTGCCGACCCGGGTGATATAGCCGCCCAGCAGGCGCAGGTGCTCGGTGAAGTGAGCGAGATCGCGGCGCAGGGTCATCTCGGAAACGTCCAGCAGGGCCGCCATTTCCCGCAGGTGAATGGCGTTCTGGTCCTGCAGGGCTTGCTGGATAAGCTTGAGTCGCTCGGCTTTTCTACTGTCCACGCGTATTCCAGGGCTTGATTGATGATGTTAAATAAGCAACATTAAGTGTTACTATTGTAACGGATTATGTGAGCACTGTGACAGCGCTTCACACTTATTGGAAACATACAGGCAAGGGGCCATTAAATGAACAGTCTTCCACCCGCCGCATTGGCCAAGTACATCGATCACACATTGCTGGCTCCCGACGCCTCCGTTGATCAGATCAAGACCCTGTGCGACGAAGCGCGGGAACATGGCTTTTATTCGGTATGCGTCAATTCCGGGCAGGTGCCCTACGTGGCTTCGTGCCTGACCGATAAAAGCGTGGTGATCTGCGCGGTGGTGGGCTTCCCCCTGGGCGCCGGCCTGAGTGACACCAAGGCCTTCGAAGCCGAACGAGCCATTGCGGCCGGGGCAGGGGAGATCGACATGGTGCTCAATATCGGCTGGCTGAAGGACGGCTTGCTGGACGCCGTGCGCGACGATATTGCACAGGTGCACAAGGCGTGCGCGGCCGTGCCGTTGAAGGTCATCCTGGAAACCTGCCTGCTCAATGACGCACAGAAGGTTCAGGCATGCGAGATCTGTCGCGACCTGGGCGTGGCATTCGTCAAGACATCCACCGGGTTCAGCCGCAGCGGCGCTACCGTTGAAGACGTAGCCCTGATGCGCAAGACCGTGGGCGCCGGTATTGGGGTAAAAGCATCCGGTGGGGTGCGTGATTATCCGACGGCGGTGAAGATGATTGAGGCGGGGGCGACTCGGTTGGGTAGCAGTTCGGGGATTGCGATTGTGGGGGGAGCGGTGACGGCAGGCAGTGGCTACTGAAGAGCATTTGGTTCGCTTTGTGACTTAACTCAACTAAATAGTCATTTAGTTTAGTTATGCCTTTAATGAATTATAAGGAGGAGGGTAGCTCATCTGGTGACCTAGGGGTAGGTCATGCATGATCGCTAACGTTCATGCATGCACGCTAGCGTTCAAGAATGAGCTAGGGGTAGCTCAAATTATGGAGAATTTTGATGCAGCAGCACCTTACACCTTGGATGATCGAAAGCGCTTACCGTTATTGTGAGGCCGCGAAATACTTGCTTACTGGGTACGACATGATGGCTGTTGCCCAGGTCAATGCAGCGATCGGTATGGAGATTTTGTTGAAAAGCTTCGTCGCCCGGCCCAGCGGCAACCATGGTCAGGTCAATGAAACGTATGACTTAGACCTCAAGTTGATCAATGACGCTCATCGCGAGCTGCAGCACGCTGGCAAGATTGCTGCTGATGACAAACGCGTTGATAAGCACGATCTACTCACGCTTTTTTATGCGGTGCCTGCTGATATCCGGTCGCGACTTCGATTCGACCATGAGGAAGAATGGATTGAGCGTTACCGTAATGTTTTCACAAACGCCCGATATCCATACGAGGCCAGATCGCGCAAAGGATATAGCGACACGCTGATTCGCGTCCTGGACACCATGATCGAGAACGTTGTGCAGTGGTACCGCGAGCAAGATTGCCAGGACGTATTCATTGTCTGCTATGGAATGACGCCGGCTGATTTCCAACCCAAGGCTTCCGAGCAGGCCGATCCGTCATGAGCGTGGCTTCAAATCTGACCACCACCGGCCCCCAAACCTCCATAGTGAGGTACGCATAATGTATATTATGTTAAACGACAGGTCATGTCATAGATGTTCATGAGCTGCCCAAGCCACTGATTAGAAAAACCCGCTTCTGGCGTCCACTCTCTCAACGGGCCATGTACTTCGTGTTCATGGCAAGTCATTGAATGAGGCGCTGCAACGAGAAGCCCAACGGTTCATTGACATGGCAGAACAAGCCGGAGACCTCATTCACAACCGGCCCCTCGCCCAGCATCAGACAACCATCCTGGCAGTAAGCGCTACGATCGAACGCTGCCGGCAGCACACGGAGGATGCCGCTGATGACACTGTCTAGGGCACGGGAGAGCCTCGAAGGTTTCATTAACCGGGAGCAAGCGATTTTTCAGTCATTACCGATTACGACTCCGTGGGAGTCAACGCTGTGGTCGGTCGAGCATTGGCTGCCGCAGCGCTTAAAGCAACAGACCATCACCTTTGAAACTCACCGGCAATCGCTTGAAAGTATGGCTATTCTGTTCCTCCTAAAGCTGCCCTCCCCTTGGATTTCCAGGATTTTTGCAAGGCCTTAATCGTATATCTGCAGCGCACCCGGAGCCTGAGGTTTTCGATGGTCACGGCCTACAATATTGCCGTCCGGCGGCTGTATAACACCTTGTTTGAACGCGGCGTATCCGACCCCCACACAGTTGACGCGAGGCGATTTTGACCGCGTCGTAGGATTTCTCCGCGAAAGTGGCTACAAGAACCTCTACGACGCGATCTCTCATCTTCAAGTAATAGCGGATACGATTGATAATCTGCAATTAACCGAGATCGCCATCCAAGCCAATGGCGTGTTTGCGGCAACCGCAGGCGCAGGTCAGTTCGTGTTCGGGCAGTTCGTGGATGACTTCGATGCGCGGCAGATCGGCAGCAGCGGCTTACGCTTGCCACGGCGCTTGGCGAGGGCGACAACCTCTTCTTCAGCGAGCTTCGACGACGCTTTCGGCTTTTGAACAGGGCCAATTGTGGCGTCGCTGGATCGGCTGTTTGCTCGGACTTACGTCCGAACAAGCGCTGGCGTAGCAGCGCATTTTCTTCTTCCAGATGACAATGCGGCCCTTGCTCGTTTCGCGCTCAAGCAACATCTGCTCAAGCAATTGTTTGAGCAGCGCAGGGTCGTCAGGAAGATCTTTGGGCAGCGGAATCATGCCCTGGATTATACCGAATCAGGCCACGAATCGCGGCGTCAAAACCTGATGGGGACGGTTACGCCAGAGATCAAAACCGTCGAGCAGCCAGTTTAGCTCCTGAACGGTAAGGACAATCGCTTCGTCCGTCACATCGGGCGATGTTTTGAAACGCTCGGACTCTAGGCGCTTAAGCCAAAGACAGAAGCCGTTACGCTCCCAGTACAAAATCTTCACCCGGTTGCGTGGCTTGTTGAGGAAGACGAAAAGCGCGGGGTCGAAGACCGCGACCTTGATGTCCAGTTCGACCAAGGCCGCTAAACCGTCGATGGACTTTCGGAAGTTGACGGGCTTGGGGTACAGATACACTTTTTCGACTTTTGCGTCGGGACGCATCATGGCTAATGGGCTCCAGAAAGAAATCGGGAGCACAGCATCCGGGATCACGCGGCGGCTTTGAATATGGGGTTCATGGAGCGCTTACGAACGAATCAAGAGAAAAATCTACATCACTCGGCAAGATGCTCAAGCGGATGTATTCGATTACATCGAGATGTTTTACAACCCAAAACGACGTCATGGTTTCAACGATCAGGTGTCACCGGTAGAGTTTGAAAAGCGCAACACCGCGAGCTTGAAGAGTGTCTAGAAAATCAGGGGCGATTCACCACGCGAGGTTCATCAGTTGCATAAAGCATCTTAAGCCCTGCATCAGCCGGGCTTGAGATACTAAAATCAATCCTTACAAGGCAGCTGTTTTGACAACTGATTCAAAAGCAGTCCCATGTCGTCACTCACTTCAAGCAATTTAGCTCTTGAAAGCAACTCTCTTAAGTGTTCGGTATTGATACGGAGGTGACCAAGACACATAGCCATCAGGAACTCAAGCGCCCCCTCACCTTGCGCCTCAGCTGATCCTTCAATTACCGAAATCAGAAAGTCCATCATCTTCAGACTAAAATCATCACTAACTGAGTAGTTCAACTCTGATGCCGTAGCCGCCCTGAGAAGACATGCTTGAATTACTCCATCATTGTATCTATCGAAGCACGCCGGGCTTATAACTGTTGAATGATAGATGCTAGCCAAACCTGCGCCATTAGGCTTTATCCTCATATCATGCAAAATCGCTTGAATCGTCCAATATACATCAGCCTGAGTAGATGTCGTATGATCTATTTCCAAGCCTGACCAGAAGGCAAACGTATCCCTCAACTTAAGAACTTCACCTGAAGGCGAAGGCAAGAATAGATCATCTGAGTCAAATTCATTCTGCTCGAATTTCCCAAGGCGCACTTTAAGAGCGTCGGATAATTCAACTGGATCTTCGGATAAATCATCGCTAATTTCCCTCAGAAAATCACACTCCGCGTCCCACGACGTTCTCGTACTTCCGATGACACGAGGCATATGACATTCGCTCAGTACGATCAGGGTACGCCCGCCTAACTCTAAGTCCTTACGGAGTTGCTCGTATGCATCCTTGCTAGGAATTTTTGAGAATCCAACCAAATAAAGTATAGAGGATTGATCACTGATACAGCGCAGCTTCCTGGAAGCGTCGAGCAATTTTCTACCAGATGTGATTGCCCCAGCAATTACTACCACTGATGAAGAACCTTTAAGCAGATCCTCGTCAACTTCAGACATGCTCTGCCAGACAACTCCAGGTTCACCAACAATCTTCTTGACCTCTTCCATCAAAGAAATTGAGCCAGGATCATCAAGCGCAATTATCTTTTCAGCATCTCTAGAGATATACTTTTTAACTGATCGATGGAGCTTTTCCGAAAACCCCTTGGGCATTCCTTTCAAGTAATTCTCAACATCGATAAAAAAGTGCTCCCTTGATTCAGCACCCAGATCGGAAGCCACACGCCATTGCAAAAGGTTTTTTGCAGCGAACTCCTCAAAGAACTTCCGTCGATCAGCTGTAAAATCTGTCTTCTTGATTACTACTTGACCATGACTAGGCGTCTCGGGCAAAAATTGATCGCCCGCGATCTTGATGACTTTACTTCCCTTCAAGCAATCAGAACAGTCTTCAGGAGCAAAAGATTTTATGCTTTCAGAGACCAAGCAAGCCACATCAAAAATACCGTATTGAGCGGGCTTCAACTTACTATAGAAAAGTGTGATAACCTGCTCCGCGGTGAAATTATTTTTCTTAAGAATCTCTGCAGCAAGCCCGCCGCTTGTGGTTGCAGAGATAATCACCAAACTGCTTGCTGCCTCCACAAAGTCGAAGCTTTTCTTAAGCGCAGTGTAAGATTCAAAACTCTCAATTAATGGCAACCGTTCGCTGTAGCGACCGGACATCAAAGCAGCAACACTCACCAAATAAGAAATCGACGACGTATCAACATAGATCCGATCAGGAGCCTCAGAAAAGTAAGGAAGTAAAGATATAGCAAGGAATGCTACCTCTTCACCAGCCACTAACAAATTCGAAGCTCGTATGAATCCGCTGCAGTGATCACCTGAAGGTTTCGAGAAATGGAAGCTTGACGAGGATGTGATAAGCCCTTGTCTGCGCTCGAAAATATCAAGCATACCCTGACAGATCATCGCGTCGCGAAGGCCCTTTTCGATTTTTAAATCGTTTTTGGCACGTGTTATTACTCCACAACTGTCGTATAACAGAGGAACAAGTCGTTCATCTACATCCCCTACGAATGATTCAAATTCCTCTTTAAATGAATCATTACTGAAGAGACTTACAAAATCATCTCTATGGCCGGTCGGCCCTATCAAA
Source organism: Pseudomonas sp. Leaf59 (assembly GCF_920984685.1). Classification (NCBI taxonomy): domain Bacteria; kingdom Pseudomonadati; phylum Pseudomonadota; class Gammaproteobacteria; order Pseudomonadales; family Pseudomonadaceae; genus Pseudomonas; species Pseudomonas sp. Leaf59. Next base: position 164,125 of record NZ_CAKLBR010000001.1, on the reverse strand, counting down.
TAAACACGATCCGGAAGCAAATTATTTTCGACATCTGCTTTTATTGACTTAACGACCTCATCTGAAGACACAGTCGTATTACAGCAAATCACGAGAGCAGGCCTTACGGACTCATGTTGGAAACGAAACGCAAAGCCGGCACTCATTGCTTAGGCTCCAGAGGAATTAAGAATGTTATTGCTACACCAGAAACCCAACCTAATTGAGTGAGGGATTCATTGGCAGGAAGCCCGGTAACCCAATCGGAAAAGTCACACGAATCGCCTGGAGCATAAGGTTGAGCAATAAAATTCCTATATAGAGAGAGACGCCCACTCCTAACTTTCATGAAACCGTTGAGTTTAGTTAAGCGATCCATGACGACGGGAAGGCCAAGACCCTTGTTATCCTTACCGGATGAAGTCTGACGCGCGCTGAAACATTTCTTGATGATCGAATACTCGTAACCGAGATCATCCTCAGGGGCCGACTCGTTCTTGTCAGCACACCAGCGTTCAAAAAACCCAAGCCCAGAATCAATAATGCTTATTTCGATGAATCTGGTTTTTTCAACCTCATCTACTCGATGCGTTTGCAAATAGGTTGAAAGTCCGCGTTCTCGCTGGGTGCGTTTTTCAAGTGCTTTATCAAAAAGACTTATTCCATTGCTATAAATTACACGTTGCCCAGGCCTCAGCCATACGTCCCGACTATGACCTCTTGAGCCATGCTCATGCGTATTCAAAAACAGCTCGAAAAATATACGACCAAGATGCTGCATGTCATCACTTGATAGCTTTTGCGCAGCACCAAGAACACCAATGGATTTCTCCACCATTGATTTTATTATATTTTCTATCTGAGAAATCTGCCTGGGAATAGCTCCCCCTTCGGAAGATTGTGTGTAAAAGTTCTTATCGAAACCTTTCGAGCTGTGGTCGACAAAAGAAAACCAACATAGTGCACCTCTTTGCTGGCCATGTTTGTTTCCTGCTTGACTCTCAATAGCACCCCTCGCAGCAATATTCACATCCTTGCGGATGTCTGCCCCTGTACTCGAGAGCACTATCTTCTTCGCCAGCATCGCCGCATTAAACTTGTGCGGGCGATTCACTACTTCATCCTTATATTCTTGAGCTTCTTCGGAGTTCCCTCCGAGAACTATTTCTCGGGAACTAGACAACCGCCCCCACGTATTAATCGCTTGAATTGCAGCGGCCACCCCACCAAACAGGGCATTATTAAACTCAGAGGGAAGATAGAGCGCCTCACTTGGGCTGGCTTCCTCCAAGCCATTTACAAATGCCTCACAACTATCAATTGTAAGATCCGTAGGAAAATTTATCACCGTCTAATCCTTACATTTATTGGGTGGCCTTTCGTACAAATTATATATACAACGCATCATAAAATGTAAAACTTACCGCCTAGAGTGTTTAATAACTTAGGCTAGCTCCTGTTAGCCTCATCGGGCTGCGAAGGAATACTAAAATACACCATTCAAGCTAGTAGAAGCCAAGCAGACAGCGAAGAAATGTTGATCCGCTAAACGTCGTGGGGGGATCGAGTAGGCTCACCAGATGGCGGGGCAAACAAATTCAACACCTTAGCTGTCTCTAGCCCTCGCTGTCTTACCCAATCAAACTTAGATAGCCGCATAGCCACGTACCATCACGCTCAGTCGGTTCAGGAGATCCCTACTACCAAAGGCAGTAGCTCATCACAGTACAGCCATACAGAGACACGCTCTCAGCGCCTCCGAAGCTGCCAGATTGAATCGCCCCGGATTTTCTAGACACCTTGCTAGCTCATTATCAGTGGTCATATGCGACTTCATTGACCAGTCAACGACCTGACGAGAAAACAGATCCAGCACCACAGTCAGATAGAGGGTCATTCAGGCGCAAACCGAAGCCGCTTCGCGGCAAGGCTTAATTCGGGTGTTAGCAAGTGCTTTTGGTCACGAGCAGCCCTCCGCGGAGCGCTACTTCGGGTCCAAAGGGTCGCTTGTTGCTATTGCTGCCTGCTAAATCAGAGCAAATTCCGCAAGATGTCATACCCCACATACAGCAGCATCGATCCGAAAAACACACCCGTGATGACTGTCAGTCTTTTCACAGGACGCTGGCTGGATGAGAGCTGCGCAGCTAGGTCCGCATTCTGCTGGGTCAGCAGCGCGACCAGTGCGGTTTGCTCGCCCGTGGCCGCTGCCGAGAGCTGTTGCACAAAGCGTTGGTTTTCAGCCGACACGGCCTCGACCTGCGTCGACAGCTGGGTGAATAAACCTGCCACGTCCGTGCCCAGGGTAGTGACTTGCGCCGCCAAGGCCGAGTTTATCCTCTTGCTGAATTCCAGGTTCAACGCAATTTCTTTCAAGACCTTTTCCACCACCTCGGCGTGCTCGATCTTGGCTGCTTGGTCTTCACACCGGAGGGCTTCCAGCCCTGCCAGGAGGATTTCCTGCGAAGCTTGCTGCTGCTGGGCGATGCGAACGCCGACGCCAACGATCGCTGCCTCGAAATCAGTGACACTTGAGCTATGCGATGACGACAACTGGCGCGACACTTCAGCGGCCGAGCTTTCGATGTGCGGACGCAGCGCTTCGATCGACCGCGCCAGCTCCCCCTGCTGCCGGGTCGCCCCAGCGAGCACTTCGAGCAGCACGGCCTCAGTCGAGCGCACGCTAGATGTGTGGACGGCCGTAGATTGCTCGAGCAAGGCCTCAACTGCACGAGCGTCACTCGCGCTTTGGTCGGTGATGTGTTTCTGCAGCTTGGTGAGCAACGAAGGGACGTCTTCTTCGCGAATTTTGCGCAACGCCTGCAGCAACGACTTCGTGGCTTTTTCCCCATCGTCCGCGGAGGCGCCCAAGGTGTCGTTGATCTCGGTGATAGAATCTCGTGTGTCCGCAAGGTCTCCACTCAGTGCCTTGATCGAGGTTTCGAGTGGGCTGAGCGGCTCCTTCAGGATCTTAACCATCAACTCGGCAAGGGTCTTTTCTTTGTTTTGAATCTCTGTAGCTGTACTCATTTTTCAGGCCCGGCCATCTTGGCTTAGTCTCATCAGTTCTACCCGCTGGTTGCTCAACTGCGTACAGGCCAGCAGTTGCAGTAACGCGTCACAATCATCTTGCTCACTCATCGCCAAGCTCATCCGCTGGCTGAGTTCGGCAAGGTATTCCTCGTCGAGCAAGTCAACGAAGCGTTTGCACCGATCGAGGTCTTGTTGCGAGGTTTGGGCAATGCGCTTCAACTCGCCGTGCTTGAGGGCGATCTCGTGCTCGACTCGCTCGCGCTGCTTGATCAGAAGCATCTGCTCGTGCCGCTGCAGTTCGAGGCTGGCTTCGAGCGCCTTCATGTCACGTTTGAACTCTTGGTCAAGCGCGGTCAATGCCCCGAGCCAATGTCTTTTCCACAAGCGGACCAATTCGTGCCGGGCTTCGCTGCCTGCGCTGTGAACCTTCCTCAAGTCTTTTTGATAGTTTGGTGGAAATAGATAGGTATCGAAGGTGTAGGCCGCGAGTGTGTAGCGAATTGAACTGAACGCGTCGTCGATAATATCCTCAATCACCCGCAAGCCAGGCTCATTCACGAGCCTGCGCACGCCTTCCCAATACGCGCACGACTTCGACAATCGGGGATTGCCCTTGACCTCCAGGCGCATCCCCTTGAGTAGCCTGTAATAGTCATTAACCAACGTCCTGAGCGTCTGGCAGTCAGACTTGATCGCACCCTCCTTGGGAGGATAGCTACCGGAGACAATGAACACTGGGCTCGAGGCAGCGTGCTCGATCAACTCCATGCCATCTACCAATGTATTGGTATGCAAGTCTTGTAATGCCGTCCCCAACTTATCCTGCGCTTTCTTGATCGCTGCGGTCCAGATGGCGATCTCGCTCAAAAGCGTGGTGTTTTTGCTTTCCAGCCGCTCAATGGTCAGCTGAACCGCCTCGGTCTTCTTCTTCTGGATATACCCGACGCCCAAGTGACTATCGAGCGTACTACGCAGGCGGCCAACCGGACTTGTGGACTGCGAGATCTGATCCAGCAACTCGCTGCGCAGTCCGGCAATCAACGGAGCGATCCGGGCATGCAGTTCCGGCTCACTATTTTGCATGCTCATCCAACTGGTGCCGAACTCCAGTGGAAAATACAGGTGCTCATCCTGGGCCTGGTCGCTCAGACGACCAAAAAGCTCGATTTGCTGGATGAGACGGCGCCGAGACTTCGAAGCATCGAACTTCGCATCCTTGCGAGCAGCGTCTTTGATCGACTGTGCGAAGTACGAATAGGTTGTGACAATGCGAAAACGGTGCGGCATGGCCTGCCAGTCTTCGATTCCAGGCAGCGTCAGCGCCTCAGGCCGCAGGAAGCCCAGATCATCGCCCCGGCCAACCAGCAACACCAGGTCAGCGAAGGGCAGATAAGTCTTCGCCATATGGTTCACATGTGCCTGCTCTGCAGCGTTGGCAGGGTTGTCGCCTGGCAGGTCCAGAATACGGATGCTCGGCCCCTCGGCGGCCCGGCTGGCAAAGAATGACGATGGGATATGCACCACACAGGGCGAATCGGCAACCAGTCGCCCGGCCTCCATGTCTTCCCTGAGCCGGCCAAGCGCCCGGGTAACGTCGGCTTCAGCCTCAAACCAGCGCGTTTTCGAGCGCAGAGTCAGTCCCCAGCGGCCGTTGGCTGAGCGGCAATACTCCATGGCGGTGGCCGTCGCCGACTTGCCCACCTCGCGCCCGCCACGCATGATCTGCGAGATCCTCCCCAACTGGGCCGGGTCGATGCCCATCAGGTCGAGCAGCAGCGTGGTCTTGCCGACCTGGGTCTTGCCGAATATGACCACGTAGGGCTCGGCCACTTCCTCCTTGAGCTTCAGCTTTTCCTGGACGTCCTTGCTCAACGTCTTGATCAACCGCGCATAGGCACGAAACGCCCAGTCCGACTGATGTGCCTGCAGAGCGTGCCAATGGTCCATGACGGCTTGCTTGGCCATGTCAGACACCACGGTCAGAGATGAACAGTTGCAAGCCAGAAGCCGACGAGTCCAACTCGTAGCGCAAGTCACTGGTGATCGAGGTGACATCGGCGATGGCTTTGGCAAGCCGGTCCTTGCGCATCAGCAGTTCGTCCATGCGGTAGCGGGCACGCAGCCTCGTGCAGACGCGCGCGCGCGCCACGGCCATGGTCTCATCGAAGGACGTGCGAAGATTTTCAACATGGTGGTCATGGACGGTGCCGAGCATGACCCTCGCCTGGGCGCTTGCTGCTTTCTCGATGCTGCGAATCCGTGTTACCGCCACGCCTGTCAGATACGCAGCCGCGACGACTGCGGTGGCCGCCACTGCAGCAGGGTGCAGCGTGAGCGGCATCGGAAGCTTGGTCTCCGATCCTGAATCGCCTGCATCAGCCGCATCCCCCGCATCCGCGCCAGCCGTCTTGCCGAAGAGCGCGCCCAGTATGTCGGAGTCTCCATCGCTGACCACGTCTACCGCCAACACGGTGGCGAGCGAACGAATAGCAGTCTTGCCAAGCTCGACGCCTGTCCTGAGGTTCTCGACACTCGCTGAGACGGCATTGGCGCCAGACGTGCTGTCGATGGGTACGAAGTCCTGCTTGACGCCAACGACCTCAGGCACAGCGAAGAGAAGCCGGGTGTATTCTAGCGACATCGCAGGGATCAGTTCGGCACTGGCACCCACCTGTTTGCTGACATCCTGATTAGCCTGCCAGTCCTCCCGGTGGCCATTGCCCAGAAGGATGCTGATATCACTGAGCGCTTCAGGGGTTAGCTTCTCGAAACGAACGGGTTGACCCGATGCGTGCACAAAGCCCATCTCGATCAGTTTATGGGATTTCGCCTGTGGCAACCGCGCGGGAGAGCCCTCCCCCGATTTCTCTAAGGGCACTCGCTCAAGTTTGCTCGCCGTTAACGACGATACGCCTTGCGAGTACTTGTGAAAAAACGCCGGCGCCGCTTCTCGCCAAGATCCCTGGACCAGATCCTGCATCTTCATTCTGGTCTGGCTGGTGGTATCGAAGGCATTCGACAACCAGTTGCCGAAGCCCTCGTGATCGGCAATGAGCCGAGCACTCATTGAATCGGACGCTTTGGAAAAGGCCTCCCCAGCCAGCTCGCTCACAAGCTGATGATGCTGGCTCCGAAGCTCCGCTGCTGCCTCATCGAACCGGCCCAAAACCTCTTCCAGCACTTCAGCACCATCAATCCCACTTGCCTTGTCACTCGTGAAATAGAGTCGCGCCTTGCTGCGGATAGCATTCAACACCCGTGTCAAATCCTTACCCACAATTTCAGAGAGATGACTCATCTGGAAGTGGCGATCCGATTCCCCAGTGAAGTTGAGGTCGTCTATGGCGCGACGCAGGTGGGGCATCCACTGTTCAATGTACTCGACGTCGTCGGTGCCGCTCAGAATGATGTTTCTTTCGGCCAGATCGGGCGCCACTTGGAACGTCGCTTGGGCGCTTGAGCGCAGATCGGCCTGCCGCTTGGGATCGTTGCGATGGGGCTCGGTCTTGGAGACCACGATGTACGGCTTACAGCCTTTGAGCTCGTTCTCGAGCATGTCCCGGACGATCTCGAGCTGCTGCTGATTGGCCATGCGCGTCTCGTCGGTCACGATGATGCAGCCACCTGCCGCGATCATCGCCTGGCGCATCAGCTCTTGCCAGGCGCGGTTGTCGCGCTCCTGCTTCTCGTACCCCGGAAGCAGCAACCACGCCTGGTTATCGCGCTTGAAGTAGCGGCGAGGCACTTTCAGGACCGGCAGCAGATCCTCGGCATTGGGGTCGCAGATGGCGCGCTGGAACTCCGGAACATCCACCTCGAAGTCATCCAGCCTGTAGCCCTGCGATGCCGCGTCCGGAACCAGCCTGCGAACGTATCCCTGCGCGCGCTCGAGGCCCTCTATCTCAAGGATGAGTACCGGCATTTTCTCGCCACGGCCCTCATTGCTCTGCAGCCACCTCGGCCCATCACCGCGCAGGTCATAGATGCTCGCCATCAGCGTCGTCTTGCCCGCGCCCTGAGAGCCGCCCATCACAACGATCCAGGTATTTCCCAGTACCTCGGCGAGTAGCAGGCGGCGCATCACCTCAAGCAGTTTCTCGTCGATTTCCTCGTTACCAAGGTCGGTGCAGGCACCGCGTAGACGACGCAGTGCCTTGTTCAGATCGGTCAGCAGGAGCGCAGGTGATTCCATCGCCATTGTTTCTTCCTCGGTTCATCTTTGAAGTTAGACGCCAGACCCTTGCGGCGGACATACGTCTGCCGCAAGGGTATCGGCGGACTCGCGAGAAGCTTGACTGGCAGAAGCTCCGAATCATAAAGGTTTGAGCTTGTACATTACGCAGGTCTGGTTCAACGCATCGTTCTCATCAGGCACCCATAAATCTGCTCAGGGAGAGCACCATCACAATACTGGCTATTCGCCTCATGGCGCGGCAGAATTCTACAGCTTGCTCTGCTCAAGTAGTCAACCACCGTCATTCGCACAAAGACACATTGGCATTGCGAGCGCAGGCAAGTCGGACTGCACAAGCCTTATTTATAGAGAAACATCGACATGGACGCCCCTGAACATCTAGCAGCAATGTCCGCATCTGAAGCTTTTAATACCCTGACGGGCTATACCAAGGCTTTTGATCTTTTCAAAGCCATGGGCGTGAGCACAAGGGAGCTGGTCCACTCGAACATCATTGCCTCGCTCTTGAACGATCGTGAAGCCCATGGCATGGGCAGCGCCTTCAGAGATGATTATGTAAGGTCGCTTCTCGGCTGCCGTTGCGAGCGCAACCCCCTCCCGGAAGCCGTACTTTCAAGCACTGCTGACGTGCGCGCGAACGTGACACGGGAACTTGAACATATCGATATCTTGCTCGATTACCCGTCCCTCAAACTGGTGATCGCAATCGAAAACAAGATATGGGCCTTGGACCAGAGCCGTCAGGTCGCCCGCTACCAGAAAGCATTGCAGGACCTGTTCCCCCACTATACCCATAGGGCGCTGGTGTACCTGACGCCCAAAGGCCGGGCGTCTCCGACGATCGATCCAGACTCCCCGACCCCGGTCTACTACCAATCCTATGGACAACTGGCCGAGCTGCTACGTCAGCAGACAAGCGTAGATCCGAAAGCCCTCCCGTTTATCCATCAGTTTGTCGCTCACATCGAGAAGACCATGTCGGGAAACACCGAGCTCAAACAGTTGTGCTGGGAGATCTTCCAGCAAAACGAAGAGGCGTATGGTCATATCCACGACCATTTCGTTTATTGCCAGAATCGCAAGCTGCAAGAGCGCTTCGAATGGCTGGAAACCGAGGTTAAAACCGCGCCTATGTTTGCCGACTGGGCCGGCAGGATCGAAACGAGGCCAATATGTAATGTCGACAAAAAGCGGCATGACTTGGACGTACGGGTAAAAGAATGGCCCGACGGTCTCTGGATCAAACTGTACAAGCACACCTGGCTTGGTGTTTTTCCTTACTTCCTTGCCGCTGATACCACCGAGTTGGCAAGACACCTACCCAACTTCACTTCAAGCCCGCGGGAGGTTCCTGACTGGGCTGGGCATTATGTGGCTTCAAGCGGCTACCAGGTTAAACATGAACGGTGCATTTTTGACCTGGGTGACAAGGCGACGGATGCGCATTACAACCAGGCGCTGAGCAAAATCCGGGACTGCCTTGAAGAGATCGATCGGGCTCTAGACCCTACCCTACCGGGATCGCGCTGATGCTCACATCGCACGATGAAACCCCTTGGCGCTTCAGGCTGGAGATAACATGCTCGCTGCAATATTGAACGGCAAGCGCCGAGGTAGCGGCGTTGAAGGTAGGCATTCAAGCCTGGGAGATGCCACCGGGGCGGAAGACATCCTTACCGCCACCATAGTCGAGCGACTGATTTACCTACCCGAATCTGTGCGTGATAGCTTCTTCGTTCAATTGTTGGGACCAGACAGATCAATTGGCACCTTGGAGGATTTCGAGTTCTGGCCATCATGGTGGCTTGACGAACGACGTGTCGAACCCGATGTGGTGCTGTACGGCTCGGAGCGTACGCTGCTGATTGAAGCCAAGCGCCACGACGATCTCCAACAGCAATACGCTGTACAACTGGCAAATGAGTTGCGGGCTGGTTGGGCAGGCAAACACCTGGGTGATGGCTCGATACTCCTCACCATTGGTGGCCTTCAAAATTACACGCAGAAAAGCACCTCTGAGCTGGAGTCCCAAATCGAGAGAGAACTGTCCGGGGCAGGCTCAGATTACGAGTTGGCGTGCTGCAGTTGGTATCAGTTGTTCCAGGCTCTAGAAGCAGCGATTTCCAACGCATCGACGGACTCATCTCCAGGCCTTCAGCGTCTGCTGGATGATATTGCCGCCGCTTACGAATGGCATGGGCTGCGTATTCTTCCTCGGCGCTGGTTAGGTCAACTGGCCCCGGTATCGATCGACTCCACGCGCTCCCCTATATTCGCGCCCGCAACCGTTAGCGCCAAGCGAGTCCCGAGCCGCGTAGCGACATCCCGCTTCCTATCAGACCTTTCTGCACCTTCTATTCAAATTACCCAATTCCCCATTGCACGTTGGAGCTGACTAACTTGGCCACTGAAACCTCAATCGACAGCGCTCTTCTGGATGTACGCAAAGCCTATCGCCTGCTGGCGGATTATCAACAGCGCATTCTTGAGCTACTGGGCTTTATACGTGAGGAACTGGGCGCCGATTACTACTCTCAGATACCGCGAAATCGTGTGCCCCGGAGCCTGGATGGACTAGAGGTCAGCAACAGCGCAGGACAACGTTTTCTGCCGTTCAACGACGTGTCCGTGCTATGGCTTCGTAACGGCGGGCAGGAGGATCCCGTGCATTGCCATGAGAAGGGTGATCTGTTGTTCGACGTTTGGGTCCGGAACGACACGGGCAATGGTGAGAACGCCGAAGAAGCATCAATCGTCGAGAACAGCCGAAGCGAGTTGCGCATCTATATCTTCCAATGCCTGGAACCCCACAAAGGGCCATACAACTGGCGTAGCCAGGTCTGGGACCTGACGTACTATCCAGCAATGGGAGAGGTACTCGAATGTGATGGCAATCCTGGCTATCGCGCCTACGCAGAGGCTTTGGACTTATCTGTATGCACCGATGAGAACGCCATCCGCACCGCCTTGAACGGGCTGAGAAAGCGCGCGTCGGATAAGCTTGATCAGCAAATTTGATTTCTGAGCTTGGGCTAATTGAACCCTACCCTCCCGATTTTCTCCGTTGAAGCCGAAACGTACGAAGGTCGGAACGGCTGCGGTTACGCAAAAACACCAGCAGGAAGCTAGTTGAATGAACGCACCGAAAAATCCCCACGGGCTCAACAACGGGTTATCCATTGAACGAGCCCCCTTGAAAGACAGGACACCGTTCCCCCCTTTGAGATAAGGGATAGGCAAACGGGTATGTTGAATCGCTCTTAGTTTCGTAGACACTTCACTTCCGTACCCCATGGATACGATCTGCCGGAAGCCCGCCGTTTTGACGCGCTGCATCTTGCTTCGGTTCGTTTCAAGTGAGCAGGCGAATGACCGCTATTAGTCCAATCGATGCAGCGGTGGCGCTGCAACAAAATCCAATAGCGGCTATATGACATATTCGATCACGAAACACCAAGCAAGCGCATCCCGTGCCGCCGTCGAGCATACCTCCACCATCACTGGATGGACGGATAAAGCTCGGGGTGACGAGAATAATGACGGGAAAGCTAGGTCTATGAACACCAAGCGATGAACAGTTACGTTCATTTCAGGGCCACTGAGCCAGTATTATTGGGATGCTGATCTGCTTATGAACATCTAACATCGCCCACTTGTTAAATGATGTATCAGGCAACATGAACGCACCGCGCAATTATTCGCACTACCCCCAAGCCGCTCAACTAAACCGAATATCCAACGACCGCAAATACGTTTGCAGCCCCGCATCCTGAATCGGGATCAGGAATGCCTCCGTGTCTGCCTCATTGAAGTGCGCATGCCAGTACCCTGGCGGGGTCACGAACGCCAGGCCAGGTGACCAGTCCACTCGCACCGGGTTGCGGATTTGCCCATCCGCATCCAGCTCAGTGCCCACCAGCGAGTAACACCCCACAGGGCAATCGATAATGAAATCCAACGCAATCGACTGATGCCGATGGGGCTTTTGCACCGACCCTGCTGGCAGAATTCCATACATTGCCCACAGCACATGAGTCACTGTGCGGGTCTGTGGAAAGTTGCGATTACCCAACAGGATACTGATGCGGCTGCGGTCCTGCGCATGCGGGTCATCGGCCGCTTCACGCAGTTTCGCGTTCGCCACGTCTGCGGGATAGAGCGTCGGCGCAAAGCGATCACTGCTGCGCGTTACGCCCAGGTAGCGCAACAGCGGCTCATCGTGCACGTAGTAAAACCGAGCATCCTGCGTTGCAGTCAGACGTGCCTCGTGCAGGCCAGGCAGCGCGATAAAGCAGCCTTTGGACCATTGAATGGCATGCTCGCCCTGAACGACGCGGCCCTCCCCCGCAATTACATAGAGCACTTGAGACGTCGCGTTGGGCTGCAAGGTGAGGGTATCGCCGGCGTTGAGCCGAATGAAGTTCGCGCACAGCCCAGGGCCAGTCGCCGGGCCTTCGCAGCCCAGGGCTTCGCTGAGGTCCAGTGGCACTACCCTGGAGGGGCCGCTGTCATACAGCGAAGCCGGGAAGCTCTGATAGGGAATTCGGGTGATCAAGTTCGCGCTGATCGGATTGGCTGCTTTGCTGTATTCGAAATACTCGGCGTCGATTGGGTCGGTACGGGTCCTGTCCGGGGTGGATTCGCTGTTCATTCGGGTCACCTCACTCTTATGCCCAGGAGATTTTCTCAGCGTAGACGCTTAATGCAGCCTAACCCGCTGGAGCGGTGAAGCGTCGAGAGATAACGCGAGCCACCCACCACAGCATCACTGCCGGGATCGAAAGCAACAGGCAATACACAATGCCAACTGCCAATAGCGGCCCGGTTTCAGATGTGATCATCACACACGGAATCTGCCCGAACATTACGATGGGGCCCGCCAGCCATCCGCGTTTCTGAAACAGCAGACCCAGCGTCAGTGTGAGCGCCAGGGACGCCGGATATAGAACAGCAAAATAACAGTGCGCGTCCCACGGCTCATTCACTCCGGCCAACCATGACGCCGTCAGCCAAAAGCCCACACTGATGACGCACGTTACTATCGTCGCCAGCCACATACTTTTCGACGTTCCAGGTGAATGCACACATCTCACCTTCGCGCACTCCAAACAACACAACTTCGAAGCGTTCGAAGGTGAGCTTCAGGAAAAACCCCTCAAGGTTTCTCCCCCCAACTCAGCGGCGCAGCAGACGATCCAGCACCAGCAGCGCTACCGCACCAATTGCCAGGGCTGCAACCGGCTTCTCTTTAACGAATGTAGACACACTGTCAAGCGCATCGCCGTAGGTCTGGGTCAACTGACCAGCCGCCTGGCGTCCAGCCCCTTCAGCTTGCAGCTTCGAATCACCAAACAGTTTCCCGACAGCGCTCTGTGCCTTGCCTGCGGCCTTTTCTACAACACCTTCTACTTGTTCACTTTTCATAATCACAAAACCTTTGCGTGTAGTGAGCAACCCGGCGTCAATCCGGGTTGGCGATTAGCTGCACAGCGTTAGGGCGGATGGCGTGGTGATTAGTTCAAGTTGAAGTGCCGCATTTAGCCAAGCCCCGGGAACTAGATTTTTCCAGTCTTCTCAAACCTGCGTGCATGTATCGTTCACGGCTCTCCCGTCTCAACTTGAACAGGCGCGCAGGACGGTACTCACGCTACACTTTCTGCGTGTTGAGCAGTCGGGCGACAGTGACGGGCCAATTTGTACAGTTCCCCAGGAGCAGCGCTTATGATTCCTCGTATCATCATCGCCGACGATCACCCTGCCATCCTGCACGGTTGCCAGGTTGTACTGTTGAATGACAGCAGTTTTGCCAAAATCCAGGCAACCGCCACCAGCGTTCCGGAACTCTTCACCGCGCTGGAAAACCATGAATGCGACGTGCTGATCGTCGACTATTCGATGCCCGGCGCCGACATGGATGGCCTGCACATGCTGGGTTTGCTCAACAGACGTTACCCGAACCTGCCGGTGCTGGTGCTGACGGGTGAAGAGAACCTCGGCATTCTGAGGCTGATTCTGGAGGCGAAAGTGCGTGGCATCATTCAAAAAAACAGCGACATTCTCTGCCTGCCAAAAGCCGTGCGCACCGTGCTGCGTCGGGGCATCTATTTGAATGAAGCCTTGAAAAAGGCGCTGGCTGAATCGCCCCGCAGCCCGGCAGGAGAAGCGCAGCTGAGCCCCAGGGAGCTGGAAATCGTGCGGCTGCTGGCGTCGGGCAAGTCGCCCGAGGACATTGCAGAGACCCTGCATCGCAGCGTCAAGACGGTCAGCTGGGGCAAGAACTCGGCCAAGCGCAAGTTGGGTATACAGTCCGACGCGCAGCTGTATCAGTATTACGCCTCACTGAGCAAATCCACCGTCGAGCACTCCGGGTGATAAACGCCCTGCGCAGGCTGTTGTGGCTGACATTGTTGGTGTCGAGCCTGTGCACGGCGTCAACACAAGCCCCGGCGGCGTTGGGCAACCCTGTGGTAGTGGTCGGCCTGCCGGTGCAGACCACCCCTCCCCTCGGCTACTGGGTCGGCGACAGCCCGGCCGGGTTCAGTATCGACTACCTGCGTTACCTGGCCGACCAATTGAACCTGAAACTGGAGTTTCGCCAGTTCGCCACTTTTGAACAAGCCACCACCGCACTGTGCGAAGGACGCATCGACATCGTGCCGGACTTGCAGACCAACGCCGAGCGGCAACGCTGCATGGACTTTTCCAGCCCCTATCTGCTCTCCCCCCTGGTGTTGGTTGTACGGCACGGCAGCGCGGCGATCACACCTGCCGACTTGTCGTCACATTCATTCGTCGCCGAGCAGGGCTATACCACTGCTCAATGGCTGAGCCAACGCCTGCCGCCCTCTCAACTGCGAATCTACGCGGACACCAAGGCTGCCCTGGACGCCTTGCAGCATGGCGAAGGTGACGCCTACCTGGGCGAGCCGTACCAGCTCGAAGCGCTGTTCAGCAGCGGACACTACAAGTCCCTTGAGGTCAGGCAGCAGGATATTTACGACAACGCCGGCCTACACTTCGGTATCAGTTCACTGCGGCCCGACGTGCGCGACGCCCTTGCCGCAGCCATGGCCCGTACCCCGTCCGACTTTCTCAACGACCTGCAGTTGCGCTGGCTGGACAAGCATTCGATCAATCAACGCATGCAGCCCTCCTCCCACCTGACTACCGCGCAGCGCCAATGGGTGGATGACTTGCCGATGCTGCGCGTGAGTTATGAAACCACCTTTCGTCCCATGTCGTTCCTCGACGAACACGGTCGCCCCAATGGCCTGAGCTACAGCTACCTGAAATACCTGGTGAATGCGCTGCGGCTCAAAGTGGTTGAAATACCCGCGCCAAGCGGCACGGCTGCGCCTTCCGACGAGATTGACCTGCGTATTCCGGTGGACGCGTCCACCGAGCACTTGCCCGGCTGGCGCTACACGCAGCCCTTCGTGAAGATTCCCAACGTGCTGGTGACACGCCTCGGAGAACCGGCGAAAACCGCCATCGAAGAGCTCAATGGCGCGACGCTGGTCGTGCCGGACAATCCGAAGTTCGCGCAACGCCTCCAGCAACGGGTGCCCGACAGCTTGCTGCTGCGGGTAACCGACCCGGCAGATGGCTTTGAGCTGGTGCGCACCGGCAAGGCCGATGGTTACGTGGGCAACCTGATAACCGTGGACCGCTTACTGGAGAAAGGCTGGTCGGACAGCCTCAAGATTGCCGCAGCCACCGATCTGCCGCTGGAGTTGTCTATCGCGGTGACCGAGCGTCACGCGCAACTGGCGGCCCTGCTGGATCAACTTATCCAGAGCATTCCGATAGAACAGCGCGACCTGTTTGCCCAACAGTGGCTGCGCAATACCTATGAAATCGGCGTCTCCCCGCAACGCCTCTGGCGTATCGTCGGCAGCATAGGGTCCGCAGCCCTGCTGATCATTGGCGTATTGCTCTACGCACACCTGTCGCTCAAAACCCGCCAGCGCGCCCTGAGGGAAACGCAACAGCGGCTGTCCGCGCAATTGCGCTTCAGCCGCGAACTGCTTGAATCGTATCCATACCCGGTGGCAATCAAGGACCGTCAGCGCCGATACCTGATGCTCAATAAAGCCTATGAGCGAACCTTCAACGTCGAAGCGGCCCAGGTGCTGGGGCGCTCCGTTGACGAAATCAGCTACTACCCTGCGCAGGTGCGTCAGCGGATCTCGAAGATGGTCGACCGGGCGCTGCGCGACGATGAACGCCAACAAGGCGAGCATATCCTGGTGGGCGAGGATGGCAGCGACCAGCACTGGCTGTACATCGTCACCCCCTATCGGCTTGACGGCGCCGAACCGCAGGGCGTGCTCACCACGTTTATCGACGTCACCAGCATTCGCGCCGCCGAACAGCTGGCTGAACAGGCGGCCGAGGCCAAGGCGGCGTTTCTGGCCACCATGAGCCATGAAATTCGCACGCCGATGAATGGCATTCTCGGCCTGCTCGAATTGATGAGCGACTTGCACCTGCCCACCGATGCGCAGGAAATGCTGACAATGGTCAACGAATCGACCCGCTCGCTCCTGCAGGTGCTTGACGACACCCTGGATTTTTCACGCATCGACTCCGGCATGCTCGTCGTGGCGCCCGAGCCTACCGACCTGCGTCAATTGCTCGACGGCGTGCTGCGCCTGATCGGCCATCAGGCGCACGGCAAAGGCCTCGGGCTGCACAGCCTGATTGATCATCGCATCGCCGGGCTGCTGGAAGTCGACGGCAGCCGCCTGCGCCAGGTGCTGCTCAACCTGCTCAGCAACGCCACCAAGTTCACCCAAAACGGTCATGTGCGCCTGGAACTCAGCGTCAAGCACGATGATGGCGAGCAGCACCTGGAATTCCTGGTTGCGGACACCGGCATCGGCATCAGTCAGGCGCAGCAGGAGCGTCTGTTTCAACCCTTCATGCAGGCGGACAGCTCCATTACCCGCCGCTACGGAGGCTCGGGCCTGGGCCTGATGATTTCGCGTCGACTTGTGCAACTGATGGGCGGTGAACTCTACCTGCACAGCTGCCTCAATGAAGGCACGCGCATCACTTTCACCCTCAGCCTGCCCGTCGTCGCCGCGCTTGAAAAACCTTTCGCATCCCACTCGGTAAAGCTCGCGTCCGATCTTGCGCCCTGTCAGGAAGCCCTGGCGCAGCACCTGCTGGCGCTGGGGTTTCAGTTCACGTCGGATCAGCCGGACCTGCTGATCACCACCGACGAGGCATCCGCCGGCAATCCCGGGACGCTGCTGATTACCACCGAAGACTTGCCTGCCGGCTATGCGGTCGGCCCCTCGTCCACCCGGCTGAGCGTTAACCCGCTGACCTGGGGCGGTTTGCAGGCCGCGCTTGAGCAACTGCTGCTGGGGCGCAACAGCAGCCGCCGAATTCCGTTGCCCCGTTCCAGTTACCCCAAGGGCCATAAAGTGCTGATCGTGGAGGATCACCCCACCAATCGACTGCTGCTGAAAAGGCAGATGGAGCACCTGCAATGCGCCTTCGACCTGGTGGAAAACGGCCTGCAGGCGCTCGAGCGTCTGCAAACGCAGCAGTACACGCTGATCCTCACTGATTGCTATATGCCGGAACTCGACGGCTACGCCATGACCCGCCAGGTACGCGACTCACAGCTCGAGGCCGCGACAATCCCCATCATCGGCATGACGGCGAGCATCCACCCGCAGGAACAGCAGCGTGCCCGAGCGGCCGGTATGGACGAACTCATCCTCAAGCCCATCGTCCTCAGTGCGTTGATTACCCTGTTCGAGCGTTACCTGTGCGCGCCGCCTGAAGACTCGGCAGTCACCAGCATGGGCGATCTGAAGGCCGTGATGTGGGACAGTTTTTGCGCAGAGAGTCGCAAGGACCTGCTGGCCATAGAGGCCGCACTGATCAGTGACGATGCAGAAACCCTCGGCCATCTGCTGCACAAACTCGCCGGAGCGTTGCAACTGGTCGACCTGACCGAACTGTCCCGTCAGGCGCAGCATTTGCACCGTGAAGCACTGCACCACTCGGTGGTGCACGCGGCGGTACGCGACTTCGTTTACCAACTTCGCGCCGCCGGTGTTTGACGGTTCGCACATCATCCCCGTGTGCACGCCCAGCTGTCCTCGTTAACAGCAGAACTGGAATATTCCAGGTAACTAGCACTTTTTGCACTCCTATAATTTCGCTGCTCTTGAATGGTGTCGATTTCATTATCGACGTTGCCATCTCGACGCGTCTTTTAATTATTCATAGGAGTATGACTGTGAAACGTTTCAAACTGGGTACGACATTATCCGTTGCCGGCTTCGCTGCCCTCGCCCCTTTTATCGCCCATGCCGCCAGCGAAATTAACGTTAAAGGTATTATCACGCCGGCCGCGTGCACGGTTAATGTCCCAACTGGCAATGATCTGGACTGGGGCGAGATCACTTGGGACTCACTTAGCAAAACCGATTTCACCACACTCCCCGCAAAAACAGCGAGGATCGATATTAACTGCCCGGAAGGCACAACCACGAAAACCGCCATGTGGATCGTCGATGCGGACCCTACCAGCGCCATGATCGGCAAGAATAGCGCCGGGCGCACCGACCACGCCGATTCAGGCCGTATCTTCGGTATCGGCTTTGACCCGGTGACCAAGAAGCAGATCGGCAACTTTGTGCTGAAACCGGTCAGCACCATCGTCGACGGCGCAACCAACACCACCAGCTTTGGTTATAACCGCGACGCGGCCAACCATATGTCTACGCCCAGCAGTCGAGCGTTGATGTCCAGTTGGGCTTATTACACCAAAGAAGAGTGGAGCCCTCTGGACACCGCTGGCAATCCGGCCAGTGGCAATGCGTTCACCTGGAACTTTGAGGTTGAACCGCAAATAAACATCGCCAGCCAAATCAGCGCGACCACGCAAGTTCCATGGAACGGCACGGCACAAGTGAACGTTCGTTACTACTAATTTATTGTGGGTTCGCAAATGTCCTGCCTGACGGTGGGACATTTTTATTGCCATGAAACTTGTCCACTCCTTACTGCTGATCTTTTTCATCTCGATGAACGCTCACGCGCAACTCAAATTTGACAGCAAGTTGCTCGGCATCAATGGCATCAGTGACCAGCAAGTTGAGGACGCCCTTCACGACACGGAACTTTATGCTGGCGATAACGCGGTCCATCTCTACGTCAATGATCGCTTCATTGCCAAGACCGTGGTTTATCGCGCGCCCGGAGGACAAGCGGGCTATACCGCCCATGACCTTGAACGGTTCGGTCTGAAGAAAGAAGCCTGGGGTCAGCGCATTCAAAATGGCGCTGCGACCTACGTGCTGCTGACTGATCGGATCAAGCCCAATTTCAGCCGCAGCGACCGCAGCCTGAAGCTCACGGTACCGCGCGCGCTGCTGGAAAACCCCGATTTCATTCAACACCAAAAGGGCGGAACCGGCGCCTTCGTCAACTACAACACCTACTATTCGTCGTACGACTCCAGCGGTTCGAGTAATGACTCACTGAGCGCAAATTATCAAGTCGGCGCCAACGCAGACAACGCGTTGCTGCGCGCCAACGGCACCTTCAGCAGCTTTACGTCCAGAACCCAGCGCTACAGCAATAACAACGTCCAGTCGTTTTATCTGGATCGCGATTTCGACATTGGCCGCGTCAAAGCCGGTCGCCTGAACTCGCCCGACGGCGGCTTCGGCGTGGGGTATGTGGATGGCGTGGTCTACAACACCAAGGGTGCGCCATCAGGCATTGGCAGCGTGGCCTTCACCTACGACAGCGATGCGCCGGCGGTGATCGAGTTCTACCAGCGAGACCAACTGGTCTACACCCTGAACGTCAACCGCGGCCACAACAACCTGGCCGCAATACCGGTGACATCACTGACGTCGGACGTGGTGGTGGTGATCAAACGCGATGGCCAGGTGATCGATACCCGCCAGATTTCCCGTGCTCGCATCAGCCGTGCGACCACGCAAAGCAGTGGACTGTATGCATTTGCGGGGCGCTCGAACACGGATGCGCGCGCCGTGACAGCCGGTGCGGGTTATTCAAAGCGCTACAGCGATACCGTGAACCCCACCGTAGCAGTCGTCGCCCAACAACATTATCAGGGCGTCTCCGTTAACAACACCCTCAATAAAGGCGGTCTGCAGATAACCACGTACGGCCTGTTATCGAGGAATGAGCACAATAAACTCGGCGCCAACTTTAACGCCACGCTGAGTTACGGCGGCACCGACCTTACGTACCAGGCAATCAGCCGCAATTTCTCCTATGTCGGCCAGGTTCTTTATGATTACCAAGCCGATATAAAAAGTACCCTGAGTATCGCGCACAGTTTTGTCGTGGGTGACAATAATGCGTTCAGCATTTCGCTCGACCGGAACGACTTCTACAACCGCGCCAGTTATTCGACGTGGTCGGTAGGCTATTCCACAAACATCAAAAAAGCCTCACTCAGCCTGAGTGCCGGGTCTACCCTGCAAGCGCCCGGTGATACCCAGCGTGACAAAATGACGTTGAATGCCAGACTGTCGATTCCATTTGAAGTGGGCGGCCGCCGTGTTGACTACCGATCGCAATACAACGCTTACAGCAATAGCCAGCGCCTGGATAACTACCTGACCACCCGGGTCAACAGTGATTACAGCGTGACCGCTGGCCATGTGCAGCGCACTGCCAATCGCAGCGAATCCACAGAAAACTATATAAGCAACGACTTCAATACACCGTACACGCATGCCGGCCTGACGGTTTCCAAGTCCGAAAGCGACAGCCGCAGCGCAACGTCAAACAACCTGAGCCTTTCGGGTTCAATCGCCGCCAATCACAAGGGCGTGGTGTTTACACCCGAACAACTCAAAGACACCTACGCCATTGTCGACACTCACCTCAAGGGTTTCGTCAAGGTCAGCAGCCAGCGCAGCTCAGCAAGAACAAACTATAACGGCAAAGTGGTGCTGGCCAATATCTCCGATAACAAGCCTGACTTTGTCAAAGTCAATCCCAAGGGGTTGGACGATGACGTGTACTTCCAAAACAACCAGATGGACTTTATCAGCGACCGTGGCGCGGTGTCCTATTTCGACTTCGAGCCCACCACTAACAAGAACGTGTTGATGCGCTGGACAAACAAGCCAGAAGCGCTCAGTTCTCGCACGGTGTTTTATGACCAGGACGGCAACTTGATCGCCAACTTTATCGACCAGAACGTGCTGCTGGTTAAACAGGACAATATTAAACAACTGCAAACGTCAGGCATGTTCGATGCGTCCGACAGCACCTTGATGTGCAAACTTCCCACTCAACTGGAGATCTCCAATGAACAAATTATCGATACAACCTTTGACTGCTCTCGGCAAAAAATGCCTGTGGCTGGCCTGCCTGACAGCCATGCCCCTGCTGGCTGAAGCCCAGGTGCAACCCAGCGCCTCTGCGGTGCTGATTGAAAAAGGACAGAAAGAGGCCACCATCGACCTTAAAAACAACAGTGACGAAGCCGTGCTGCTCTACAGCAAAGTGAGCAAACTGCCGGATGACGACCTCGACGGTGGCGTGTTGTACACCGTGCCGCAAACCGTGGTGGTCGCGCCCGGTAAAAACCAGACCGTGCGCGTGATCTTCCGTAGCAACAAGCCCCTCGACAGGGAACACATCGCACGGGTGCTGTTTTCAGGATTGCCCCCACAGCAGCAAGCCGCAGGCAAGGTGAAATTCGTCATCGGGCAGGATCTGCCCGTGATCATTGGCGTCGATCCCAACGTGTCCGAGGTCGACACCTGGAAGCAAATCAGCTTTAAGCAAACACAGGGGAAACTCTGTATGAGCAACCCGTCGCGCAAGGTATTTCGTTTTGATCCGACCATGTCGAGTGCGCCGACCAAGGCCGACATTACCTTCAACAAGGCTTACGTGTTACCGGGCGAAACGCTCTGCCAGGCGCTGACATCACCGCTGGCCGCCAACGCCTCGTTGAAATTCAACAGCGTGTCCAGCTTCAACTTCATGCTGCAAACCCATGTCATCCAGTTATCCGACCAGGCGTCGAAGCCTTGATTATAAAACTGAGCTAGGCCCCTTCTGCACAGTGATCGAACGCGCCGCCTGCAACAGAATGCGCGCAAAAATCTACTTCCTGTTCGTACCGTTTTACGACATATGGGCACTGCGTGTGTCCACACGTAAAACATCGTATAGTGGCCGTTTGCTTCGCCGGATCAACCGATAAATCAATTGTTGGCAATTGAGACGAAGTACCGAATTCAGGCAGCTCGACGCCCCTTCAGTCCATGGTGGCGTCGTGCAGTCCGGTAAAAGTCGCAAAGACCGGGAGAGTTTTACGTCAATGCCCATATTCTGTGCCTGAGCGGGTGGAGGACTCTGGCTTTCGCAGTGTTTCGATCAACCAGTACATAAAATCACAGTGACGGAGCCTTAGCAGCTATAACAATTGCGACGTAAGCGATGTCTTCCCGCACGGTATCCGTTCATAAACCTCACATAAAACACCGTTACTAGTTGATCGAGATCCTCAAGATGCGTGAGACTGGACGCTACATGATCGACGGCTATCAGGACATCCCGTCCAATGGATATTTTCGATGCTGCTCAGCCCTAAACAGAATTTAATATCGACAGGAGTCGACCAGCGTCATGACCCTTCCTACCGTGTACTTCCCAATCAATCAGCGTGAGCAAGCTTCCCAAGCATCTGCCAAAGTCTTACTTGCATCTGACGTCTACGACAAGCTGACAGAAACGGTAAAAAGCGCAAAAGCTGTGTCCCAGCGTGCACGTGAGAGCGCAAATGGCGAAGACGACGTCAACATCCACAGGGCTCACACAGCCGTTCTGATTGATGGGTCCCGCGGAACGGGGAAAAGCTCTGTCCTGGTCAACATTTCAAAATACCTGGCAGAGCACGAGCCAGAGCTGCAAAAAAGGGTTCACTTTCTCAAGCCTCTCGACCCTACGCTTCTCGAAACTACAGATGATCTCTTCCTGAACGTCATCGTCGCAGGTTTGGTCTGCGATCCCTCAATGCGAGAAGCTAAGGACCAAAAAGCGGAGCAGGCAACCGTGTTTCACGAGGAACTGCAACTTTTAGGTAATACGCTAGAGCGACTTGAGTCGCAGCGTGAACTGCGTGGGCTGGATAAACTACGTGCCTTCATGGGCAATCAAAATCTAGCTCAGCAAGTACATCGGATATTTAAAGCCGCTCTGAATTTACTGGATAAAGATCTCCTCGTACTACCCATTGACGACGTCGACACCTCGCTGAACAGAGCGTTTGACAACCTTGAAGTGATACGAAAATATCTCGTCTCACCTTATGTTTTGCCCGTCATCAGTGGCGACCTTGAGCTATACAACGAGCTGACTTGGCGCAACTTCCATGGTCGTCTTATCAAGGAAAGCAACGTCGAGTCAGCCGCTGCGCTAGTGCGAGCTAAGGATCTCGCACAGGAGTACCAACGAAAAATCCTGCCGCTTCAATATCGCATCGAGATGCCACAGGTAATCTCCTATTTGAAATCATCGAACATCGGCTTTATTGACAGTAACCGTGAGCCTGTCGCCGACATCACAATGGCGCATTTTCATACTTGGCTTGAAGCGATACTCAACGAAAGAACCAACGGTATGGAAAATAGCTATCTGCCCGCGCCGGTAAAAAATATCCGCTCACTTGCTCAATTGGTTTATTCCTTGCAGGACGAAATTCCAAAACTGAGTCAAGCGCTGGCAGGCCATGATGTAGAGTCTGCGCAACTTCGTCGATTATTGACCCTGCCTATCCTGCCAGCTGTCATGCAGGCCTTTAAAGATGCTTATTCTGCAGCTGCTCGCATTGTAGATAAATCGCAAAATGAGGCTGCAAGACGCCGGGCTTATCAACAACTGGCCGACGATGCAAAACAACCCTTCCCCCTTCACAATGAACTGGTGGCACTGGCGCCCGCCAGCCAAAAAGCCCTTATGAAGTATTGCCAGTTTGCTGCAGAAGGGGGAGCTGCTTACTTGGCCTTATCAGCACAGCACTATTGGCGAGAGATACATAGCATGCATGGCCGAGACGAATACGTCAGTGTTTTGCACACCCCGCTGTTCGAACCTATGAATCACAATGACATCAGCTTGCGCCATTTCGAAGCAACTGCGCCGACAACGGCTTGGCGCGAAGTATTAGCCAATCGTGCACCACTGGATTGGCTTGAACGAATCCCCGATTGCACGCTTATACCCTATCCGTCACCAGAGCCCGGTTATGCTCTAACTAAGAAAATCCCTTCCTTCAAGGATAAAAAAAGCGAATTTGTCGCAGCCCTCCTACTTCATCGAAATTTTTATACCACAAATAAACGAGCCACGTTGTCTTGCTGTGGCAGGGTTTTTGAACTATTGGTCGCCAGTTTTGTAAAAGATGTGAGTGCTGATGAAATATCACATGTTTTGCGACGCGCGCCCTTCCATTCCCTTGGCGCGTTGGCATCTACCAAAACTCAAACGGTCGCCACCGATGAGGATGATACCAGCGATGAAGATGAAGCTTCGTCTGAAGCTAATGATGAAGAATCACCCACGTACAGTGATCAGATTGAAAGTTTGTCTCTGAATATCAACACCTGGAGAGCGCAGCACAATCTTCAGAACCATGTGCCTGCACCTTGGTTTTTTTACAACGTCATGAACAAGGTATTCAATCAAGCTGGCATATTCAATAAACCTCAATCTGTAAATACCAACCCATCCAGCAACATATCCAATCATATATCAGCATTGGCCCCAAAGATCTTCAATAGCATATGGGCAGCTTTCGGTAGCTTTGAAAAAGGTGAGCTGTTCGGATTGCCGGCAGAGATAGCACACGTCAATGTCGGTGACGGTAAAAAATTTAGCAACAGCGAACTCTACACACGAAACATATCCCCTTTTTACGCTGGGAGTACTAAAGCTGATGGATTTGGTAAGGCCACAGGAGCCTATACCTACATGATCGCGTCTCATCCACTCCGAGTGATTATGCAGTCTTTCGCAGACCCTAAGAATGCAGCAGCCTCAGTGAAGCAATCGGATGAAACCAAACCCGAAATCTCGGACACGCTGCTTGATTACTTTAATAAAATTACCGGTTCAAAATACAGAAATTTCCAGCAGGATGGCATTAGAAAAATACTCATGAAAGCTGATAATAAAAAAGAAATTATCGATCATATTCGCAACAGTTTTGAGGGGGATAAACATTACCGCAAATTCATGGCGATCGCAAAAATGACGAGCCATACAAACTAATCATGTATCAATATCAACTACTCAACTTGGCAATAGCGACCGCCTACAGCGGCGAAAACATGCTTCGCACTCTATTTGAAGAACTCAGTGGAGCTACTAAAAAAAACGTCGAGAAACTGCGCGAAAGTTGCTTGGAGGCCTTACAAATCGACCTCAACAATTATCATCCACGACGCTACCGAAAAACAGATCTCAGCACGATTTTCAAAACGGCCTGGCCTGAAAACTTATTTTCTGACGGAAAAACTCCGTCAATGTCACATCTATATTCGGCACTGATGGAGACACAAGATAATCTAATTAAGTTTCGTGCCGATCGAACCACTGAATATGTTCATCTGGCTTCCATGTTCGATCCAACAAACGTAGTCGCGTGGAAAATTGCGAAAGACATTCATGAAAATAAAAATATAACTCCATACCAGTTGCAGCAACGCGTTGAGGCGCAACAGCCCTTTCATACGGGCATGACGGTAGATAACAAAGACTATGCAGAGGGCCATGTGCATCTGAGTGGAATGAACGTCGACGGTGTTATTCTCATGCATGAATTGTGGGCCGGTTTAAAATACGGCCCCTCTTCGGATACAGAAATCGCTCAGTTATCGGCTCTTAGCCACTTTCTCATTGCCTCGCCTCATATTCAAACGAATGGCCAACCACCAGTTAAGCCTTCGGTTTTACGTCAATTAATAAGCGAGGTTATTAACAATGATTCTTACAGCGCTGATCCAAAGCTTAATTGGTCATGGGTGATTGAGGAAGAGAGCCCAAAAGCAAGGGTGGATTGGTATTGGTTACGCCAGCAGATTGGCTTGGCAATCGCCAATGATGACTCGCCCCGTGCATGGTTATGGTTTCAGATATTTATCGCGTGGCAGTATCAGAACAAGTCAACTAGCTGGCCTATAAGAATGCTTATTCACTACCTTCAAGGTAGTCTAATTAAAATTAGAAAAAAATTAATCATGGAAGGTGTAGGGCTTTCCAACTTCATAACAGCCAATTCATACCCAATCAGAGCTAGGAACAGGCTTATTGGCGGTCTCTCTAATATGCGTATGTTGTTACCAGGTAAAGAGGATCGGGCAGAAATAAAAATCGGAATTGATTTTTTTCGGGAATCAAACAACCACTCTCCAAGCAAGTTGCGTGTTTTTTTAGACAACCTCTGCCGATCACAAAACCTTTCGATTTTAGCGAATGCTTACGCTCCCTCTGATGAATACCACGCTGCGTACAAAAAACTGACAGATCGCTGGCACGGCTGCGTTAGCTTCTCACGTCAGGCACAACACATTAAAATCACCGGACGCAATAAAGTATGGGCCGTAGCGGAAGAAGTATCACGCGCTATTCACGCGACCTCCATGTTCAGTCAATCGCATGCACTTAACTGCTTATTACATGATAGCAGATTATTTTGCAACAATTGGATAAGAGGACTTGATGTGGTCGGTGACGAGAACGAAGCCCGAATTGAGATATACGCGCCTATGGTGCGATGGTTACGGGGTAAGGCGGAGCCTGATGATATCTTCCTGAAAAGCAAAGGAGCGCCTTCCCGCCTTTATCTAAGTATTCACGCTGGTGAAGATTATGCACATCCTTTATCAGGCATGCGCCACGTTGACGAAACCGTCACTTTTTGCGAAATGGAACGGGGTGATCGCTTAGGACATGCTCTAGCGCTCGGAGTTGACCCAAAGGTTTGGCTGGAACGTCACGGCGAAGCGTTATTAACCGCCTCTGAGCATCTGGACAATCTTATTTGGACTTGGCATCAAGCGCGCAAAATGCTAAACACTAACGCAGTAGATTTAGCCTATTCTGTAATACCAATACTTGAAAATCGCATGAAAGTCATTGGAGGTTATGTGGGCTGGGCCAAACAAGATCTACACGAAAAAGGTTTTCTTGAAGATCTTCTCCGCGCTTGGAAACTTAGACGAAATTGTCCTGCACAAGTTTCTGCTTATAACGACTCAGGAATACCTGATGAAAAAATAAAATTAGCGGCACCAGATTTTATGTCGTTAAAAGCATATTCTGATAAGTCTGAGGGAGTTTTTCTCGCAGAAAAATTATATACAAGACGGAACGCTACAATGGGCGATAATGACGAGAAGGAACCAATGGTCCTAATTCGCCAATTTGACGACACATCCATCGAAGTTATTTTTGATGAAGATCTAAACTTGGTCTTTGACAATGATAGTGTTGAAGAAGCACAGTTTATGCACGCATTACAGGATTTTCTGCTCGAAGAGTACAACCTGCTAGGTCTGATCATTGAAACAAATCCAACGTCAAATCTGTATATATCCCGGCTCACCGATTACGCCGAGCACCCAATATTTCGTTGGAACCCGCCTGATCCCGCGCTACTCCTTCCGGGTGAGCAACACAACCTTTACTCGTTACGTAATGGGCCAATGGCTGTAACGATCAATACGGATGATCCCGGTATTATGCCAACTACTTTGCGCACCGAATTTGCCCTGATTGAAATTGCCGCGCGCAAACACACTGTCAACACTGCAGCCATTCCTCAGTGGCTGGAGAGCATCCGAAACAAAGGTATCTGCGAGTTCGATGAAAAGCATGTCTCCGTCTGGAAGCAATGATTGCCTCCAACCTGAGTCGATTTCGGATTAAATTCGGCTGTTGTTGGCAAGCTTTTATGCCGTTAATGGTGCCTATTGCTCAATCAGCCCCGTACAGTAACCGAACGCGCTGCCTCAAACAGGATCTGCGCCACAAAATCAATCTCCTGCTCGGTGATGATCAGCGGCGGTAGAAAACGCACGGTCGCGCCATGACGTCCGCCCAGTTCCACGATCAACCCGTGCCTGAGGCACGCCTGCTGGAACGCCTTGGCGCGTACCGCGTCGACCGGCGGATGCCCTTGTACGTCCGCGAGCCCCTGGGGGTCGACGATTTCCATGCCCAGCATCAGGCCGCGTCCGCGCACATCCCCGATCCAGGGGAATTCGCCCTGCAGCGCCTGTAGCTGTTTGCGCAGGTGCGCGCCCACAGTTTCGGCGTGGGCCACCAGGTGATTGTCGCGAATAAAACGCAAGGTCGCGGTGCCGGCCGCCATGGCCAGCTGGTTGCCACGGAAGGTGCCGGCATGGGCGCCGGGCTGCCACACATCCAGTGAATCGTTGTAGACCATCACCGACAGCGGCAAGCCGCCACCGATGGCCTTGGACAACGTGATCACGTCCGGGGTGATGCCCGACTGCTCGAAGCCGAACATGCGTCCGCTGCGCCCGATGCCGCACTGGATTTCGTCGAAGATCAACGGAATGCCGTGGGCGGCGGTCAGGCGTCGCAGTTCCTGCAGCCAGCGGTCCGGCGCGGCGATCACCCCGCCCTCCCCCTGGATCGGTTCAAGGATCATCGCACCCGGCAGGGTCACGCCGCTTTCCGGGTCGTTGAGCAGGTGCTCCAGGTAACGCAGGTTGAGGGTGACGCCCTGCTCGCCGGCGACGCCGAACGGACAGCGGTAATCATGGGGGAACGGCAGGCGCTGCACCCCCGGCATCAGGGCGCCGAGGGCATTTTTGGGTGACAGATTGCCGCTGATGGCCAGCGTCCCCAGCGTCATGCCGTGGTAGGCCCCCTCGAACGCCAGCACCGAATGCCGCCCGGTGGCGGTGCGGGTCAGTTTGAGCGCGGCTTCCACCGCGTCCGCCCCGCTGGGGCCGCAAAACTGGATGCGCGCATTGCGCGCGAAATCCGCCGGCAGGCAGCCGAAGATTTCCTGCACGAAGGCGTCCTTGACCGGTGTCATCAGGTCCAGGGTGTGCATCGGCACGCCGGCGGTCATCAATTGCGTGATCGCTTCAATGATCACCGGGTGGTTGTGGCCCAGCGCCAGGGTACCGGCGCCGGCCAGGCAATCGACAAACACCTGGCCGCGACTGTCCTGTACGTAGATGCCGTGGGCCCGTTCAAGTACCAGCGGAATGCGCCGTGGGTAGCTGCGCGCATTCGATTCCTGCTGTTGCTGGCGCTCGAGCATCGGCGTCAGGTCCAGGCAATAGGGCTGGGACAATCCGGTGTGCGACAGGCGTAACTGTGCTGCCCCGCCCGTCGTGGCATTCGAAACGGCGTTCATGAAGTCCTCCAGGGACGCTGGGTGTGGAAGCAGAATGCGCCAGGCAAAACCGGACGCCGGGAACCTGGGCCCCCGGCGTCCAGAGGTTTACATGTCGTAACGCAGCACCAGGCCGAACGTGCGCGGCGCGCCCACATCGATGATGTCGCCGATGCGGTTGCTGGTGACGTATTCCTTGCCGAACGCGTTTTTCAGGTAACCGGACACCGCGACGTTCTTGGTGACCTTGTATTCGGTGCTGAAGTTGGTCAGCACGTAGTTGTCACTGCGACGCACCTTGCTCACATTGCCAGCAGCGTCGAACTCGAAGTCAGACGGCGCGGTGCTCTGGTAGGTCAGGTCGGTGTTGAGGGTCAGGCGGTCATTCCAGCGGTAGGTGCCGCCCACCGACATCTTGTATTTGGGCGAGTAGAGGAACGCCTGGCCGCTGCGGTCGGTGCCGTCGCCTGTGTTGAATTCCTTGTACTTGGAGTCGGTGACCGCGCCGCCGACATTCAGGGTGAACTGCTCGCCAAAGTCTTTTTCGACGGACACTTCCAGGCCCTTGATGTCGCTGCGACCGGCGTTGTAGACCAGGAAGAAATTACCCGTTGGATCGAGCACGCTGACCTGCTGATCCTTCCAGTCGGTGTAGTACAGGTTGGCACGCGCGCGCAGGCTCTTCTCGAGGAACGAACCGCGGTACGAGAGCTCGTAGTTGGTGGTGTATTCCGGATCGTAGGCGGTGTGACCGCCACCGGCCCGCACGTTCACGCCACCGCCTCGGTAGCCCTTCTGCACCATGAAGCCGACGTACTGGTCAGGCATGAACTGATAGTCGACGCCGACTTTGGGCAGGAACGCATTGAAGCTTTTTTTCACCTTGCCGGGGCTGGAGAAGTCGTCCTGCTTGACGTCGGTATCGTTGGTCTCGTAGTCGTAGCGCAGGCCCGTGATCAGGGTCCAGTTCGGCGCAAAATCCCAATCCACTTCACCGAACACCGCAGCGTTCTTGACGTCCACATCGCCCTTGGCGGCGCCGCGCTGCACGTTGTTGAACAGCAAGCGGTCGTGGAAGCTGTTGGTGGTGTTGCCCAGGTACAGCCCGCCGAAGCTGCGCACCGTGTCGTTCTGGTACGCCAGGCGCAGTTCCTGGCTGAACATGTCGCCGTTCTGCTCGCGCAGGATGACGTTGTTGGCCGTGGCGGTCTGGTCGAAGTCCTTGCGCGCGGTGTAGCCCGAGTGGGTGTAGCTGGTCATGTTGGTCAGCGTCCAGGCGTCGTTGAGGCGCCAGTCGATCTTCGCGCTCACGGTGTCCTGGTTGAGGTTGTCATAGGCCTTGGTGTTGGACGCAATCTTGTAATACTGCACCTTGTCGCCAATACGGGTGATCGAGTTGTCGCCCTGGCGGTGCTCGTTGTGCGCGTAGGTCAGCAGCACATCGGTGTCGTCGTTCGGGGTGATCAACAACTTGCCGCGATAGTTGCTGGTGCGGTGTGGGTTGGCGTCGTCGTTATTGGTGGTGTTGCGGATATAGCCGTCGCCGTCCTGGGTATCGATGGCGATACGGCCGGCGACCTTGTCGTCGATGATCGAGCCACCGCCGGCCACGGCCACGCCGTGCTCACCGTAGTTGCCGATGTTGGTCTGGGCGGAGAAGGTAGGTTCGAAAGTGGGGTTGCGGGTGGTGATCACCACCGCACCGGCCAGGGAGTTGCGCCCCTGAGTGGTAGACTGCGGGCCGAGGAGCACTTCGACCTGTTCGGTATCCCACAGGCCAACCGGGCTCAGCGTCAGCGCGCGGTTGGGTTGCTGGGCGCCATCGACATACACCGAAATCGCCCCGTTCAAGGTTGCCGGGCCCTGGTCATCGAAACCGGACACCGGAACGCCACGAATACCCCAGTTCTCATTACCCGACTGGTTGTACACGCCTGGCGTACGGGCAAACACGTCGATCAGGCTGTGATCGGCCTTGTCGCGCAGTTGCTGCTCCGTCACCACCGCCACACTCGACTGGGTCTTCTCGAGCGAACGGTTCATCTTTTCGCCCGTGACGGTGACTGGAGCGATCTCCAGCGCCGCTGGCTGATCGTCCGCCCATGCAGTATTCATAAGGCAGACGGCTGATGCTACCGCCAACGCCAGTGTATTGATTTTGTGATTCACGCCCCGCTCCCCTACCGCAATTATTTGAGTTTTTATCCGTTGGCAAACACTGTTTTTTCCCCAGCGGGGCGGAGTCTAAGCCAAAAAAAATATTAAAGGAATACTATTGATAATCCCTCTCATTAACACCTAGTATGCCCTTCGTACCGACATAAACACATTTTGTTAAACGTTTTGTGAAGGCCTCTGCCCGGTTTTCAAGGCCTGCTGTCACGTTGCTGAAAAGCCAAAAGCATAAACAGGATGTGCAAGACAATGACCTCCATCGAACACCCGGACGGACGTTTCAAGCCCATGTTGATCACGGATGATAACCACGGCGCCACCCTGCCCCGGTGCGTACAGGCCAGCCCCGGCCAATCGATCCATGCGCTCGAGCAGTCTGTACGCGACAGCCTCGACGCCAGCCTGCGCACCGTCGGCGGCGTGCTGTTTCGCGGCTTCACGGTCGCCACCCCCATCGACTTCAAACGCTTTGCCGCCAGCTTCGGCGCGCCCCTGGCCAGCTACGAGTTCGGCTCGACGCCGCGCAGCAAAGTGTTCGCCGGGGTCTACAGCTCCACCGAATACCCGGCGCACCAGTTCATCCCCTTGCACAACGAGCAGGCCTACACCCGGCCCTGGCCTTCGCGCATCTGGTTCCACTGCATCAAGGCCAGTGAAACCGGCGGCGAGACGCCAATCTGCGACAGCCGCCTGATCTACCAGCGCATGCCCGCCGAGATCCGCGAGCAGTTCGCCAGCCGCGAACTGCTCTACGTGCGCAACTACAGCGGCGCCCTCGACCTGCCCTGGCAACAGGTGTTCAACACCGAAGACCGTGCCCAGGTCGAGCGCTACTGCCAGGACCACGGCATCGAGTGGGAGTGGAAAACCGACGGTGATCTGCGCACCCGCCAGCGCTGCCCCGCCGTGCTGCAGCACCCGGAAACCGGCGAGTGGGTCTGGTTCAACCAGGCGCACCTGTTTCACGTCTCGGCAATCGAGCCCGCCGTGCGCGCCAGCCTGCTGGCCGCCGTGGGTGAGGAAAACCTGCCGCGTCACGTGTACTTCGGCGACGGCTCGCCCATTGCCGACGCCCTGCTCGACAGCGTGCGCGCCGTGTATGACCAGACCGCCGTGAGCTTCCCCTGGCAGGCTGGCGACATCCTGATGCTCGACAACCGACTGGTCGCCCACGGGCGCAATCCTTATACCGGTGACCGCAAAGTCATCGTGGCCATGGCATGAGTCCCACCATGTTTGCATTCAATCATTGGATAGACGTGCTGGAGGCCAACGCCCTGCACTTCCCGCAGCGTGCCGCGTTGCATTTTCTGCCCGACGGCGTCGACGTCGGCGAAACGCTCACCTTCGCCCAACTGCACGAACAGTCCCGATCCCTGGCCGCGGCCCTGCAAGCGCGCTACAACCCGGGCGAGCGTGTGCTGTTGATGCTGCCCAGCAGCCTCGACTATGTCCGCACCTTCTGCGCCTGCCTGTATGCCGGGTTGATCGCCGTGCCATTGTTCCCGCCGCCGTCGCGCAAGCCGCGGCATCTGGACCGCGTGCGCAACGTGGTGATCGATGCACAGCCGGCGCTGATCCTGGCGCCCGTCGAACACTGCGAGGCCCTGCGCGAACTGGTGGACCACCGCATCGACGTACTGACCGTGCACGACCTCGGCACGCCGCCCGCCGGCCAATGGCAACGCCCGTCCATCGACGCCGCCACGGTGGCATTCCTGCAATACACCTCGGGCTCCACCGGCACGCCCAAAGGCGTTGAAGTGCGCCAGCGCAACCTGATCGCCAACGTCGAGCTGATGCGCCAGGCCTACGGTTTCGATGAACACGGCGCCATGGTCAACTGGCTGCCGCTGTATCACGACATGGGCCTGATCGGCGGCGTGCTGGCGCCCCTCTACAGCGGCATGCCGTGTTACCTGATGGCCTCGCAGACCTTCGTCAACGCGCCCTCCACCTGGCTGCAGGCGCTGAGTCGCTACCGTGCCACCGCCAGTTTTGCGCCCAACTTCGCCTACGCCCTGTGCAACCGCGTGGTCAGCGACAGCCTGATCGCCCAGCTCGACCTCAGCGCCTGGCGACACGCTATCAACGGCGCCGAGCCGATCCACCCCGGCACCCTCGACGCCTTTGCCCAGCGCTTCGCCGCCTGCGGTCTCAACCCGCTGGCCATCAGCCCCGGTTACGGCCAGGCCGAAGCCACCCTGTGCGTCAGTGCAACTCCGGCCGACGCGCTGCCGGTGGTGCTGCGCCTGGACAAACAGGTGCTGGAAACCGGTCGTGTGGCCCTGGCCAGCGGTGATGCGCCCGCAGTGGAGTTTGTCGCCTGTGGCTACCCCCAGGCCCATCACGCCATTGCCATCGCCAACCCGCACACCTTCGAGCGCTGCGCCGCCGATCGCATCGGCGAAGTGTGGCTGCAAGGCCCGAGCAACGCCGAGGCCTACTGGCAAAACCCCGAGGCCAGCCGCATCGCCTTCCAGGCGCAGATCGCCGGCGAGCCCGGCCATTACCTGCGCTCCGGCGACCTGGGCTTCATGCATCAGGGCCAGGTAGTGATCTGCGGGCGTCTCAAGGACCTGCTGATTCTCAACGGCCGCAACCTCTACCCCCACGATATCGAGTTTGCGATCACCGACAGCGAGCCCGGCATCCGCACCGGTCGCATCGCTGCCTTCTCGGAAATGGACCCGGTGCTGGGCCGCGAAAAACTGGTGATCGTGGCCGAGCCGCAACGCAAGTTCGTCGACCCGGCCCATCACCCGGCGCTGTTTGCATCGATGCAAAGCGCCGTGCGCGAAGCGGCTGACTGCGGCATCGATCAGATTGTGCTGGTGCAGGCCGGCACCATTCCCATGACCACCAGCGGCAAGATTGCCCGCCAGGGCGCCCGCACCCAACTGGCGGCCGGCACCCTGAACATCATCGCCCAGAGCGGCGCCACGCCCGCCTCGCCCGCAAAACGCCTTGACGTCGCGCAATTGCGCGAGCAGCCCGACCTTGCCACCTGCCATCAATGGCTGGCGCAGACCCTGCTCGCGCTCAACCCGTACCTCAGCGTGAATACCGAACTCAGCCTGATCGGCCTGGGCCTGGACTCGATCGGCCTGGCCGATTTCGCCGCACGTCTGCAGCGCGACCTTGGCTGGGAACTGGACACACAAAGCCTGTTCAGCGAACAGACCCTGGCGCACTGGGCGCAGGCGCTGCTGATCTACCTCGGCACCGCTGCCCCGCTCGCCAATCCCGCACCCGAGACTGACCTCAGCCATAGTCACCAGTCCTTCGCCCAGCGCCGCTTGTGGTTCCTGCATCAACTCAACCCGCAGGACACCCAGCACAACCTCGTGCTGCACCTGACACTGCACGGCGCGCTGGACACACAAGCCCTGTCGCAGCGGCTCGACGCGCTGGTCGAGCGTCACAGCGTGCTGCGCACGGTCTATCACGACGACGTCGACGGCCCGCAGCAGCAGGTAATGCCCGCCAGCCCCGTGCAGTTGCTCGTGCAGGACAACCTGCAGGATTGCCTGGCCCGGGAACACGCAACCGCCATCGACCTGCAACACGGCCCGCTGCTGCGCGCGCACCTGATCAGCCAGGGCGACAGGCATGACCTGCTGCTGACCCTGCACCACATCGCCTTCGACGGCCGTTCCGCGCAATTGCTGCTCGCCGAACTGGCGGCGCACACCTCGCCTGATCGCCCTTTGCAATACCTCGACTTCGCCCGCTGGGAAGCGGCGCACTGGACGCCCTCGCGCATCGCCGCGCAGCAGGACTTCTGGCGCGCACACCTGGCCGACGTCCCGCAAACCCTGGCATTGGGTGGCAGCGGCGCGTCGCCGGGGCAGCACCGCCTCGACTTCAGCCTGCCTCAATCGCGCTGCGATGCGCTGTCCGCTCTCGCCCGTGAACAGGGCATGACCCTGTTCATGCTGCTGCTGGCCTGCTACCAACTGGTGCTCAAGCAATTGGGAGGCCAGCCGCGCTTTTTGCTCGGCACCGACGTCAGCGGTCGTCCGCTGGCGGCGCATAACGAGGTGATCGGCTTCTTCGTCAACCAACTCACCCTGCGCTGCGAGGTAGAGGGCGAGTCGAGCCTCGGCGAATTTTTCCAACAGGTGCGCGAGCAGGCGCAACAAGCCTACGCCCATCAGGACCTGCCGTTCGACCTGGTGGTCGCCGCGCTGGCCCCCGCACGACGTCCGGGCCACGCGCCGCTGTTCCAGGTCAAGCTGAACTATCAACCGTCACGTTCAGCGCCGACGCTGATTGCCGGCGCGCACCTGCACACGCTCGATGTGGCCCAGGCACCGGGGGATTTCCACCTGGTGCTGGACCTGGTACATGCCGGCCATGGCATCGACGCCACCCTGAAGTACCGTGGCGAGC
Organism: Pseudomonas sp. Leaf59; assembly: GCF_920984685.1. NCBI lineage: Bacteria > Pseudomonadati > Pseudomonadota > Gammaproteobacteria > Pseudomonadales > Pseudomonadaceae > Pseudomonas > Pseudomonas sp. Leaf59. Next base: position 128,945 of record NZ_CAKLBR010000001.1, on the reverse strand, counting down.
ACTTCGATCAGGCCCGTGCCTTGCGCCTGCAACACCTGTGGACGCGTCTGCTGGACGAGGCCGGCGACTGGTTGAGCGAGTCGCTGCCCGCGCTGGCGGCGCGCCTCGACACCTGGGACCAGGCCTTCCAGCGCGAAAGCCAGCACACCCAGGCCAGCGCCGGGCGCAGCCAGTTGCTGCAGACCAAACGACGCTCACTGACCCTTTGACAGAGGTGGATGCCTGTATGCCAGACGTACCCCCAACGCCGCGCACCCTCGGCGGTGTACGCCGCAAAGCGATGAACGTCGCCCCACGGCAACTGGTCAGCGAACGCCTGCTCAGCGCCGACCATGCCCTGCCGCTGGTGATCGAACCAGCCGTCGAGGGCGTTGACCTCGCCGCGTGGGCCGCCAGTGAGCGCGACGCCCTGGAACAGAAACTGCTGCAACACGGCGCCTTGCTGTTTCGTGGTTTCGGCGTCACCTCGGTGGAACAGTTCGACCAGGTCATCGCCGCGCTGTCCCCCGGCGCCCTGGAGTACATGTTCCGCGCCTCGCCGCGTACCCGGGTGGGCGGCAACATCTACACCTCGACCGACTACCCGGCCGACCAGATGATCTTCCCGCACAACGAGCACTCCTATTCGCCACGGTTTCCGCTGCGGCTGTTCTTCTACTGCCAGTTGCCTTCCGAGACCGGCGGCGAAACCCCGATTGGCTCCACCCGCACGGTCAAGTCACGCATCAGCAGCGAGATCCAGGCGCGCTTTCGCGAAAAAGGCGTGCTCTATGTGCGCAACTACGGCGACGGCTTCGGCCTGCCGTGGCAGAGCGTGTTCCAGTCCAGCGAGCGCAGCGACGTCGAAGCCTACTGCGCCAGCGTCGGCATCGAGGTCGAGTGGAAGGCAAACAACCGATTGCGCACTCGCCAACGCGGTCCGGCCGTGGTGCGCCACCCGCGTACCGGCGAAGAGGTCTGGTTCAACCACGCGACGTTCTTTCATATCAGCACCCTGCCGGCGGCGATCCGCGATTCGCTGCAAGGCAACTTCAACGACCTCGACCTGCCCACCAACACCTTTTACGGCGATGGCACGCCCATCGAGCCCCAGGTGCTGCAAGCGCTGCGCGCCGCCTACCTCGATTCGCTGGTGCGCTTCAGCTGGCAACAGGGCGACGTACTGTTTATCGACAACATGCTCGCGGTCCACGGCCGCGAACCCTTTACCGGCAAGCGCGCAATCATGACCGGCATGGCCGAGGCCCTGCTGTCCAGCGACGTCGCCGTGTGAGCGCTCTCCACCCTATTTTGCAGTTGAGTTGAACATGAACGGACTTCAAGGCTTTCGCATCTCGCCGCAACAGGCTTCCCTTTACCCACACCTCAACGGCGGCAGCCGGCACCCGTTCGGTTGCCAGCTGCAATGGGCCGTGACCCCGCCGGTCGACGCCGACACCCTCACACAGCGCCTGCAAGCGCTGGCGGGCGGCAGCGAGATCCTGCGCACCCAACTGACGCCGGTGCCCGGCTTGCGCCACCCGGTGCAGGTGATCCATGACGCGTGCGCGTTGCGCGTCAACGTGGCGCAGCAGATCCCGTCGCTTGCGCAGGACTGGACACAGCCGCTGACGGTCACCCTCGTGCAACGGCCCGACGGCCAGGTGCTGCACCTGGCCGCCGCCAGCAGTCACCTGGACCTCGCCAGCCTCACACTGCTGGCGACAGCCCTGCTGCAAGACACCCCGCCGGACCTGGCCGACAGCCTGCAATACGCCGATTACGCCGAATGGCGCTGGAGCCTGGTCGAAGACGCACCGCAGCATCCCGGCGCGCTGTTCTGGAACCCTGCGGCCGAGCACGAACGGCACGCCTTGCAACTGTCACTGGAAACACCCGGTGACGGTGGATTTGCCCCCGCACATCTGCACATCAGCCTGCCCAATCACCCGGCCTTCACCGCCCACCTGATGCTGACCGCCTGGGCCGTGCTGCTTGGGCGCCTGTCCGGGCAACAGCACGTGCCCATTACTCTGATTCACCCCAGCCGTGGACCGGAACTCGACAACGCCGTGGGCCTGTTCGAGCAGAGCCTGCCCCTGCGCATCGACCTGCAGGCGCAGGCCACCCTGCAGGAACAGAGCGCCCACATCGGCACCCTGGTAGAGCACGCCACCGGCTGGCAGGACTATTACACCGGCGACCTCAGCGGCGGTTATGCCTTCGCCTGGCGCGCCAGTGACCCGCGCGAACGCGAGGCCAGCGCGGTGACGAGCCCGGCCAAGGCGTGCCTGCAGGTCCATCAAGGCGGCGACCGGCTCCGCGCGCAGCTGGTCTACGACTGCAATCAGCTCAGCACTGAGGCGGCCGCCTGCCTGGCCGAGCAATGGGCGCAACTGCTGCAGGCCGCGCTGGCCAACCCGCAGCAGCCCTGGGCGCAACTGCCCATCAGCGGCCCGCAGCAAGCGGCGATCATCGCCGCACCGACACAGCCGCCGGTGATCGAAGCGGTGACGCTGGTGGAGCTGATCGCTCGCCAGGTGCAGCGCCAGCCCGATGCCGTCGCCCTCAGCGATCAACAGGGCGACCTGACCTACGCGCAACTGGACGCCAGCGCCACACAACTGGCGCACCAACTGGCGCACGCCGGGATCGCCGCCAACGTGCCAGTGGGCATTCTGTTCCCGCGCGGCAACGCCGCCATCGTCGCCATGCTCGCCGTAATGAAGGCCGGGGGCGCCTACGTGCCGGTCGACCCCACTTACCCGCAGGACCGTCGCGCCTACATGCTCGCCGACAGCGCCATCGCGCACATCATCGTCAGCCCCGAGCTGGCCGACAGCGTTCCGGCCGGCCTGCAATGCTTTGTGCTGGCCGATCTGCACGCAGCCAGCACCCTGCCGCCATTGCCCCTGCCTCACAGCGACGACCTTGCGTACCTGATTTATACCTCCGGTTCCACTGGCGCGCCCAAAGCCGTGGAAATCAGCCACGGCGCCCTGAGCCATTCCACCCAGGTGCGCATGGCCGCGTATGAGGCGCCCGTGAGCGCCTACCTGCTGCTGTCGTCATTTGCCTTCGACAGCTCGGTGGCCGGGATTTTCTGGACCCTGGCCCAGGGCGGTCGCCTGGTCTTGCCGGCGCCCGGCGAAGAACTGGACATGCCGCGCCTGGCGCAACTGATCGCGCAGCACCGGGTCAGCCATGGCCTGTCGCTGCCGTCGCTGTACCAGGCGCTGCTGGATCAGTTGGGCGGCGCCGACAGCCTGCGCTGCTGGATCGTTGCCGGTGAGGCGTGCCCGCCGTCGCTGATTGCCCAGCACCGCAACGCCCTGCCCGAGGCCTTGCTGGTCAACGAATACGGCCCCACCGAAGCCACCGTGTGGGCCACTTACGACGTGCTCGACAGCGACCGCGCCCTGACCATCGGCCGCCCGATTGCCGGCATGGACCTGCGCGTCCTCAATGAACACGAGGTCGCCAGCGGCGTTGGTGAACCGGGCGAGATCATTCTTGCCGGCCCGACCCTGGCCCGGGGTTACCGCCACAAACCCGAAGAAACCGCCAAAGCCTTCGTCACCCTCGCCGATGGCACCCGCGCCTACCGCACCGGTGACCTCGCCTGCTGGCTGGCCGACGGGCGCCTGGCGTTCCTCGGGCGCAAAGACCATCAGGTCAAGTTGCGCGGCTACCGCATCGAACTCGGCGAGATCGAGCGCCAACTGTGCAGCCACAGCGACGTGCGTGAAGCGGCAGTGATCGTGCAGGACCAGCCCGCCGGCAAGCGCCTGCTCGCCTACGTGCTCGCCGCCCACGGCTATGCGCCGGATTCCGAAGCGCTCAAGCGCTACCTCGGCGAGCGCTTGCCGTCGTACATGGTGCCCACCCGCGTAATCACCCTCGGCGCCTTCCCGCGCACGCCCAACGGCAAGCTCGACCTCCAGCAGTTGCCCGACCCGGATCAACTTGACCAGAGCAGCCATGTGGCCCCGCGCACGCCGATGGAAACCACGCTGCACGCCATCGTCGCCAAGGTCCTGAAACTGCCCCGTGTCAGCGTCACCGAGAGCTTCTTCGCCATCGGCGGCGACTCGATTCTCAGCCTGCAAGTGGTGGCCCAGGCCCACGAACAAGGCATCGCGCTGTCGGCCAAGCACGTGTTCGAGCACCAGAGCATCGCCGCCATGGCCAGCGTCGCCCAGCCGCTGGACGCAAGCCCGGCGCAGGCGCAAAGCGCCGAGTTCAGCGCGTCCGGCATGTCGGATGACGAACTCAACGCGCTGATGGCCGAGCTCAACGACGCCGACCTGTAACCGCCGTCGCCCCTATTTCTGCAGGACGTTTTGAATGACCACCGACAACACCACGCGCAATCCGATCGAAGATGTCTACCCGCTGTCACCGCTGCAACAAGGGATGCTGTTCCACTCCCTGCTGCACGAGGACTCCGGGGTGTACCTGATGCAGGATCGCTACCGAATCGGTGGGGCCATTGACGAGACCGCGTTTCTTGAAGCATGGCGCCAGGTGGTGGCGCTGCACCCGTCGCTGCGCGCCAGCTTCCAGTGGAAAACCCAGAAGCAGCCGGTGCAGGTGATCCACCGCGAGGTCAAGGTACCGCTCGATACCCTCGACCTGCGCGGGCTGGCGCCCCACGAGCAGCAGGCGCGCATTCGTGTGCTGCTGGAGGAGGAGCAGAAAGTCGGTTTCAACCTGTCCAAGCCGCCGCTGATCCGCTTTCGTCTGGTGCGCCTGGCCGATGAGGCCTATGAATTCATCCGCAGTTTCCACCATATCCTGATGGATGCCTGGTGCATTTCCCTGGTGACCGTGGACTTTCTCAAGGTCTACGAGGCGCTGTGCAACCAGCGCACGCCGCAGATCAGCGCCCCCCGGCCGTTTCGCGACTACATCCAATGGCTGCAACGCCAGGACGCGGGCAAGGCCGAGCAGTTCTGGCGCGGCCAGTTGCACGGGCTCAACGCGCCGACGCCGCTCACCGTGGACAACGGCGTGGCGCGCGACCGCTATACCGATGCAGTGTTGGTGGACGATCAACTGATCCACCTGGACGCGCAGCACACCCAGGCGCTGGCCAGTTTCTGCCGCAGCCGCCGCATCACCCCCAACACCTTTTTCCAGGGCGTGTGGTCGCTGCTGCTGTCGCGCTACAGTGGGCAACGCGACGTGGTGTTCGGCGTCACCGTGGCCGGGCGTCCGGCCGAGCTCACCGGCGTCGCCGAAATGATCGGCCTGTTCATCAACACCCTGCCCTTGCGCGTCAGCGTCGATCCCGAGGCACGGCTGGGCGACTGGCTGGGGGACTTGCAGGCACTCAACGTGCAGATGCGCGACTTCGAGCACACGCCGCTCACCGATATCCAGGGCTGGAGCGACTTCCCCCGTGGCGAAACCCTGTTCGACAGCATCCTGGTGTTCGAGAACGCCCCCATCGATGAGCAGATTCTCGACGGCGGCTTTCAGTTCAGCCTCGACGGCATGGACCACAGCGTGCACACCCACTACGGCTTGACCGTGGTGATCCTGCCCGGCGAGCAACTGGGCATCCGCGTGTCGTACGACCGCGAGCGCTTTACCGCCGAGACGGTGCAGCGCCTGCTCGGCCACCTGGCCAGCCTGGTGCGCGGCATGCTCGCCGCGCCAGAGGCAGCGCTGGGCAGTTTCGAGCTGCTGGCCGCCGATGAACGCGAGCAATTGCTGGGCGACTGGGCGCTCAACCGCCACGACTTTGCGCTGGATAAAAGCTACGCCGAACTGTTTGCCGCCCAGGTCGCCGAACGCGGCGATCAGGTGGCCGCGATCTGCGACGGCCAGTCCCTGACCTACGCCGAACTGGACCGGCGCGCCACGCGCCTGGCCCACGCCCTGCGTGCGGCCGGCGCCGCCGAAGACCGCTTGGTGGCGCTGCTCGCCCCCCGTGGCCTGGCGCTGTTGACCGCGATGATCGCGGTGTTCAAGGCCGGCGCGGCGATGCTGCCGCTGGAGGTCAACCACCCGCCGGAGCGCCTGCGCGAAATCCTCAGCCTGTCCCGCGCGCCTTTGCTGGTCGCCAGTGAAGACTGCAGCGGCCTGCTCGATCAGTTGCTCAGCGGCCTCGATCACGCGCCCCGGGCGCTGTTCGCCGAAGCGGCCTGGAACATCCCCAACGATGCACCGCTGGCACTCGCCGGCGCCCCGCACAGCCTGGCCTACGTGCTGTTCACCTCGGGCTCGACCGGTACGCCCAAGGGCGTGATGATCGAACAGCGCAGCATGCTCAATAACATCTTCGGCAAAGTCCCGGCCCTGGGCCTGAACGCCGCCGACCGCATTCCACAGACCGCCTCGGTGGCCTTCGATATCAGCGTGTGGCAGTTCCTCGCCGCCCCGGTACTCGGCGCCACCGTGCACATCCTGCCGGACGAGGTCGCCCACGACCCGCAACGCCTGCTGCAGGTACTCGCCAGCGAGCGCCTGAATGTGCTGGAAATCGTCCCGAGCCTGATGCGCACCCTGCTTGCGCTGTGCCCGTGCGACCTGCAACTGCCCGACCTGCGCTGGGTGCTGCCCACCGGCGAAGCGCTGCCGCCGACCGTGGCCCGCGACTGGTTTGCGCGGTTCCCCGCTATCGCGCTGATGAACGCCTACGGCCCCGCCGAATGCGCCGACGACGTGGCGTTCCAGCCGATCACCGAAGCGCCGCACGCCAGCGTCAGCCACATGCCCATCGGCAAGCCCACCGCCAATAACCGCCTGTACGTGCTCGATGAAGCACTGCGCCCGGTGCCCGTTGGCGTGGCCGGGGAAATCTGCGTCGGCGGTGTCGGCGTGGGTCGCGGCTACCTGCACGACCCGCAGCGCAGCGCCGAAGCCTTCATCGAGCATGCGCAGATCGACGGTCGCCTGTACCGCACCGGCGACCTTGGCCGCTGGCGTGCCGACGGGGTGATCGAATACCTCGGTCGCCGCGACCAGCAGGTCAAGCTGCGCGGGCACCGCATCGAACTGACCGAAATCGAACACCGCCTGGCCCAGCACCCGAACGTGCGCGAAGCGGCCGTGCTGCTGCGCGAAAACAGCGTGGGCGAAGCCTGGCTGGTGGCCTACTGGTCGGCCCATGACGAAAGCCTGGGCAACCATGGCTTGAGCGAACACCTGCGCGCGCAGTTGCCGCCGTACATGGTGCCGGCCGCCTTTGAATGCCTCGACCGCCTGCCGCTGAACAACAACGGCAAGGTCGACCGCAAGGCCCTCGCTGCGCTGCAACTGACCTGGCAGGCAGACGCCAGCGAAAGCCTCGCGCCGCGTAACGAACATGAAGCCGCCATTGCCGCCATCTGGGCCGAAGTGCTGGGCCGCGACAGCGTGGGTGTGGAAGACAATTTCTTCACCCTCGGCGGCCATTCACTGCTGGCGACGCAGATCGTCGCGCGCCTGCGCAGCACGTTCAAACTCGAGCTGCCGCTGCGGGTGCTGTTCGAACAGCCCACCGTCGCCCTGCTGGCGGTGGCCATCGCCGCACGCGAGGCGCAAGCTGCCGCACCGCAAGCCGTCGCGGCCGATTCGCTACAGGCCAGACCGCGACCGGCGCTGCTGCCGTTGTCGTTCTCCCAGCAACGCCTGTGGTTTATCGAGCAACTGACGCCCGGCACCACGCTGTTCAATATCCCGTTTGCCCTGCGCCTCAGCGGGCAACTCGACGTGGCAGCTCTGCACGCGAGCCTGAATGACCTGCTGGCGCGCCATGAAATCCTGCGCACCGGCATTCGCAGCGTGGACGGCGTGCCGAGCCAGCACATCAGCGCGGCGCTGAACATCGAGCTGCCGTTCGAAGACCTGTCGAACCTGGCCGCCACCGCCCGTGAAGGTGCGCAATTCAACGCCCTGCAAGCCACCTTCGAACACCCCTTCGACCTGACGGCGCCGCCGCTGCTGCGCGCGCGTCTGCTCAAAGTGGCGCCGGACGAACACGTGCTGGGCATTGCCCTGCATCACCTGGTGTCCGACGCCTGGTCGGCCACCATCGCCCTGCGTGAGCTGGCGCAAGGGTACGAAGCCCGCCGCCACGGCGCCGCCGCGCAATTGCCGGCCCTGCCCCTGCAATACGCCGACTTCGCCCTGTGGCAGCGTGATCACCTGCAAGGCGCTGAACTTGCGCGCCAACTCGACTACTGGACGCGCACCCTTGACCGCCGCGACCAGGACGCCAGCCCCCTGCTGGCCTTGCCCACCGACCATCCACGGCCGTCGGTGCAGAGCTACCGCGCGGGGCTGGTGCAACGCGAACTCAGCGCCGCCCTCAGCGGCCGCGTGCAGGCACTTGCCAGTCGCCTGGGCACCACGCCGTTCAGCGTCCTGTTCGCAGGCTTTGCGGTGTTGATGCACCGCTTGAGCGGCGACGCCACCGTACTGATCGGCACCCCGGTTACCCACCGTGAACAGCCGGGCACCGAAGGCCTGCTGGGGATCCTGCTGAACAACTTGGCGATCCGCGCCGACTTCAGCGCCCAGGCCGATTTCAACGCGGTGGTTGTCCAAGTCGCCACGCGTTTGCGCGAAGGCCTGCAACACCAGGACCTGCCGTTCGAACAACTGGTGGACAGCCTGCAACTGCCGCGCAGCCTCAGCCATGCGCCGTTGTATCAGGTGATGGTTGCGCAGCAATTGGGCATGGAGGCGCGCCTGCAGTTTCCGGGGCTGGCCTTCGAAGCGCTCGACACGCCGCTCAAGCACTCCGAATGCGACCTCGACCTGCATGTGCTGTGCCCGGCGGATGCGCCGATTCAGCTCGAGCTGATGTTCGCCCTCGACCTCTTCACCCAGGACAGCGCGCGGCAAACCCTGGCGCGCCTGGAACACCTGCTGGAACAACTGCTCGCCGCGCCGCAACGCGCGGTCGCCACCCTGCCCTTGCTGATGCCCGCCGAGTGGCAGCGCACGGTGGTGGAGTGGAACCGTACCGAGATGGACGTGCCGCAGCACCTGACCTTCGCCCAGCTGTTCGAACAGCAGGCCGAGCGCACGCCTGAGCGTGACGCGCTGTGCTTTGAAGGCCAATGCCTGAGCTACGCCGAACTGAACCGCCGCGCCAACCAGGTCGCCCATTACCTGCGCGGGCAAGGCGTGGGCGCCAACCGCCCGGTGGCGCTGTGTGTGGAGCGTTCGCTGGAATTGCTGATCGGCCTGCTGGGCATTCTCAAGGCCGGTGGCGCCTATGTGCCGCTGGACCCGAGCTACCCGGCCGAGCGCCTGGCCTACATGCTCGACGACGCGCAACCGCGGTTGTTCGTCGGCCAGCAGGGCCTGCTCGAGCAGCTGGGCAGCCACCTGCCACGCCTGCATCTGGACGCCGACGCCGCACTGCTCGCCAGCCAACCCGAGAGCAACCCCGCCGCGCTGGCAGGTCCCGATGACCTGGCCTATATCATGTACACCTCCGGCTCCACCGGTAAGCCCAAGGGCACGCTGGTCACCAACGCGTCGGTGGTCAACCTGGCCTGGGCGCGCATTCACGGTCTGTACCGGCGCTACACCGACCAGCCGATGCGCACCAGCTTCAACTACTCGTTCGCGTTCGACAGCTCGGTGGCCGAACTGATCCTGCTGCTCGACGGCCACAGCCTGTACCTGACCCCGGAAGACGTGCGCTATGACCCGGCGGCCCTGGCGCAGTTCTTCAAGGACACACGCCTGGACGCCTTCGAATGCACCCCGGCGCAGCTCAAGAGCCTGCTCGAAACGGACGGTGTGCGCCGTGGCGAGACCTACCTGCCGCGCTTCGTGCTGTTTGGCGGCGATGCGGTGGACGCGCAGCTCTGGCAACACCTGCCGTCCATCGCCGGCAGCCGTTTCTTCAACACCTACGGCCCCACCGAGTGCACCGTGGACGCGACCGGCTGCGCGGTGGATGACTTCCCGCAGCGGCCGATCATTGGCCGGCCGATTGCCAACGTGCGCACCTACGTGCTCGACGCGTTCCTCAACCCGCTGCCGGTGGGTGTGCCCGGCGAGCTGCATATCGGCGGTGCCGGCGTGACCCGCGGCTACCTCAACCGCGCCGAGCAGACCGCCAAGGTATTCATCGACGATCCTTTCTCGCCGCTGCCAGAGGCACGCATGTATAAGTCCGGCGACCTGGTGCGCTGGCTGCCCGGTGGCCAGCTCGAATACCTGGGCCGCATGGACCATCAAGTGAAAATCCGTGGTTTCCGCGTCGAGCTGGGCGAAATCGAAGCCCTGCTCGGCGCGCAACCCGGCGTACGCCAGGCGGTGGTGCTGGCCCGTGAAGACGTGCCCGGCGACAAGCGCCTGGTGGCCTACGTCAGTTGCGCCCAGCCCGACCTCAGCGCGTGGCGCCACGCCCTGGGCGCCGCCCTGCCCGACTACATGGTGCCGTCGGCCTTTGTGGTGCTGGACTCGTTGCCCCTGACCGATAACGGCAAACTCAACCGCAAGGCCTTGCCCGCGCCGCACACCCAGGCCGAGCCGGACGCCACGGACCCACCGCGCACCGACGCCGAATGCCAGCTCGCCGCCCTGTGGGCCGAGCTGCTGAAGCTGCCGTTGAGCGCAATCGGGCGTGACAGCCAGTTCTTTTACCTGGGTGGCCATTCGCTGTTGGCGGCCGTGCTGTTTGCGCGCCTGCGTCAGCAATTTGCCACGGTGCCACCGCTGCGGGCGGTGTTCGAGCATCCCACCTTGCAGGCCCTGGCGGCGTTGCTCGCGCAGCCGCTGCAAACACCCCGCGACACCTTCGTGCCCGCCCCGCGGCCTGCGCGCCTGCCGTTGTCGTTCGAACAACAGCGCCTGTGGTTCCTCGAGCAACTGAGCGGCACCAGTGAGTACAACGTGGTCAGCGCCGTGCAGTTCGACGGCGAACTGCACGTACCGGCGCTGCAAGCGGCGCTGAACAGCGTGATTCAACGCCACGAAATCCTGCGCAGCCGCATCGTGCGTGAGCCGGCCGGTGAACTGGCGCTGGTGATCGAACCCCACGTCGAGCTGACGCTGGCCATGACGGACTGGGACGCCGTCACCGACGCGCACTGGCAGCAACTGAACGAAGATGCGATCCAGGCCGCCACCGCGCAGCGTTTTGACCTGGCCCGTGAAGCACCGATTCGCGCGCGCCTGCTCAAACGCAACAGGCAGGCGTTGCTGGTGCTGACCCTGCACCACTGCGTGAGCGACGATGCGTCCACGCAGAACCTGCTCGACGAACTGGCCCGCTGCTACAAAGGCGAGCAGCACAGCCTGCCGGCGCTGGCCCTGCAATACCCGGATTACGCGCTGTGGCAGCGCGAAGCGGCGCAGCAGGCGCGGTTCGACAGTCAGTTGGCCTACTGGCGAACGCAACTGGAGGACGGCAGCTACCAGCTGGAACTGCCCACCGACCAGCCACGCCCGCACCTGCTCGACCCGCGTGCCGGCTCGGTGCAGCTGCAATTGCCCGCCGAGCTGACCTCGCGCTTGCGCCAGTTTGCCCAGCAGCGCGGCGCAACCCTGTACATGCTGCTGCTCAGCGCCGCACAACTGTTGCTGGGGCGCTACGCCAACCAGCGCGATGTGCGCGTCGGCAGCCCGGTGGCGCAGCGGCCATTGGCCGAGCTGCAGCCGCTGATCGGTTGCTTCGTCAACACCCTGGTGATGCGCGCCGACCTGGCACCGGGGCTGGACTTCGCCGGCTTGCTCGACCAGGTGCGCAACACCGTGCTCGACGCCCAGCAGCATCAGGACGTGCCGTTCGATCAACTGGTCGAACACCTCGCGCCCGAACGCAGCCTCGGCCAGACGCCGTTGTTCCAGGTGCTGTTCGTCATGCAGAACGGCACTGCCGACGCCAGCCAGTGGCCGCACTTGCAGGTGCGTGAACGGGCAGTGACGGCCGCCGCCACCAAGTTCGACCTGAACTGGGAAGTGCACGACGGTGAAGTGCTGTCGGTGTTGCTGGAATACCGCAGCGCGCTGTTCAGCCAGGCCACTGCTCAACGCTGGTTGACGCAATGGCAGGCACTGCTGCAAAGCATGCTCGACGCACCGCAGACGCTGATCGCCGACTGGTCGCCGCTGACCGACGCCGAGCGCCTGCAACAGCAGGCGTGGAACGCCACCCAACGGCATTACCCTGGCCCGACCGACCTGCACACGGCCCTGCGCCAGCAGGCGGCACTCACGCCGAATGCGCCTGCGTTGATCTTCGAAGACCAGCGCCTGAGCTACGCCGAGCTGGACCTGCGCGCCCAACACGTCGCCCGTGCCCTGCGCGCGGCCGGCATTGGCCGCGAATCGATTGTGCCGGTGTGCATGGAGCGCTCGGTGGAGATGGTGGTGGCCTTGCTCGGCATTGTGCATGCCGGCGCCGCCTGGCTGCCGCTCGATCCCGAGTTGCCGGCCGCGCGTCTGGCATTCCTGATCGAGGATGCAGATGCTCTGGTCACGTTGACCCAGCCCCAGTGGCTGTCGCACCTGCCCGCAGGCCATAGCGCCTGGACGCTGGACGCACTGCCCGACGCGGGCAACGTCGAACCGCTGAAGATGCAGGCCAATGACCTCGCCTACGTGCTGTACACCTCCGGCTCCACCGGCCAGCCCAAAGGCGTGATGAACGAACACGGCGCGCTGATGAACCGCCTGCACTGGATGCAGGATGCCTATCCGATTGGGCCTGACGATCGCGTGCTGCAAAAGACGCCGTACAGCTTCGACGTGTCGGTGTGGGAGTTCTTCTGGCCGCTGATCACTGGCGCCACGCTGGTGGTGGCGCGTCCCGATGGCCATCGTGACCCGGCCTACCTCAGCCAACTGATCCAGCAGGAACAGGTCACCACCCTGCACTTCGTGCCGTCGATGCTGCGCGCGTTTGCCGAAGAACCGAGTCTGGCCGCCTGCCTCAGCCTGCGTCAGGTATTCGCCAGCGGCGAGGCGCTGCCAGCGGATCTGGTGCAGCGCTTCATGAGCCGCCACCCGGCGGCGCTGGTCAACCTGTATGGCCCGACCGAAGCGGCGATTGACGTGTCGGTGTGGCGTTGCTCGGTCGACGACCCTGTGGTGCCGATCGGCAAGCCCATCGCCAACCTGCAGTTGCATATTCTGGATGACCAGCAGCAGCCGTTGCCCATTGGTACGGCCGGCGAGCTGTATATCGGTGGCGTCGGCGTTGCGCGCGGCTACCTGAAGCGTGACGACCTCACCGCCGAACGCTTCCTCACGGTGAACGGCGAACGCCTGTACCGCACCGGTGACCGTTGCCGCTTCCTGCCTGACGGCAATATCGACTACCTCGGCCGCCTCGACCATCAGGTCAAGCTGCGCGGCCAGCGCATCGAACTCGGCGAAATCGACGCTGGCCTGCTGGCACGGCCGCAGGTGCGCGAAGCCGCTACTTTGCTGCTCGACCAACGTCTGGTGAGTTTCTGGAGCGGTGACGCCAGCGAAGCCGAACTGCGCGCGGCGCTCGCCCGCGAACTGCCGTCCCACCTGCTGCCGAGCCTGCTGGTGCAGCTCGATCACCTGCCGCTCACTCCCAACGGCAAGCTCGACCGCAAGGCGCTCGCCGCCATCCGCCTGCCCGACGCAAGTCGCGAGCAGCCGCACCGTGCGCCGCGCAACGCCAACGAAACGCTGCTGTGCGAGGTGTTCAGCGAAGTGCTGCAATGCCCGCAGGTGGGCATCGACGACCACTTCTTCCAGCTTGGCGGTCATTCCCTGCTGGCCACGCAACTGGTCGCCCGGGTGCGGGAACGCCTGGGGGTGACCTTGCCGTTGGCACTCGTGTTTGCCCAGCCGACCGTCGCGGCCCTGGCCGCGCAGTTGGACGACGCCTTGCCGGGTGAACAGATCACGCCGCAGCCACGTCCGGCTGCCCTGCCGCTGGGCCTGGCGCAACAGCGGTTCTGGATGCTCAGCCGGCTGGTGCCACAATCGCGCGAATACCACATGCCGTTCGCGCTGACCTTGACCGGTGCGCTGAACCTGCCGGCCTTGCGCGCCGCCTTTGATCAGCTCAGCGAGCGCCATCTGGTGCTGCGCAGCCGCATTAGGGAAGTCGCAGGCCAGGCGCAGTTGCTGATCGATGCGCAAGGCCCGGCGCTGCAGGTGACGTCGGTTGCCGAGCGCGACTGGGACAGCGCGTGCAACCGCGCGCAGACCGAGTTGATGGCCCCCTTCGACCTGGCAAACGCCGCCCCCTGGCGCGCGCATTTAATGCACCGCCAGGGCCGCGACGAGCACCTGCTGCTGGTGTGCCTGCACCACAGCGCCACCGATGGCTGGGCCATGCGCCTGCTGATCGACGAACTGGCCCAGGCGTACCGCGCCGGGCTGCACGGGCAGGCGCCCGACTGGACGCCACTGCCCATCGACTACGTCGACTTCGCCCTGTGGCAACAGCACCCGCACACCCAGGCCCGGCGCGCGGCCAGCCTGACGTACTGGAAAAACCACCTGGGCGAGGACGACTACCGCCTCGAATTGCCGCTGGACCAGCCACGCGCCGCTGAAGCAGATCGGCGTGCCGGTCAACTGAATCTCAGCCTGGGCCGCGAACGCTCGGCGGCGATTCGCCACTTCGCGCGGCAGCGTGGCACCACGCCGTACGTGGTGCTCGCCAGCGCCTTGAGCGCCCTGCTGGCCCGCTACAGCGGCCAGCGCGATATTCGCCTGGGCACTCCGGCGGACCAGCGCGACCAACCGCAAACCCAGACCCTGCTGGCCTGCCTGGTCAATACCCTGGTAATCCGCAGCGACGTCGACCAACAGGCCCCGGCCGCAACCCTGCTGGCTGCGATAGAAGCCGATCTGCGCGCGGCCCAGGCCCATGCCGACCTGCCGTTCGCCAGCCTGGTCAGCGCCGTGACCCAGCGCCGCGACCTCAACCGCACGCCGCTGTTCCAGGTGCTGTTCTCCCTCAATCACGGCCATATGGACAGCCGCCAATGGCCGCGGCTGGCCCTTGAAGAACGCACCCTGCCGGCCATCGACGCCAAGTTCGAACAAAGCTGGGAAGTGCACGACGACGGCAGCGACATGACCCTGGCGCTGGAATACCAGGCCGCGCTGTTCAACGCCGCCACGATGCAACGCTGGAGCGCACAATGGTGTGCGCTGCTCGATGCACTGGTGGCAACGCCGGAGCGCGCGTTGGTCGAGCTGTTCCCGCAGCAGCAGGATCAGGCGCAGCTGGCGCAATGGAACGCCACCGAGCGGCATTACCCTGGCCCGACCGACCTGCACACGGCCCTGAGCCAACAAGCCGCACTCACGCCGAATGCGCCAGCCTTGGTGTTCGAAGACCAGCGCCTGAGCTACGCCGAGCTGGACCAGCGCGCCCAACACGTCGCCCGCGCTCTGCGCACCGCCGGCATTGGTCGCGAGTCAATTGTGCCGGTGTGCATGGAGCGCTCGGTGGAGATGGTGGTGGCTTTGCTCGGCATCGTGCATGCCGGTGCTGCCTGGCTGCCGCTCGATCCGGAACTGCCGGCCGCGCGCCTGGCGTTTTTGATTGACGATGCGGATGCCCGGGTCACCCTGACCCAGCCTCAGTGGCTGTCGCGCCTGCCCGCAAGCCACACCGCCTGGACGCTCGACTCACTGCCCGCGGCTGACAACGTCGAACCGCTGAACGTGCAGGCCAACGACCTCGCCTATGTGCTCTACACCTCCGGTTCCACCGGCCAGCCAAAAGGCGTGATGAACGAACACGGCGCGCTGATGAACCGCCTGCACTGGATGCAGGATGCCTTTGCGATTGGGCCTGACGACCGCGTGCTGCAAAAGACGCCGTACAGCTTCGACGTATCGGTGTGGGAATTCTTCTGGCCGCTGATCACCGGCGCCACGCTGGTGGTGGCGCGTCCCGATGGGCACCGTGATCCGGCTTACCTGAGCCAGTTGATCCAGCAGGAGCAGGTCACCACCCTGCATTTCGTCCCGTCGATGCTGCGCGCGTTTGTCGAAGAACCGAGCCTGGCCGCCTGCCGCAGCCTGCGTCAGGTATTCGCCAGCGGCGAGGCGCTGCCAGCGGATCTGGTGCAGCGTTTCATGCGTCGCCACCCGGCGGCGCTGGTCAACCTGTATGGCCCGACCGAAGCGGCGATTGACGTGTCGGTGTGGCGTTGCTCGGTGGACGACCTTGTCGTGCCGATCGGCAAGCCCATCGCCAACCTGCGCCTGCACATTCTGGATGAGCAGCAGCAGCCGTTGCCGATTGGCAGCATCGGCGAGCTGTATATCGGTGGCGTCGGCGTTGCGCGCGGCTACCTGAAGCGTGACGACCTCACCGCCGAACGCTTCCTCACGGTGAACGGCGAACGCCTGTACCGCACCGGCGACCGCTGCCGCTTCCTGCCTGACGGCAATATCGACTACCTCGGCCGCCTCGACCACCAGGTCAAGCTGCGCGGCCAACGCATCGAACTCGGCGAAATCGATGCAGCGCTGCTCGGTCAGCCGGGCGTCAGCGGCGCCTGCACGCTGGTGGTCGACAATCGCCTGGTGGCGTTCTACAGCGGCGCTGCAGCCGAGACGGCGCTGGGCGCCGCACTCAGCGGTCAACTGCCGGCTTATATGGTGCCTGTCGTGTGGGTGCAACTGCCAAGCCTGCCGCTGACCACCAATGGCAAGCTCGACCGCAAAGCGCTGGCGGCGCTGCCTCTGCCGCAGCACCAACAGGCGTCGGTCGCACCACGCAATGCCCTGGAAGGCCTGGTGTGCCAGCTGTTCAGCGACTTGCTCGGCGACAGCCTCACCGGCGGCCGCGCGGTCGGCACCGCGGACAGCTTCTTTGCCTTGGGCGGTGACTCGATCCTCGGCCTCAAGCTGATTTCGCAGCTGCGCGACCACGGTTATGCCCTCACGCCCAAGGACCTGTTCCGCGCCCAGACCCCGGCGGGTCTGGCGCAGCTGATCACGCCGCTGCTGGCGGTGGCCGAGCAAGGCGAAGTCCGCGGTGCGATGCCGTTGATGCCGCTGCATCAATGGTTCTTCGACCAGCAGCAAGCGCAGCCTGCCTACTGGAACCAATCGGTGCTGGCCGACAGCGCGCGTCCACTGCAAGCGGCGCTGGTGCAGAAGACACTCGATCATCTGGTCGCCCATCACGACGCCCTGCGCCTGCGCTTCAATGCCGCGCACGGCCAGTGGCAGGCGGAGATTGCAGCGGTCGAACCGGCGCGACTGACCCTGGCAAGCCAGGCGCAGCAATTACACGAAGTCGCGGGCAGTCTGGACCTGCAACACGGCCCGCTGTTCGCCGCCGCGCTGCTGCAAGGCACGCCACAGCGCCTGTACCTGGTGGCTCATCACCTGGTGATCGACGCCGTGTCGTGGGGGCCGTTGCTGGAAGATTTCCAGCAGGTGTATGCCGCGCTGGAAAGCGGCGCGCCCGTGGTGCTGCCGGCGAAAACCACGTCCTACCGGCAATGGGCCGAGCAGTTGCATGGGCGGGCCGCCAGTGCCGCCGTCGAGCAGCCTTACTGGGCGCGCCAGCTCGCCGTCACGCCGATGCCGCAGGCCACGGTGGCCGAGCGCCAGACCCTCTCGGCGCGCTGGGATGCCACGCGCACCCAGCAATGGCTGACCGAGTCCCACGCCGCCTACCGCACCCAGCCGGAAGAACTGCTGATCGCCGCCCTGGTCGCGACCCTCGCCGAAGCCGAGCAGCGCCAGGACATCGTCGTCGATCTGGAGCGCCATGGTCGCGATGCGGGCTTTGAAGGGCTTGATGTGAGCCGCACCGTCGGCTGGTTCACCACCCTGTTCCCGTTGCGGGTGAATGCCCGAGGCACGCCCGGCGACTGGGTGCGCCAGGCCAAGGAAGCGTTGCGCGCGGTGCCCGGACAGGGCCTGGGGTACGGCTTGCTGCGCCTGCGCGGTGCGCTGCCGGCCGGCAACGGTGACGTGCTGTTCAACTACCTGGGCCATGAGCAAGCGCCAGCCGGCTGGTTGCGCGCCAGCACCCTGGCGGCGCCGGCGGAGGTTGCGCCTGCCAACCGTGTGAGCCATGCCCGTGAAGTGGTGGCGTGGCTGGAGGACGGCGTGTTGCAGCTGCATTGGCACAGCATCAGCGCCGAGGCCGACCGCGACCTGCCCGCGCGCCTGCTGACGCACCTGCAAGCGCTGCTCGAGCATTGCCTCGATCCGCAGGCGGGCGCGCTGATGCCGTCCGACTTTCCGTTGGCCAAGGCACTTAATCAGAAGTCCCTCGACACGTTGCTGGGCAAGCTCAAGAGCAAACCGAATTCCTGAGAACGGCGCGCCGTTCTCTCCAAGCATTTGAAATGGATCGCACAACCATGAACAACATCGAAGACATCTACTCCCTGTCGCCGACCCAGCACGGTTTGCTGTTTCACAGCGTGGTCGAGCCCGATTCGCGGGTGTACTACCAGCAACTGAGCCTGGACATGCATGGCCCGCTGCAACTGCCGGCGTTTCGCGCCGCCTGGCAGGCCCTGATGCAACGCCACGCGGTATTGCGCAGCGCGTTTCTATGGGAATACCTCGACGATGCCTACCAAGTGGTGCAGTCCGAGCTGAACCTGCCGTTGAGCGAACTCGACTGGCAGGGCCGCAGCGACAGCCACACCGCCCTGCCGCAACTGGCCCTTGAACAACGCGCCGAACCGCTGGAGCTGAACGACGCGCCACTGATGCGCCTGGCCCTGGTGCGCCTCGAACCGCAGCGCTGGCACCTGATCTGGACCTTCCATCACATCATCATGGACGGCTGGAGCGTGGGCATCGCGATCCAGGAATGGCTGGCGCTCTACTACGAACACGCCCACGGCCGCCCGGCCAATCTGCCGCCGACCCGCGCCTACCGCGACTACATCGCCTGGCTGGCCGAGCAGGACATGGCCGCCACCGAAAGCTTCTGGCGCGGGCAGTTGCAGGATGTCAGCGAACCGACCCCGCTGCCCGACTTCGGCCTGCGCCTGGCCCCGCCTGCCGACGCGCCGTGCGCCGAACGCGAACACCGCCTGAGCATCGAGGAAACCGAGCAACTGGCGCAGTTCGCCCGCCGCCATCACCTGACCCTCAACACCTTGATCCAGGGCGCCTGGGCGCTGCTGCTGGGCCAGCACGCCGGGCGCGATGACGTGATCTACGGCGTCACTGTGGCCGGTCGCCCGGAAAACCTGGCCGCCATCGACAGCACCGTCGGCCTGTTCATCAACACCCTGCCCCTGCGCGTGCAATGGTCCGAAGGCCCGGTGCTGGTGGACTGGCTGCAACAGTTGCAGCAAGCCAACAGCGACCTGCGCCACCACGCCTATCTGCCGCTGGGCAAACTCAAGTCGATGAGCCGCATCGCCGCCGAGCAGGCGCTGTTCGACTCGATCCTGGTGTTCGAGAACTTCCCGGTGACCGATGCGCTCAACCAGGACGCCGGTGGCCTGAGCTTCGCCGACCCGAACCGCGAGCACGCAAGCGATGGCCTGACCCTGACCCAGGGGCGCAACCATTTCCCGTTGTCGCTGATCGTGGTGCCGGGCGAGCAGCTGCATTACCTGTTCAGCTACAACCGCAGCCGTTTCAGCGACGAGGAAATCGCCCTGCTGTCGGCGCAATTGCGCACGGTGCTGCTGGCCATGGCCGCGCAGCCGCAGTGCCGGGTTGCGGATCTCGACTGGCTGGGTACGCAGGAGCGCGAGCAACTGCAAGCCCTCGGGCGCGGTGTGGCGCTTGCGGTGCCCGACCTGTGCCTGCATCAGCGCGTTGAACAGCAGGCCGCCGCCGCACCGCAGCAACCGGCGCTGCGCGACCGCAACGGTGTGCTGAGCTACGGCGAACTCGACCAGCGCGCCAACCGCCTTAGCCAGCATCTGTGCGCCCAGGGCATCGGCCGTCACAGCCTGGTGGCGCTGGCGCTGGAGCGCAGCGCCGATTTTGTGATCGCCGTGCTCGCCACCCTCAAGGCCGGCGCCGCCTACCTGCCGCTGGACCTCAAACAACCCGCCGGACGCCTGGCCGACGTGCTGCAGGACAGCCGCGCCGCGCTGTTGATCGGCGCCACGGCAACGCCCCTGCTGACGCGCCTGGGTGAGCACACGCCGCTGCTGTGTCTGGACGCACAGGCCGAAGCGATTGCCGCCCAGCCCGCCAGCGCGCCAGTGGTTTCCCACCGCCTGGATGACGCGGCCTACGTGATCTACACCTCCGGTTCCACCGGCACGCCCAAGGGCGTGGTGGTCGAACACCGCGCCATCGTCGATTACCTGAGCGCGGTGCACAGCGTGCTGCAGCCGCCCGCCGCCGCGCGTTATGGCCTGCTGTCGAGCATTGCCGCCGACCTCGGCCACACCCAGCTGTTCGGCGCGCTGTGCAGCGGCGCGAGCCTGTTGCTGGTGGATGACGAGAGCGCTTTCAGCCCGCTGGCCCTGGCGCAGCTGTTCAGCGAGTTCCCGGTGGACGTGCTGAAAATCACCCCGAGCCACCTCAGCGGGCTGTTGCAGGCACTGCCGGATGCGCGGTTGCTGCCCACGGCCCTGCTGGTGTTTGGCGGCGACGCCCTGAGCCCGGCGCTGCTGGCTCAGGTCAACGCGCTGGCGCCCGGCCTGCGGGTGTTCAACCACTATGGGCCGAGCGAGGCGACGGTGGGTGCGATTGCCACCGAACTCACGGCGGGCCAGCCACGCATTGCCCTCGGCCGGCCGCTGCCGAACCGCCAACTGCGCGTAGTCGACGCCCAGGGGCGCGACGTGGCCACCGGCATCAGCGGCGAACTGCTGATCAGCGGCGCCCTCGCCCGTGGTTACCTGCACCGCGACGACCTGACCGCCGAACGCTTCCACCTGGATGCCCGCCAACAGCGCTGGTACCGCACGGGCGACCGCGTGCGCTGGCTGATTGACGGACAACTGGCGTTCCTCGGCCGCGTTGACAGTCAGGTGAAGATTCGCGGCAATCGCCTGGAATTGGGCGAAGTCGAGGCGCAGATCCGCCGCCTGTCGCCGCTGATCGAACAGGTGGTGGTGCGCGCGCTCGAGCTGGAAGGCAGCCTGCGTCTGGTCGCCTATCTGGTGGCCCGCCAGTCACTGTCGGCGCTCAAGCTGCGCAACGACCTGAGCAGCCGCGTGCCGGACTACATGGTGCCGGCGCACTTCATCACCCTTGATGAACTGCCCCTGACGCGCAACGGCAAGGTCGATGTGCAACGCCTGCCACTGCCCCACGCCACCCGCGACGACAACGCCGATTATGTGGCGCCGCGCAACGACGTCGAACGCCTGCTGGCGGCAATCTGGCAGGACGTGCTCAAGCGCGAACAGGTTGGGGTCAACGACAACTTCTTCGCCATCGGCGGCGATTCGATTCTGAACCTGCAGATCATCGCGCGGGCCAACCAGCAAGGCCTCAAGCTCACCCCACGGCAACTGTTCGAGAACCGCACCGTCGCCGACATCGCCCGTGTGCTCGGCGCCGATGCCAGCCACACCGTGGCGCAGCAGCAAGCCGACGGCTATGCGCTGCCCCTCGGCGCCGGCCAGCGCGCGCGTCTGGAACAGGGCCCGCTGACCGCCACCTGGCGCTGCGTGGCCCTGGCGCAGCCGCTGGACCGTGCCTTGCTCGGCCAGGCCCTGGGCGCCTTGCAGCAGCATCATCAGGCCCTGCGCCTGGGGTTCGACGCGGACTGGCAGCAGCGCGTATTGGCAGCGCCCAAGGCGGCCGCGATCAGCAGCGGCGAATACCTGCCGCACCAGTTGCAGGCCCTGGCCCAGGCCGCGGTCGACGCGCTGGACCTGCACGCCGGGCAAAGCCTGCACGCCAGCCTGCTGGGCGACGCGCACCTGCTGCTGGCCGCGCATCCGCTGTGCGTGGACGACGCCTCGTGGCCGTTGTTGCTCACCGACCTCAATCTGGCGCTGAGCCAGTTGCGCCTGCAACGGCCGGTGCGGCTGTCCTATCACGGCGGCAACTTCACCCCCTGGGCGCGCCATCAGCAAGACCACGCCCACAGCGATGCCCTCGATGACGCCTGGGAACACTGGCTGCAATTTGCCGGGATGGACACGCTGCAACTGCCCGCCAGCCAGCAACCGAGCCAGGTGATCGAACACAGCCTGAGCAGCCAGACCTCCGGCGCCTTGAAACGCCTGGCCGAGGTGCTGCACCTGGACTGGAACAGCCTGCTGGCCACCGCCGTGGCCGAACAGTGCGGCAACGGCCTGCTGGCGCTGGAGCTGTACGCTGCGCGTCCGGCCATTGAGCGCCTGCCGGTGCAGTCGCCCATCGCCCTCGCCGATCTTGAGCCGCAACGCATCATCGGTGCGCTGGACCTGCCGGTGCCGGTGTTCCTGCACACCGACGCCGTCACCGCGCTGCAACGCCTGCACGCCGTGGCCGCGCAACTGCGTGCCTACCCGCAACACGGCGCCGACTATGGCGTGCTGCGCTACCTGTCGGACAACACCTACCTGCAGGAACCGCTGCGCGATCTGCCCACGGCGGATATCGCGATTCACTGGCGCGGCGACCTCGACAGCCACCGCGAAGCCCACGGCGCGCTGGCGCAGGTCACCGCCGCCGACCTGCCGCCGACCACGGCCCATGCCCTGCGCGTCGAAGCCCACTGGCAGGACGGCCAACTGCACCTGCGCTGCGAAGGCCGCTTGGCCGCCGACTGGACCGCGCCACTCGCCGAGCGCCTGGCAAGCCTTGCTGCACTTGCGGCCGCGCCTGAGCTGCGTCCCCACAGCGACGCCTTCCCGCTGTGCCACCGGCAAGCCGCAACCCTCGCCGCCGAGCCGCTGGACTGGTCGAACCTCGAAGACGTCTACCCGTTGTCGTCGATGCAACAGGGCATGCTGCTGCACACCCTGCTGCAGCCCCACAGCGGCATCTACCTGATGCAGCAGCGTTACAGCTGGGACGGCGTGCTGCAACGCGCGGCCATGGAAACGGCCTGGCAGGTCTTCCTCGACCGCCACCCGATGATGCGCACCGCGTTCCGGTGGCAGGACGACCACGAGCCGTTGCAGTGCGTGTACCGCCACACCGCGCCGGCGTTCGACTGGCAGGACCTGCGGCACCTGGATGATGCGCAGCAACGCCTGGCCATGGACCAGGCGCTGGAGGCCCAGCGCGTGCAGGGTTTCGACATGGCCGTGGCGCCGTTGACGCACCTGCGCGTGTTCCAGCTCGATGAGCGCCGATTCGCCGTGGTGCGCAGCTTCCACCATATCCTCACCGATGCCTGGTGCTTCGGCCTGTTGATGGAGGACCTGCTGGCGATCTATCAGGCGGTTGTGCATCAGGAACCGCTGGCGCGCCCGCGCTTTCGCTCGTTCCGCGGCTACATGAGCTGGCTGGAACGCCAGGACATGGCCGCCGCGCATGCATTCTGGCAAGCGGACCTGGCCGGTTTCAGCGAGCCCACGCCGTTGCACCTGGACAGCGCCCTGGCCCGCGCGGAACAAGCACCGGAAGCGGTCGGCGACCTCGACCAGACCCTGAGCATCAGCCAGACCCAACGGTTGCAGCAGCTGTGCCAGCACTACCAATTGACGCCCAACACTTGGATCCAGGGCGCCTGGGCCTTGCTGTTGTCGCGCTACAGCGGCAATCGCGACGTGCTGTTCGGCGTCACCGTGGCCGGTCGCCCCACCGAGCTTGCCGGCGTCGAGGAAATGGTCGGGCTGTTCATCAACAGCCTGCCGCTGCGCCTCGACGTCGACCCCGAAGCGCCGGTCGCCGGCTGGTTGCAGGCGCTGCTGTCGCACAATGCGCGGCTGCGTGAACACGAAAGTGCCTCGCTGGTGGATATCCAGCGCAGCAGCGGCGTGCCGCGCGGGCAGCAGCTGTTCGACAGCCTGGTGGTGTTCGAAAACGCGCCGCTGGACATCAGCAGCGTGCAGCTGGACGCCTTCAGCATCGACATCTATGAAGACCGCGTGCACACCAACTTCCCGATGACCGTGGTGCTGTACCCCGGCGACCGCCTGGGCATTCGCCTGTCCTATGACAGCCAGCGGTTCAGCGCCGACAGCGTGCAGCGCATGCTCGGGCACCTGGTGCAGTTGTTGTCAAGCATGCTCGAGGCCCCCGAGGCAACGCTGGGCAGCCTGCACATGCTGGCGCCCGCCGAGCGTCAGCAACTGCAGGTGGAGTGGAACCGCAGCGCGGTCGACTTCCCGCTGACCGAGGGTTACGCCGCCTTGTTCGCCGAGCAGGTGCGCCGCCGGCCGCAGCAGATCGCCGCCGTGCACGGGCAGGAGTCCCTGACCTACGCCGAACTGGACCGCCGCGCCAACGCCGTCGCCCATGCTCTGCACAGCGCCGGTGCCGGCCCGGAAACCCTGGTGGCGCTGTTTGCCGAGCGCGGCCTGAGCTTGCTGACCCTGATGCTCGGCACGCTCAAGGCCGGTGCCGCGTTCCAGGCGCTGGACATCCAGCAGCCGGCCGCGCGCCTGGCCGAGCTGCTGAACCTGGGCGAAGCGCCGCTTTTACTGGTGTGCGACAGCGCCAGCGGCGTGCTGGAGGGCGTGCTGCCGCAGGTGCTCAAGCAGCCGACCTGCCTGGTTGCGCAAACGCTGTGGCAAGGCGAGGCCCGGCCCGCGGTGACTTACGCGCACAACCCCGACCAGTTGGCCTATGTGATTTTCACCTCGGGTTCCACCGGTACGCCCAAAGGCGTGATGGTGGAACAGCGCGGCATGCTCAATAACATCTTTGGCAAGGTGCCGGCCCTGGGCCTGTGCGAACACGACCGCATCGCCCAGACCGCCTCCGCCGCGTTCGATATTTGCGTATGGCAGTTCCTCGCCGCGCCGCTGGTGGGCGCCACCGTGCATATCCTGCCGGACGCCCAGGCCCATGACCCGCAGGCCTTGCTCGATGCGGTGCAAGCGCAGCAGCTGACCCTGCTGGAAACCGTGCCCGCGCTGATTCGCGGCCTGTTGCAGGAAGCCCGCGACGAGCACCGCCTGCCCAGCTTGCGCTGGCTGCTGCCGACCGGCGAGGCACTGCCGCCGGCGTTGGCCCGGGACTGGTTTGCGCGCTTCCCGACGATCCCGTTGATGAACGCCTACGGCCCTGCCGAGTGTTCGGATGACGTGGCGTTTTACCCGATCACCCAGGCACCGGACGCTGACTGCCTGCACATGCCGATTGGCCGACCGACCGCGAACAACCAGGTGTTTGTGCTCGACAGCGCGCTGCGCAGCGTGCCCATCGGCGTGCCGGGCGAACTGTGCATCGGTGGCGTCGGCGTCGGCCGTGGCTACCTGCGCGACCCGCAACGCACCCGCGAAGCCTTCGTTGACCATCCGTTCGAGCCGGGCGCGCGCCTCTACCGCAGCGGCGATATCGGCCGCCTGCGCGCCGATGGCGTGCTCGAATACCTGGGCCGGCGCGATCAGCAGGTGAAGATTCGTGGCCATCGCATCGAACTGGGCGAGATCGAAAACCGCCTGATGCAGCACCCGGCCGTGCAGAGCGCAGCAGTGCTGGCCCTGCCGGATGCCCGTGGTGCGCTGCAACTGGTGGCGTTCCATGTGCTCGACAGCGCTTTTGATGGCGATGCGCAGTCGGTCCTGAGCGCCCATTTGGCCGCGCAACTGGCCAACTACATGGTGCCGGCGCGCTGGGTGGAACTGGCGCAGCTTCCGCTGAATGCCAACGGCAAGGTCGACCGTCGGGCTCTCGCCGCGCTGGAGGTGCCCCAGGCCGCAGCCGCCGATGGCGTGTCGATTGCCCCCCGCACCCCGACCGAAAAAGTGCTGGCCGAGCTGTGGCAGGCCATTCTCGGCGTGCCCAGTGTCAGCGTGCACGATGACTTCTTTGCCATTGGCGGCCACTCGCTGCTGGCCACGCAGATGCTCTCGCGCATTCGCCGCCGCTTGAACGTCAGCCTGCCGCTGCGCGTGCTGTTCGAAGGCGGCACCCTTGAGCACCTGGCGCAGGTGGTGGATCAACAGGCCCAGGTGGCCGACGAGGACGAGATCGTGCCGGTGTCGCGCAACCGACCGCTGGCGCTGTCCTACGCCCAGCAACGGCTGTGGTTCCTCGACCGTTTCGAGGGGCCGAACGCGGCCTACAACATGTCCAGCGTGGTGCGCCTGCGTGGCGCACTGGATATCGCCGCCTTGCAACAGGCGTTGCAGCGGGTGCTGGAACGGCATGAATCGCTGCGCACCCGCTTTGACTTGCACGGCGACCAGCCGTGCCAGGTGATCCATCCCGCGCCGACGCTCGACCTCACGCCGCTCACGGTACAGCCGCAAGCCCTGCAGGCAGTGATCGATCAACAGTCGGCGCAGCCGTTTGATCTGCAGCAGGCGCCGATGCTGCGCGCGCATTTGCTGCACCTGGGCGCAGATGACCATGTGTTGCAACTGGTGCTGCACCATATCGCCACGGACGCCTGGTCCATGGGCATCCTGATTCAGGAATTGATCACCGGTTACCAGGCCTACGCCAGCGGCACCACGCCGGTGTTTACCGCGTTGCCGATCCAGTACGCCGATTACGCCCAGTGGCAGCGCAGTGAAGCGCAACAGCGCCAATTGGCGCGTGCCATCGACTATTGGCGGCGCCAGCTCGACGGCGCGCCGATGCTGATCCCGTTGCCGCTGGATGCGCCGCGTCCGGCCCAGCCGGATTATCAAGGCGCGCTGTTGACCCAGCATTTCACCCCGGCCCAGACCCAGGTGCTCAAGGCGTATGCCCAGGCCCACAAGGCGACGCTGTTTATGCTGTTGCTCAATGCGTTCAACAGCCTGTTGCAGCGGGCCACCGGCGCCAATGACTTTATCGTCGGCACGGACCTGGCCAACCGCGAGCAGGCGGCGCTGGAAAACCTGATCGGTTTCTTCGTCAACGTGCTGCCGATCCGCGCACGGCTGGATGCCGGCGATACCTTCGACAGCCGCCTGCAACGCCTGCGCGAGGATTGCCTGGCCGCGTTCCAGCACCAGCAGGTGCCGTTCGACAAGCTGGTGGAGGCGCTGCAACCGCCGCGCACTCCGGGCGTCAACCCGCTGGTGCAGGTGCTGTTCGTGATGCAGAACACCCCGCAGGGCACGGCCAGCCTGGCGGACCTGGCGGTGGAACACCTGGCGCCGCAGCAGCAGACCAGCAAGTTCGACCTGGCCGTGTTTGTCGAGGAAGACGACAGCGGCCTGCAGGTGCGCTGGGTGTATCGCACCAGCGTATTGCAGGCGCACACCGTTGAACGCCTGGAGCAAGGCTTTGCGCAACTGCTCGACAGCCTGACGTTGCAGGACTGGACGTGGCGCCTGCACGCGGACGCCCCGGCGGCCATCGATGAGACCCAAGCGCGCAGCGAGCGCAAGCAGTCGAAGATGAGCAAGCTGAAGAACACCCGCGCCACCGCCGTCAGCCAACTGGCCCACGAACAGGTGCGCACCCGCACCCTGGGCGAGGCGCAACCGCTGCCGCTGGTGATCGAACCGTTGCTGGCAGACCTCGACCCGGTGCACTGGGCGGTGCAGGCGCGCGAGTGGATCAATGCGCAGTTGCGCACCCACGGCGGCCTGCTGTTTCGCGGGTTCAACCTGCCGGATGCCGCCGCTTTCGAGCAGTTCGCCCAGGCCATCGAGCGGGACCTGTACGGCACCTACGGCGACCTGCCGAAGAATAAATCCGGCAAGAATATCTACCACTCCACACCGTACCCGGAACAGCACATGATCCTGTTCCACAACGAGAGCTCGCACATGGCGCAATGGCCGCGCAAGCAGTGGTTCTTCTGCGAGATCCCGGCGCCACGGGGCGGTTGCACGCCGATCGTCGACTGCCGCCAGGTGCTGGCGCAGTTGCCGCCGGACATCGTCGAGCGCTTCAAGGCCCTGGGCCTTTTGTATGTGCGGCACTTCACCGACAAGCTGGACGTGCGCTGGCAGGACTTCTTCAAGACCGAGCAGCGCGAAGAGGTCGAGCGTCAGTGCCGCCAAGCGGGCATGCAGTGGGAGTGGCTGGGTGCGGACAACCTGAAGATCGCCCAGCAATGCCCGGCGATTGTGGCGCACCCGGACACCGGCGAAGCGTCGTTTTTCAACCAGGTGCAGTTGCACCACAGCGCCTGCCTGGAGCCGGAGGTGCGCAGCAACCTGATCAACCTGTTCGGCGCCGGCAACCTGCCGCGCAACGTGTATTACGGCGATGGCAGCGTGATCGAAGACGCGGTAATGGACGTGATCGGCGCCGCGTACGAGGCCTGTGCGGTGCGCTTTGCCTGGCACAAGGGCGACATGGTGATGCTCGACAATATGCTGGTGGCCCATGCCCGCGACCCGTTTGAAGGCGAGCGCAAAATCTGCGTGGCCATGGGGCAGATGATGAACCGCGAACAACTGGGGGAACAGCCATGAGCAACCACGAAGCAGCGTTCGCCCTGTCGCCACAGCAACGCAGCCAATGGCTGGCGAATGCGCCGCCGGCCCGTCTGGTGCTGGAGGTGCGTGGCGCCACCGCGCTGGCGCAGTTGCGTGAGCGGCTGGCGACGCTGGCACAGGTGCATGACGCATTGCGCCTGCACACTCGGCCCGAGCCGGGGATGCAGGTGCCGTTGCAACGCGTCGCCGCCGCAAGCGTGGTCAGCATCGACGTGCAGGCGCTGGACGCCGAGGTGCAACGGGTGACCTTGCAACTGCCCGCGCTGGCGGCCGACCGTGGCACGCTGCTGCGCCTGGCGCAGGCGCTGGGTTCGGCGCAGGCACTGGATTTGGCGCAGCCGCCGCTGGCTGACGCCGAGGCGATGACCTACACCCAGTACAGCGCCTGGATTCACGACCTGCAGGCGGATGACGACGCGGCGCAGGGACGCCAGTACTGGGCCGATCTGGCCCTGGGCCAACAGGCCGGCACCGAGCTGCTGTACCGCGAAGTGCGCAGCGACAAGGCCGACACGCCGCTGACCACCTGCGTGATGCTCGACCCCGCGTTGATCGCTGCGTTGCACGCCCAGGCCGCCCCCGCCGAACACCTGCTGATGGCCGCCTGGGGCGTGCTGTTGCAGCGGTTGAGCGCCACTGACAGCCCGGCTCTCACCCTTAACTGGGTGCATGACTGCCGTGACGACTACGAAGAACTGGCCGACTGCTGGGGATTGTTCGCCAAGGCCCTGCCGCTGCCGTGGCAGCCGGCGCTGGAGCGTCCGTTCGGCGAGGCCCTGGCGGCGCTGCAAAGACGTTGTGAGGACGTCGGCGAATGGCAGGAATACTCGCCGGCCGACATCGCGTCACCTTATGGTTTCCAGTGGAGCCCGGCGCTGGATGCGCCCGCCAGCCCGTTCAAGGTGCTGGAAGTGTGTGCAATCCCGGCCGGCATGGAGCTGCTGCTGATCGCCGAAGATCAGCGCCTGACGCTCTGCCATCAGGCCAACCGTTACAGCACCCGGGCCGCTGCAACCCTGCTGGAACAACTGCAATCGCTGCTGCTGGACGCCCTCGCCCACCCCGCCACCCCGCTGGGCGAACTGTCGCTGGCGGCGCCGGGCTTTGCGGCGACACTCGCGGCACGCCAGCAGCGCGTCACGCCGCCATTCGCCAGCGTGCCGGCGCGCTTCAACGCCTGCGCCGCAGGCTTTGCCGAACACCTGGCCCTGCGCGATCCGCACCAGCACCTGAGCTACGCCGAGCTGCACGCGCGCAGCAACCAATTGGCGCATTACCTGCGCAGCCAGGGCATCGGCCGTGAGGACCGCGTGGCGCTGTACCTGGACCGTTCGGCACCGATGGTGCTGGCGATGCTCGCCGTGCTCAAGAGCGGCGCGGCCTTTGTGCCGCTGGACGTGCACCAGCCCGCGCAACGCTCCCTGGCGATCCTGCAACAGGCGCAGCCGCGCTTTGTGCTGACTGGGGCCGCCGGCAGCGCGCCGCTGCTGGCGTCGATGGGCAGCCTCGACCTGCGCGACACCGCCGTGTGGCAACAGGCGCCCATGACCGACCTGGGCGACGACGTGCTGCCCACGGATGCGGCCTATGTGTTGTTCACCTCGGGCAGCACCGGCGTGCCCAAGGGCGTGATCGTCGAGCACGCGCAACTGGCCAGTTATGTCTCCAGCGTGGCCGCGCGCCTGCAGCTGCAAGCCGGCGAACGCAGCGCCGTGGTCACCTCCCTGGCCGCCGACCTGGGTTACACCCTGCTGTTTCCCGCCTTGCTCAGCGGCGGCGAACTGCACCTGCTGGACAAGACCACCGCGATGGACGCCCAAGCCTGGGCCGCCTGGCAGGCGCAGTACCCGGTCGACCATCTGAAAATCGTGCCGTCGCTGCTCGATGCCTGGCTGATGCACGCACAAAGCGCAGCCGTGCTGCCGCGCAGGCAACTGATCCTCGGCGGCGAGAGCTGTTCGCGGCGCCTGCTGCAGTCGATCCGCCAGTTCGCGCCGACGCTGACGCTGTTCAACCACTACGGGCCGACGGAAGCCACCGTCGGCGTGGCCATGCACAGGCTGGACCCGGCCTGTGACTACCGCCGCCTGCCGCTGGATGATCGGCTCGACGGCATGCGTTTGTATCTGCTGGATGAACAGCAGCAACTCGCGGCGCCGGGGCAGCACGCCGAACTGTATATCGCCGGGCCGCACCTGGCGCGCGGCTATCTCGACGCGCCCCACACCGCCGAGCGCTTTATCGAGCGCGACGGCGAGCGGCTGTACCGCACCGGCGACCGTGCGCGCTATCGCCACGACGCCAGCCTGGAAATCACCGGCCGTAGCGACCGCCAGGTCAAGGTGCGCGGGTTTCGCATCGAGCTTGACGAGATCCAGGCGCAGCTTGCCGGCCTGCCGGGCGTGGCCCAGGCGGCGGTGGAGTGCCTGCCCAAGGGTGAACTGGGCCCGCAACTGTTTGCCTTCGTGACCCTGGCGCCGGGGCACTCGGTGAGCGTGGCGCAATTGCATGGCCAGGCCCAGGACCGCCTGCCGGACTACATGCTGCCGAGCCTGCGCATCGTCGAGGCGTTGCCGCTGATGGGCAACGGCAAGCTCGACCGCAAGACCCTGCAGCAATGGGCCGATCAGGTGCAGGGCGGCGTCGGCGGTGCATTGCCGCGCACGCCGCTGGAGGCGCTGCTGGCCGAGACCTGGGCGCAGGTGCTGGGCCTGGAGCGGGTGGGCATCGAAGATGATTTCTTTGCCTTGGGCGGGCATTCGTTGGCGGCGGTCAGCCTGGCCAGCCGCCTGCAGACGGTACTGGCGGCGCCGGTTACGGTGAACGCGGTGTTCAATGCACCGAGCGTGGCGACCTTTGCCGCACTGGTGCAGGCCGAATTCAAGCTGTCGCCACTGGTGCGCCTGTCGGCGCCGGGCGCAGGGGCGAATCTGTTCTGTTTTCACCCGTCCACCGGGCATGTGCAGGATTACCGC
The DNA here is from genome assembly GCF_920984685.1 of Pseudomonas sp. Leaf59. Lineage (NCBI taxonomy): Bacteria > Pseudomonadati > Pseudomonadota > Gammaproteobacteria > Pseudomonadales > Pseudomonadaceae > Pseudomonas > Pseudomonas sp. Leaf59. The sequence goes on along the minus strand of NZ_CAKLBR010000001.1, from coordinate 97,636 downwards.
GCGCTGCTGCCCCATCTGCCGCACTGGCAACTGTGGGGGTTGCAAAAACTGGGTGACGACGACACGGTGGACGGCGGCGATATCGAAGGGCTCGCGGCGCGCTATATCGAGTACATGCGTGCTCAGCAGCCGCACGGGCCCTATCACTTGCTGGGCTTTTCCCTCGGCGGGCTGCTGGCGATCACCGCTGCAGCGCAGCTGGAGCGGTGCGGCGAACAGGTGGCGTTTCTCGGCATCCTCGACTCGCAGTACGCGCGCAGCGCCGATGAAGACAGCATCGAGACCTTGCTGGCCGACGCCACGCAGGCGCTCACGGCCAACAGCCAGGCGCTACTGCGCGGCTTACCGGCGCAGGCGCTGGCCGAGTTGACCGCACAACTGGCTGCCCTGCCCGCCGCGCAGCGCCTGCCCGCCCTCGCGCAATGGGCGCAGCAGCAAGGTCTGCAGCTCGACGGCGACAGCTGGGAACACCTGCACACGCGGCTTGGCCATCAGCAACAGACCCGCCAGTTGCTCGCCAGCTTCCAGCCGCCACGGCTGCACTGCCCGGTGCAGGTGTGGTGGGCGGACGCCACGCTGGGCGCGGCGGATTTTGCCGACCCGCAGTGGCAACAGTTAAGCAGCGGCGCGTACACCCGTGAAGTGGTGCAGGCGCAGCACTTGAACATCCTTGCGCAACCCTCGGTGCATCAACAGCTGGCGGCCGGCCTTGCGGCCCTGGCGACAGACGGAGCAGTTTGAATGGATTTGCTGATACTCATGGCCAAGCGCTCGTGGCGCGCCCTGCTGGTAGCAACGCTGACCGGGCTGGCCTGCGGCCTCGCGGCGGCCGGGTTGATCGCGATGATCAACCACAGCCTCACGGTGTTCGACCAGTTGCGCCCGATGGACGGCCTGTACTTCGGCGCGCTGGTGCTGCTGGTGGCGGTGTCACGGATCATTTCCGACATCAGCCTGCTGCGCCTGGGCCAGGCGGCGGTCAACGATATGCGCCTGCACCTGAGCGCCAAACTGATCGACACGCCCTACGCGCAATTGCAGCGCCTGGGCAAACACCGGCTGCTGGCGGTGCTGACCGACGACACGCAAACCATCAGCCAGGCGGTGGAGCTGGTGCCGGTGCTGCTGGTCAACGGCGGGATCATCCTCGCCTGCCTCGGTTACCTGGGCTGGTTGAGCCTGCCGTTGCTGGGCCTCACGGTGTTGCTGATCGTGCTCGGCAGCCTGAGTTTCAACTGGCCGCAGCGCAAGGCGCTGACCTCGATCTCCCGCGCGCGCGAGCTCAAGGACCAGTTGTTCGAGCACTATCGGCTGCTCACCGATGGCAGCAAGGAGCTGCAGCTGAACCATCCGCGTCGCCAGCACTTTTTCAGCCGCCTGCTGCTGCCGACCAGCCAGCAGTACCGGCGCGACTTCGTGCGTGGCATGAGCATTTACGCGGTGGTGCTCAACTGGGGCAACGCGGTGTTCTACCTGCTGATCGGCGTGGTGCTGTTCGTGGCGCCGCGCTTTATCGACCTGAGCGTGAGCCTGGTGACAGGCTATATCCTCGCGATTCTGTACATGATCACGCCGCTCTCGGAACTGATGCACGCGGTGCCGACCCTGGGCCGCGCCAGCGTTGCGCTGAACAAGATCCGCGCGCTCGAGGGCCAGATGCACGGCGCCGAGGAAAGCCTGGAAACCTTCGCGCCAACGCGCGTGCGCAGCCTGGTGTGCCGTGACGTCACCCACACCTACTACCGCGAGCGCGAGGACGGGCATTTCACCCTGGGGCCGATCAGCGTCACCTTGAAGGCCGGCGAAGTGGTGTTCATCGCTGGCGGCAATGGCAGCGGCAAGACCACCCTGGCGCTGCTGTTGACCGGCCTGTATCGCCCGGAGAGCGGTGAGGTGATGCTGGACGAGCAAGTGTCTTCAAGCGCTGACAACCACCATTTTCGCCAGCACTTCTCGGCGATTTTCACCGACTTCTGCCTGTTCGAAAACCTGTTCGACGGCGACAACCCGAAGCTGGTGCAGCAGGCGCAGGATTACCTGGTGCACCTGCAACTGGATCACAAAGTGCAGATCGAACAGGGCCGCCTGACCACGCTGGCGCTGTCCACCGGGCAACGCAAACGCCTGGCGTTGCTCAGTGCCTATCTGGATGACCGACCGTGCTACCTGTTCGATGAGTGGGCGGCGGATCAGGACCCGGTGTTCAAGCACTTTTTCTACACGCGGATCCTGGCCGACCTGCGTGGACGGGGCAAGCTGGTGATCGTGATTTCCCATGACGACGCGTATTTCGGCCTCGCCGACCGCCTGCTGCGCATCGAACACGGGCGCCTGAGTGAGGCGCCGCTGGCAGCCGGCGTGGCGCTGGAAGCTCAGTCGTAGAGCGAGTGCAGGTAACTGACCTGCTCGGCCAGTGGCAAACGGTGCAGTTTGGGGCAGGATTCGCACAGCACCAGCGGTTCACCTTCCACCAGCGGGTGCAGTTGATAGTGCAGGCAGCAATGCCGACGCAGCGGCAGCTGCGGGCAAATCTCGGGGGCGGGCGACGGCACCTGGCGTTGCAGGCCGCGCAATTTCAGGCGGCCGTGGTTGACGCTGACCGGTTCCAGCCAGCGGTGCGCTTCGGCAAAGCCTGGGCGGGACAGGTCCGGGTCGAGCCGGGCGAAGGCACCGTCCCAGATCGCGACAAAATTGCCCCACAGGATCTTCGGCGCCAGGCCCCCGGCCAGCGCCAGGGTGGCGAACAGGGGCGCGAGGTGCTCGTGCACCCAGCGCGAAAAGTAGTCGGCCCGCTCGGCGGCGGCAAGGGCTGGCAAGCGCGTGGCAAAGTGCAACGCCAGCGGCTGACCGGCGTCCAGGCGCAACACGCTGTCGTCGCTCCAGAAGTCGATGGCCTGCTCGCGGGTGAGCACGCAGGCCAGGGTGGCCGGCACCACGATGCTCATGTAGTTCATCGACCACTGCGACACCACCGCCGCGTTGTTGACGCCGGGGTAACGCAGGGCGAACTCGGCAAGCACCGGCTGCAGCAACGCCGGCTCGGCGACGCGGCTCAGCGCGAGAAAAGGCTGGTCATTCGCGTCAAGCTGGATGACCCGCTGAATCGGCGGCCACGCCTGCTTGAGCCATTCTGGAAATTCGATACCGATGCTCCTGTGGCTTTCCCTTATGAATGCAAGCGATTAGCATTGGCGGATCCTATCCTCCCTCCCCTGCAAACTCAACGTCGCCAACGACCGGACATCTTCAGCCCCCATGCATACACTTCGCAATTTCTGGCGCCTGGCACGACCGTTCTGGACCTCGGAACAGAAATACCCGGCCCTGCGGTTGCTGCTGGGCACGGTGCTGATGAACCTGTGCCTGGTGGGCGTCAATATCCTCAACAACTTCTGGAACCTGCATTTTTATAACGCGCTGCAGGCCAAGGACTACCCGGGTTTCATGCTCGGTACGGGGCAGTTCATCCTGCTGCAGGTGGCCCTCGCCGTGTTCACCGTGGGGGCGTTTCACTTCCAGCAGAAGCTGACCATCGTCTGGCGGCGCTGGGCCACGCGCAACACGCTCGACCAGTGGCTGGGCAGCCAGCGCTACCAGAAGCTGAAAATGAGCGAAACCGAGGTCGACAACCCCGACCAGCGCATCGCCGAAGACATCGACCTGTTCATCATCAAGTCGCTCAAGCTCAGCCTGGGGCTGCTGACGGCCGTGGTGTCGCTGTTTTCGTTCCTCAATATCCTCTGGCAGGCCTCCGACCTGATCCGCATTCCCCTGGGCGATAGCGGCCTGGTGATTCCCGGCCTGTTGGTGTGGGTGGCGCTGGTGTATGCGCTGGCGGGCACCGGCTTCGCCTTCTGGCTCGGTCGCGCCCTGCCTCACCTGAACTTCATGCAGCAACGGCGCGAGGCCGATTTTCGATTTTCGTTGATGCGCCTGCGGGAGAACGCCGATTCGGTGGCCCAATACCGTGGCGAAGCGGTGGAAAACCAGCGCTTCAATCAGCGCCTGGAAGCCGCCCTGCAGAATTTCTGGGTGCTGGTGAAAAAGCAGAAGCTGATCATGGGCTACTCGACGTTCTACCTGCGCAGCGCCACGGTGATTCCGATGTTGATCATGGCGCCGCAGTTCTTTGCCGGGGTCTTTACCCTTGGCCGTCTGACGCAGATCAGCGCCGCCTTTGGCGAAGTGCATGCGGCCGTGGCTTACCTGGTGGGCGTGTTCCCGGAGCTGGCCGAATGGAAGTCGGTGATCGACCGGCTGCACGGGTTCCAGAAGCGTCTGGATAACGTCAAGGTCGATTCCGCCGTCGTGCTGACGCAACAGCACGACGGCTTGCAGGTGCGCAACCTGGACATCTGGCTGCCGGACGGCCGCCGTCTGTTCAGCGGCTTCAACCTTGCGCTCAAGCCCGGCGACAGCCTGCTGATCCGCGCGCCGTCCGGTTATGGCAAGTCCACCCTGATTCGCGCCCTCACCGGGCTCTGGCACCATGCCTCGGGGTCGGTCGCCTATGACCGTGAGCGCGCCCTCACCCTCTCGCAAAAGAACTACCTGCCCCTGGGCAGCCTGCGCGAAACCCTCTGGTACCCCAACCCCGCACCGGCCGAGCAGGACGCGGTGGTACAGCGGTTCCTCGACCAGCTCGACCTGGCGCACCTGGGCACGCAACTGGCCGAGGAGCGCGACTGGGCGCAGACCCTGAGCATCGGCGAGCAACAGCGCTGCGCCTTTGTGCGTGCGCTGCTGGCGCGGCCGGCGGTGCTGTTTCTCGACGAGAGCAGCGCGGCGATGGACGCGGCCAACGAAGCGCGTTGCTACCAGTTGCTCAAGGCAACGCTGCCGCAGACGATCCTCATCAGCGTTGGCCACAATGCCGCGCTGGAGCGGTTTCATGGGCAGGTGCTGGAGCTGCGCGACGAGGTGGAATGGGTACGCCGCGCGGTGAGGCAGCCGGTCTAGGCGCCCTCACTGGCACACGCTGATCAGCCCATCCAGCCCACGGCGGTCTTCGGAATCACCTCCGACTCGTCCAGTTTCGAGGCAAACATGCTCACCGCCTGCACCGCGTCGCTGGTGCTGGTGCGGATCTGCAGGATCACCGAACCGGCCTGGTCGGCCAGGCTGACGCCACGTTGCGCGCCTTCCTGAGTGGAATTCATGCTGGAGACCGCATCGCGGGTTTCCGAAAGGATCATGCCGATCATTTCGGCAATCTCGGCGGTGGAGCGGCTGGTGCGCCCGGCCAGTTGCCGGACCTCATCGGCCACCACTGCGAACCCACGGCCCTGGTCCCCCGCCCGCGCGGCCTCGATGGCGGCGTTGAGCGCCAGCAGGTTGGTCTGGTCGGCGATCCCGCGAATGGTGTTGACGATGGCGGTGATCTGCTCGGAACGCTCGCCCAACTGCCCCACCAGCTTGGCGGAAGCGCCGATGTTTTCGGCGATGCGGCGCATTTCCGTGGCGGTGTCGTGAATCACCTGGGTGCCGTGCTCGGCGAAGCGCTCGGTTTCGGACGAGATGTGATAGGCCCGGGAGGCGCCGCGTGAATCTTCCTCGAACTTCTCCACCCGCTCGGTGATGTCGCTGGCGAACTTGACGATCTTGATCAGTTTGCCGTCGCTGTCGAACACCGGGTTGTAGCTGGCCTCCAGCCACACCACGCGGCCATGCTTGCCCAGGCGCTTGAATTGGCCGGTGAAGAACTCGCCGTTGTTCAACCGACGCCAGAAGTCGGTGTATTCGTTGCTGTTGATCAGCGCCGGCTCGCAGAACAGGCGGTGATGCTTGCCCTTGAGTTCTGCCAGTGAATAGCCCATCACGTTGAGAAAGTTGGGGTTGGCGTCCAGTACTTGGCCGCCGAGGTCGAACTCGATCACGGCCATCGCGCGGTCCAGCGCCACCAGTTTGCTGCGGGTGGCGGCCTCCTGCTCAACGTTGGCGGTGACGTCCAGGGCGTACTTGACCACCTTGAGCACCTGGCCACGCTCATCCAGCACCGGGTTGTAGCTGGCCTCCAGCCAGATCACCTTGCCGTTTGCGTCCACCCGTTTGAAGGTGCCCGACACAAACTTGCCGGCCCTGAGGTCCTGCCAGAACGTGGCGTAGGCCGGGCTGCCCGTGAGCGCCGGCAGACAGAAATCGCGGTGGGTCTTGCCGGCCAATTGCGCGGCGCTGTAGCCCAGGGTCCGCAGAAAGTTTTCGTTGGCGCGCAGCACCTTGCCGTTGAGATCGAATTCGACCACGGCCATGGAGCGCTCGAGCGCAGCAATCAGTCCTTTGTACTCGGTGACTTCGGCCGTCCTGGCCGCCAGTTCTGTCTTGAGTGATTTGTTGAACATGACGTGCCCTCAGCGCGCGGATAAACAGTTGTATCAATGCCGCTATCGGCCGCGAAATACGCGACTTTAAGCGGCTGGCCTGTTTATTTATTGACGTCAAAATAAGCGCCCGGAACGGCTGCCCGGGTTTGCCCCGGCGGGGCTTTTCAGGGACCATGGCGCCTCTGTTTTTTTGCCAACAAGAGGCGCCCATGGCCAATCACGACCTGTCCTTCACCCCTGATCCCGACGCCGACTCGATTTCCTCGGACGTTATCGGCTTCAACGGCATCCTGGTGTCCACCCAGATCCCGACCCGCGTCGACGGCAGCCTGGAACTGGGCGACATCACCCTGCAAAGCGAATGCACCCTGCAAGCGCTGAAAGTGGCGCTGGAGAAGGCCGGCAGTTCGATGGACCGGGTGATGCACCTGACCATCTACCTCACCGACATGGCCGACCGCGCCGCTTTCAACGCGGTGTACACGCGCTTTTTCGCCAAGCCATGGCCGGTGCGTGCGGCAGTCGGCGTGGCTGAACTGGCCGTCAAAGGCATGCGCGTGGAAGTCACCGCCATGGCCGCCAAGGCCTGACAGCCCTGCGGTAGATGCCGGTCAGGCATTTCACGGCTACAATGCGCGCCTCAACCGTGACAAGCCTGACTAAAAAAACTATGTCCTTGCCCAAGCATCACCTTGAATTGCTCAGCCCGGCCCGCGATGTCGCCATCGCGCGCGAGGCCATCCTGCATGGCGCCGACGCCATCTACATCGGCGGGCCAAGCTTCGGCGCCCGCCATAACGCCTGTAACGAGGTGAGCGATATCGCTCAATTGGTGGAATTTGCCCATCGTTACCACGCGCGCGTCTTCACCACGATCAACACCATCCTGCATGACAACGAACTGGAGCCTGCGCGCACGCTGATCCATCAGCTCTACGACGCCGGCGTCGACGCGTTGATCGTGCAGGACCTGGGCGTGATGGAGCTGGATATCCCGCCCATCGAGCTGCACGCCAGCACCCAGACCGATATCCGCACCCTGGCCCGCGCCAAATTTCTCGATCAGGCCGGTTTCTCGCAGCTGGTGCTGGCCCGCGAGCTGAACCTGCAGGAAATCCGCGCGATTGCCGACGAGACCGAGGCAGCCGTTGAGTTCTTCATCCACGGCGCTTTGTGCGTGGCGTTTTCCGGGCAGTGCAATATCTCCCACGCGCAGAACGGCCGCAGCGCCAACCGTGGCGATTGCTCCCAGGCCTGCCGCCTGCCGTACACCTTGAAGGATGATCAGGGCCGCGTCGTGGCCTTTGAAAAGCACCTGCTGTCGATGAAGGACAACAACCAGAGCGCCAACATCCGCGCCCTGGTCGAAGCCGGCGTGCGCTCGTTCAAGATCGAAGGCCGCTACAAGGACATGGGCTATGTGAAGAACATCACTGCCTATTACCGCCAGCGTCTGGACGATGTGCTCGAAGACCGCACCGATCTGGCGCGCGCGTCCAGCGGGCGTACCGTGCATTTCTTCCTGCCCGATCCGGAAAAGACCTTTCACCGGGGCAGCACCGATTACTTTGTCAGCGACCGCAAGATCGACATCGGCGCCTTCGACACCCCGACCTTCACCGGCCTGCCGGTGGGCACCGTGGAAAAGGCCGGCAAGCGCGACTTGCAGGTGGTGACCCATGAGCCGCTGTCCAACGGCGACGGACTCAATGTGCTGGTCAAGCGTGAAGTGGTGGGCTTTCGCGCCAACATCGCCGAGCCCAGGGGCGAGTTCGAGGAAGACGGGCAGAAGCGCTACCGCTACCGCGTCGAGCCGAACGAGATGCCCGCCGGCCTGCATCAGCTGCGCCCGCACCATCCGCTGAACCGCAACCTGGACCACAACTGGCAACAGGCCCTGCTCAAGACCTCGGCCGAACGCCGTATCGGCCTGGCCTGGGTCGCCCGTCTGCGCGAAGAACAGCTTGAAGTCACTGCCACCAGCGAAGAAGGCATCCGCGCCAGCATCACCCTGCCCGGCCCGTTTGGCGTGGCCAACAAGCCGGAACAGGCGCTGGACACCCTGCGTGACCTGCTCGGCCAGCTCGGTACCACCGAGTACCACGCCACCGATATCGCCCTGGATGCACCGCAGGCGTTCTTCATCCCCAACTCGCAGCTCAAGGCCTTACGCCGTGAAGTGATCGAAGCCCTCACCGCTGCCCGTGTTGCCGCGCACCCTCGTGGCGGGCGCAAGGCCGAGACCACACCGCCGCCGGTGTACCCGGAAGCGCATCTGTCGTTCCTGGCCAACGTCTACAACCAGAAGGCCCGCGACTTCTACCACCGTCACGGCGTGAAGCTGATCGACGCCGCCTTCGAAGCCCACGAAGAAACCGGCGAAGTGCCGGTGATGATCACCAAGCACTGCCTGCGTTTCTCGTTCAACCTGTGCCCCAAACAGGCCAAGGGCGTGACGGGCGTGAAAACCAAAGTGGCGCCGATGCAGTTGATACACGGTGATGAAGTGCTGACGTTGAAGTTCGACTGCAAGCCCTGCGAAATGCACGTGGTGGGCAAGATCAAGGGGCATATCCTGGGGTTGCCGCAACCGGGCAGCGTGGTGGAGCATTTCAATCCGGAAAATCTTATCTATCAGGGCACTCACTAGCCAAAAACGATAACTCGCGGGCTTCTGTGGTGAGCGGGCTTCCTGTGGCGAGCGGGCTTGCCCCGCGTTGGGGCGCGAAGCGGCCCTGAACCAGACACCGCGATCTGTCAGGCAGACCGCGGTGTTTTTTATTGGGGCTGCTGCGCAGCCCAACGCGGGGCAAGCCCGCTCGCCACAGAAGCCCTCTCACCACAAAAACCTGCTCACCACAGAAGCCTGCTCATCACAGCCTGCTCATCACAGGAAGCCCGCTCGCCACAAGGGTTTGGGTGTTTGGTTGAAATATGGGGACACGGTAGTCAACGTCGCCGCTTCGAATGCGCTGCTAGCGTGGAGGTTTCTTATCCATGCAAGGAGCAACGGATTGTCTCTTCAACCAAACTCACACCTGCTGCGTCGCGGTCGCTACTCGGAGTCCGGACGTGCTTATCTTGTCACCGCAGTGGTGCATCAGCGCCTGCCTCTGTTTCGGGACTTTCGGTTGGGCCGGTTATTGGTTACCGAATTCAAAAGAGCCCACGAAACGGGCCGCGTTAATTCGTTGGCGTGGGTGGTCATGCCGGATCACTTTCACTGGCTGTTCAACCTCAACGACTCAACGCTTGCCGAGGTGATGCGAGCGACGAAGTCTCGCAGCACCTTGAGCATTAATCGATCCCGCAACAGCCGCGAAAGGTTCTGGCAACGTGGTTACCACGATAGAGCAGTAAGAGCCGAGGAAGATATCCGCAAAATGGCGCGCTACATCATTGCCAACCCTTTACGGGCGGGGCTGGTTGAGCATATTGGCGATTATTCGTTATGGGACGCTGCCTGGTTGTGACACATGGGATGGTGGCCGAAGAAATTTTTGTGCCGAGCGGGCTTCCTGTGGCTAACGGGCTTGCCCTAATGCCGTTCAGTTAAGCGCAGATTCCCTGTGGCGAGCAGGCTTGTCCTGCGTTGGGCTGCGCAGCAGCCCCAAAACCAGACGCTGAGCCGTATCAGGTACACCGCGTTTTGCTTGATCGGGGGCGCTTCGCACCCCAACGCGGGGCAAGCCCGCTCGCCACAGGAAGCCCGTTCGCCACAGAAGCCCACTCACCACAAAAAAACCTGCTCACCACAGAAGCCCGCTCATCACAGCCCACTCATCACAGGAACCCTGCTCGCGACAGATTTCGCTGCGGCCAGCAGCCCCTGAAACTTGCCGTAGCGCGCTTCAAGCACCAGTTGCTGTGCCGGGTCAGGTAAGTAGCGCGCCTTGACCGGCATCCCCGCCGCCAGTAAATCAGCGCCCTGCCCCATCGCGAGGAACCCCAGCTTTGCCGCGCCGATGCAGGCGCTCAGTTCGCTGCCGTGCAGGGTGAACACTTCGCGCTGGAGGATGTTGGCCAGCAACTGCGCCCAATATTCGCTGCGGGCGCCGCCGCCGACCAGGGCAAAGGCGCTGACCTCGGCACCGCTCGATTGCACCGCGCGCCAGGCGTCGAGCAAGCCGAAGCCCACGCCTTCCATCACTGCGTAGCCAAGCATGGCAGGCGTGCAGTCATGCCCCAGGCCCATGAAACCACCGCGCAGCAGCGGGTCGTTATGGGGTGTGCGTTCGCCGGCGAGATACGGCAGGAATAACGGTGTGCTCGGAGGCACGCTTGCTGAAATGGGCAGGTGCGCCTGCACCAGATCCAGCAGCGTCTGCTCATCCGCAGTGCCCGTGAGCCGTGTGACCCAGCGCAAACAACTGGCCCCCGCGAGCATGGCGCCCATGGTGTACCAGCGCTCGGGCAGCGCATGGCAAAAGCTGTGCACGGCGCTGGCCGGGTTGCCGGCGGCGTGGTCGGTGATGGCGACGATCGCCGCGCTGGTGCCCAGGGTGATGAAGCCGTCACCGGCGTTGATCGCACCGATGCCCACTGCCGCGACAGGATTGTCGCCACCGCCGCCGGCGATCACCACACTGGCGGACAAGCCCAGCCCTTGCGCCGTCAATAGAGCACTCGCCGCGCCACCCTCCACCAGCCTCGGCATTTGCCCAGGCTCAAGGCCCGTGGCGTGCAGCATGGGGCTGAACCATTCACGCTGCGCCACGTCCAGCCACAGGGTGCCGGCGGCGTCCGACATCTCGCTGATGCGCTCGCCACAAAAGCGCAGGCGCAGGTAATCCTTGGGCGATAACACGCAATCAATCGCCTTGAACACCTCGGGTTCGTGCCGTTGCAGCCACAGCAGTTTGGGCGCGGTAAGCCCGGCCATCGGCAGGCTGCCGGTGATGTCGGCAAAGTCTGCGCCCAGTTGCTCGGCCTCGGCCACCGCGCGGGAGTCGTCCCACAGGATCGCCGGGTACAACACGCGGTTGTCGTCCCCCAGCAATACCGCACCGTGCATCTGCCCCGACAGGCCGATACAGGCCACGCGGCCGAAGGCCTCATGGGTGCGCAAGCTGCCCAGCGCCTGCAAGCAGGCCTGCCACCAGTCCTGCGGAGACTGCTCGGACCAGCCGCTATGACGGCGCGACACGCTCAAGCGCACGCCTGTCTGAGCCAGCACGTTGCCCAATGCATCCATGAGGATGGCTTTGAGTTCCGATGTACCCAGGTCAATACCGAGAGAAACAGGACTGCTCATACGCACGTGATTCCAATCAATGACAGCCACATGAATTGCGCACCTGCAGGCTCGGCGTCAGGCGTACGCTTTGCGTCGGCGCGCCAGGCGTGGCCATGCGTTGCAGCAACAGGTTGACCGCGCGCGTGCCCAGCGCCTGCACCGGCTGGGCGATCAACGTCAGGCGCGGCACGAAAAAATCCGCCCAGTCAAAATCATCGAACCCCACCAGCGCCATCTGCGTCGGCACTTGCAGCCCGGCGTCACGCAGGGCATGCATGGCGCCCAGGGTCATCAGGTTATTGCCGGCCATGATGGCCGTGGGCGGTGAATCCAGGGCCAACAGTTGCACGGTCGCCAGTCGCGCCGGCTCGGTGTTCGAGCCGCCGTTGACCAGCAGTTGCGGATCGAACGGCAACCCCGCCGCCTGTAACGCCGCCTTGTAGCCTTCGACACGTTCATCGGTGGTGCTGAAACCCGGACGCCCGGCGATAAAGCCGATGCGACGATGGCCGTGTTCGATCAGATGGGCAATCAGATCCTGGGTGGCCTGGGTGTTCTCCACGCCGATCTGGTCAAACTGCCCGCTCATCATGCGGTCCACCAGCACCGCCGGAATCCGGTTGGCGCGCAGGTATTCCAGGGCCATCGAGCCGTTCGACGGCGCCAGTACAATGCCGTCGACCCGCCGATGGTGCAGCGCCGTGACCACCCGCAGCTCCTGCTCCGGGTCGTCGTGGGTGTCGACGAACAGCATCATGAAGCCATGCTTGGCGCACTCGGTTTCAATCGCGTGCACCGTTTCGCTGAAGTAATGGTTGGACAGCGCCGAAATCGCCACGCCGATGGTGCTGGTGCTCGACCGCGCGAGCGAGCGCGCCAGGGTATTGGGGATGTACCCCAACGCCTGGATTGCCTGCTGCACCGCCAGCACCGTGGCCGGGCTGACCTTGCGGGTGCCGTTGAGCACATGGGACACCGTCGAGGTCGACACGCCCGCCCTGCTTGCGACGTCATCCATGGTGACCACGGCGCGGTTCCCCTCAACCAATCAACGTTTGCTCGACCAGCCGCTGTAGCTGCCGACATTGTCACGGGTGATCAGCTTGGGCGTGAGCTGGGTGACCGCTTCGGCCGGGGCCTTGTCGTTGAGCAGGTCATTGCCCACGTTCACAGCGGTCTGCGCCATGGCCCACGGGTCCTGGCTGGCGGACGCCTGGATCTGGGTGTCGGTTTTCAGGGCGTTCTCGATATCCGGCGCGCCGTCCACCGAGGTGATGATGATGCCGCTGCGCTTGAGCTGTTTGGCCGCCAGGTCACTGCCGATGGCTTGCGGGTCATTGATCGCGAACAGGCCGTCGATTTTCGGGAAGCGCGTGAGGTAGCCCTGCATCACGTTCAACCCGCCTTCACGCGAGCCCTTGCCGTCCTGGTCGTCGGACAGCACTTTCATGTCCGGCGCGCCGGCCAGTGCGGCTTTGCAGCCTTTGACGCGGTCGGTCACGGCGGTGACCTGCGGACCGTTCTGGATGATCACGTTGCCCTTGCCGCCAAGCTTGTCCACCAGGAACTGGCAGGCCAGCCTGCCGGCTTCGACGTTGTCGGTCTGCACCGTGGCGTTAACGCCCTTGGCGTCCACGTCCACTGCCACCACAACGATCCCGGCGTCACGCGCTTTCTTGATCGCCGAGGCCATGGCGGATGGGTCGACGGCGTTGATCAGGATCAGGTCGACCTTGGACGAAATGAAATTGTCGATCTGCGAAAACTGCTTGCTCAGGTCATAGTCAGCCGACACCGAGGTGACCTTGACGCTGGGGTTGAGCTCCTTGGCCCGCGCGGTGGCGCCATCGGCCAGGGTCACGAAATACGGGTTGCCCAGCGAGCCCATGCTGATGCCGAGTGCTTTGAGCTCACGGGCTTCGACGGTTTGGGACATCAGGGCAGCCAGGGCCATTACGGGAAACAGGCGTTTGAGGTTCATGCGGGTCTCTCTTGTGATTGTTGTGTGAGGAAACTCAGGTGCGCGCACCGGATTGGCGATAACGGTCCAGCGCGACCGCGCCGATGATCACAATGCCTTTGATGATGTACTGCCAGATGTCCGAGACGCCCAGCAATACCAAACCGTTGGTCAACACAGCGATGATCAGCGCGCCGATCAGGGTGCCGCCGATGGTGCCGACGCCGCCGGTAAAACTGGTGCCGCCGAGGATCACCGCGGCAATCGCGTCCAGTTCATAGGATTGCCCCAGTTGCAGGCCGTTGGCGGCAAACAGGCGCGAGGCGCTCATCACCGCGCCGAGCCCGGCCAGCGCGCCGGACATGGCGTAGACGAACAGCAGCACCTTCCACACCTTGATCCCCGACAGCCGCGCCGCTTCCGGGTTGCCGCCCACCGAATAGATCTGCACGCCCATCACCGTACGGCGCAGGATGAACCACGACAGCGCGACCACCGCGACGGCGATCACCACCAGCCAGGGCACGCCGAGGATCGAATCGTTGCCAATAAAGGCGAACGGCAGGTCGGGGTTGAACACCGTCTTGTCATCTGCCAGCAGGCGCGCCAGGCCACGCATGGCGGTGAGCGCGCCGAGGGTGACGATAAACGGCGGCAGGCGCATGAAGGCGATCAGCCCGCCGTTGACCAGGCCCAGCAACAGGCCAAAGCCCACGCCCGCCGCAATACCGAACATGCCGAACTGCGGCGACATCGAGGCCTGCAACGCCACCACGGCGGACGCTGCGAGGATCGCGCCCACCGACAGGTCGATGCCCGCCGTGAGGATCACAAAGGTCATGCCCGCCGCCAGCACCACGTTGACCGAAGCCTGCTGGGTGACGATCGAGAGGTTCTGCAGGGTCAGAAAGTTTTCGCTGGCCAGGGCAAAGCCCACCAGCAGCAGGACCAGCACCGGCAACATGCCGACGGCGCGCATCAGCTCGCGAACCCGTTCTGCCTTGCCTGTCGTTGTCGCTCCATTCACTTCAGCCATGCGCCACCACCTGATCGCCACCGGTGGCGAGGTCAATAATACGTTCCTGGGAGATGGCGTGGCCGGAGGCCCCGCCGACTTCGGCCACCAACTGGCCTTCGCGCATGATCAGCACGCGGTCGCAGGTGCCGATGATTTCCGGCAGTTCGCTGGAAATGACCACGATGCCAACGCCGGCCTGGGCCAGTTGATTGATGATGCGGTAGATCTCGGACTTGGAGCCGATATCGACGCCACGGGTGGGCTCGTCGAGGATCAGCACATGGGGCTTGACCTCCAGCAGCCGTGCCAGCAGCACCTTTTGCTGGTTGCCGCCGGACAGCGAGCCCACGCTGACCTTGCCCGACGCCACGCGAATCGACAGCGACTTGATCGCGTCATTCGAGCGTTGCGCGGCGTGCGTACGGTCGAGTACGCCGCCGGCGTGGGCATCCGGCACGCAAGCGCACACGTTGATGTTGTCGGCCACGCTCATGTCGAGGAACAGGCCCTGGGCCTTGCGATCCTCGGTGAGGTAGACCACGCCTGCGCGAATCGCATCGGCCGGGTTGCGCAGTTGGGTGACGGTCTTGCCCACCACTTCCAGGGTGCCGCTGGTGCGCGGGTCGGCGGCAAAGATCAACCGCGCCAGCTCGGTGCGCCCTGCCCCCACCAGCCCGGCGATGCCCAGCACTTCACCGGCGTGCAGGTCGAAACTGCAATGGCGCACACGCTTGCCATCGGCCATGTCACGCACGCGCATCACCACGTTGCCGGGGTTGTAGGCGGCGTGTTCCTTCTTGTAGAAGCCGGACAAATCGCGACCCACCATCATCTTCACCAGCACCTCGGCCGACAGCGCATCGCGGGTCAACTCGCCGATGTATTGGCCGTCACGCAGCACCGAAACGCGGTCCGACAGCTCGTAGATCTCGGCCATGCGATGGCTGATATAGATGATCGCCAGGCCCTGGCTGCGCAGTTGCTTGATCAACGCAAACAGGCGGTCGGTCTCGCGGGACGATAACGGCGTGGTCGGCTCGTCCATCACCAGGATCCTGGCGTGGGCATGCAGCGCACGGGCAATCTCCACCAACTGGCGCTCGGCAATCGACAGGCTGCTGACCGGCGTGGCTGGCGTGAACTCGGCACCCAGGCGCTGCAGCACTTCGACGCAGCCGGCCTGCATGCCCTTGCGGTCGATGGTCCAGCCCCGGCGCAGTTCACGGCCCAGGTAAATGTTCTCGGCCACGCTCAGGTTCGGGCACAGGCTCAGTTCCTGGTAGATCACGGCAATGCCGAGGGCTTTAGCGGTCGCGGGGGTAAAGGTGGGTACGGGCTGGCCGTCGATGCGGATTTCACCGCCGGGATCGGCCTGGTAAGCGCCGGAAAGGATCTTCATTAACGTGGACTTGCCGGCGCCATTCTCCCCCATCAAGGCGTGGATCTCGCCGGGGAAGACCTTCAGGCCGACACTGTTGAGCACGCGCAAACCGTTGAAGGTTTTGCTGATGCCCTGCATCTCAAGCAAGGGTTCAAGGCTCATTGATGAGCTCCTGGATTTATTATTTTTGTAATCGAGTGAGGCCGACTGTAGTCAGATACATTTGCTTACGCAAGCGCTTGCGTGTGCATTTTGTCGGGGGGTTAAACGTTTCACCAACGAGGTTTGGCTTGTTTTTGATCTGTTGAATGCAGTGCTGGCTGCTGGATCTGCATTCGGTCGATCTCGACTGTTTGGATGGCTGCGGTTGTCAGACCTCTATACACTGCCGGGCTACGCAAGGCGGGCCCTGGAACGATTCCAGCCTGGATACCACAGGACGAAAATAGCGAAATGATCGCACAGAAAAAAAGTCAGTATATTTCCATTCAAATGGTGCGCGGCATCGCCGCCCTACTCGTTGTTTTGTTTCACTCTCATATCGCAATAGACATGATGCCGGACGGGTACAAAGTTGATATACCCTTCGTCTATACCCGTGGGCATTGGGCGATTTATCTATTCTTTGTAGTCAGCGGTTTTATTATTACGCACGTCACGTCAGGAGAGAAATTCAAGCTCTTTCCTTTTCTAGGCAAGCGCATCATCAGGATCTATCCGATATGGTGGCTTTCCTTTGTTTTCGCATTAATTGGCGTGTATATATTCAACGTCTCTTTTTCATACGGAACTCCATTTAATACAACGTCCTATATCAACTCGCTACTGTTATTACCCAGCACGATAAAGCCTATAAATTCAGTAGGTTGGACGCTGATATTCGAAATTTTATTCTACTTCGTCTCAGCCTTGGTGCTGATTCGCTACAGCCACAGAATGTTGATGCTCACCCTTCTGCTGCTGTTCGGTATCGGCGCTGTCCTGTATTCCATTTCTCCAAGTCATCCCTGGCTCGTCAGCGCACTGGGGCACCACTTGTTTTCGCCGTTTCAACTGCTATTTGCGACAGGGATCGCGCTCTACCTGTATCAACGACAGTTGGCATGGATTCATCCAGCGGCAGGTTTCACTCTTTCCATTGCCACGGTTGCAGGAATCATCAATGCGCCATCAGCGGCATTGGGCTCGGGTGAGTTGTACTTTATTGTTGTCGGGGTCGCGCTGGCATCCAGTCTCCTGATAGTTGCTTTATTGAATACTGAACAGCGCGGCTGGTTGCACAGCACAAACAAAGCCATTGCAATCCCGGTGTCCATGCTGAACAGCGCGGGTAACTGCTCATTCAGCCTCTACCTGTTCCACTGGGGGATTTTCACCATAGTGGGTTCTAAAGCCACCCAAGCCTATCTGCAGCTGCCGGCCTGGACCGCAGAATTGTGGCGATTTGGCTGGATCGCTATTTCCATTGCGGTAGCAATGTTCATGTACCGATTCTTCGAAGCGCCGATTTCCCGCCATGGTGGCCGGATTATCCGCCGCCTCAGCGCCCCCTCGGGTCCAAGCCTTCCTGCCGATTCAAGGGAATGGACGACCCAGCACAAGGTGGCACTTGTGATCGAGATCCTGAGTCAGAAGATAACGGTCAAACAGGCTTGTGAAACATTCAACCTGGAACTCAAACAAGTTGAGCAGTGGCTGGGCGCCGCTCAAAAAGGTATGGAGGGGGCTTTTCAGTCGATCCCGCTGGATTCGCAAGCTCGCGGATAGGTGGACCAAATCTTTGGCGGCGCACTCTAACCAGGCGCCGCTTTTTAGCTCCACGCGCAAGGCGCAGGGGTTTCGGGTCAATTTCCAGCCAATAAAAAACCCCGTAGACGTTAATCTACGGGGTTTTCAAGAGTGGAGGCCGAGGTCGGAATCGAACCGGCGTAGGCGGATTTGCAATCCACGGTAATTATCATTCATTTCAATTGCTTATGACAGCATTGATTCCGCATTACCAACATTTCGGCCTCGCTGGAGCCCCCTGAAATAGGAGGTTCTATTTCGGTTGCGGAATGGATTTCTATCCTCCCTCAACACAAGCCGGATAGCCCTCCAGCTCGTCGTATCAAGCCATCTGTTCAAAGGTACTGGGGCCTCCAGACCGGATGTCAGCTTGGGAGCCTGTTTGACATAAGCAGCGTAATCGCATTCAGTGTTCAATCAATCTATATTCAACTGCCGTATTTGATCCGCTTAGGTCATACGGGGAAAAAGGTGAACGTCCGGAGTTCTTGCCTTAACAGTCAATCTTCCCTCGTCTCTACAAAAATTCATCAATCGCAATACGACCCAAAGCCTCCAGTGAGATTGAGCTGGCACATTCCAGTCGCTTGCTCGGCTAATCCACTGAGGAGTTAGCGAAGAGCGTGTATAGACGCGTCGGACAAATCGTTAAACCTACTAAATAACACAGCCCCCGATACCATACTGCATAGCGTCACTTCCAGCTCAAACACGGACAAGAAATAAATTAAATTTTAAATCAAGGTATACAACTTTAATATATATAGTTCAATTTCTTCTCGAGACTGCTTTAAAAGCGCTAAAACATCGTGAACTGAACCTTCGAAATGAAACTCAACCCAGTCATGTTGCTTCTTGATCTCTACACCTTCGTTAACCATCCCCTTCAATACCTGTGATGGCGTTGTACTCGAAATATGCATGGGGGCAGAATTAATTTTCATGCCATTATAGATATACTCTACTATATTAACATTTGTGCTATCTCTTATAACTATATCTCCATTATTAATACTTATTGTATTAGAAGGAGAATCCCTTCTAACCTGGCCTTTCAGCCGATCATGTTTGTTGGAATTAGTATATTCACACAAGTTAAGAAGCCAGCTTTCATTGGCCGCCTGTGGCTGTATAGATTCGATAAGTGATAATATGTCAGGCCGCTGCTCAGCCAACCCTGGGAGATTTTTTTTTACGCTTTTTTGGAAAAACTCAGTATTTTTCCCGTACGGAAAATACGGCTTATTCTTCTTTTTAGTATAGCTTTCCCATATGTCTTGAGCAGAATACTCGAGAATGCTTCTAAGATGCTCAAGAGTTGATTTAACGATAGGCTTAAGCACTTCCATCTGCTGATCGTCTGATTTGGCAGAATTATAAATCGCATCAATCCGAGAGATATTTGCATCACACTCTTCAAAGATTAATCGAATATCTTCGCGTCTATTCATAAGCTTCTCCAATTATCTTATATTTAGATACCCAGTCCCTAGACTCCCGACTCTGACTTATAACGTTTGGTTAAGGGGCGGGCTTCAGCCCGTCCCAACGAGCGATTTGAACCAGTTGTTATACTCCGCCACGAAATTTTGCATATAGCGAAACTGCCTTGTTGAGTAGCTTCATGTATGGAACTGATCCAAAAATTACTTCCTTAGCTTCCTTGTACGAAGCAAGAGCCTCTTGAAAGTCTTTCTTCTGCTCTGCCATGGATAAGGAAAAGAACATTGCGCCAGTAGAAGTTGCGCGGGGTGTTTCCGGTGGGATTTTTTCGCTCTTTGATTTTAAGTCATCCATGATGACCTGTTGCATTTCACTATGCATGCTGGCTTTTAACAGCTGAGTTATTGAGTAGACTTCTTGGTAAATTAGCTCTCCAAAAGCTATTACTTCTTCTGGTGTGGGTATATAGCCTTGATGGATTACTTTATTTCTCAATTCCGGGATTTTTTTGCTAAGTGCGTAGCTACTGCCAAAAGTTATGAGATGAAGGAAAAGGAAGCCTCCAATTTGGCGCTCTGACTGTTTGGAAACTTGTTTGAATGTTTCTTCAAGAGCCTGATTGGTGATTGAATTCTTTTTGCAAAAGACATTAATAGAGAATTCAAAGAATCTTTCATATGCCGCCGAGAGACTTGATGCTGCCTCAATCGTGTAGCCCTCAAGAAGTGCGTTTGCAGCTGATTCAAGTAGAATTTCGAATTTCTGGCTTTGCAGCAGGACTGCGGATTTATGCCCTCTGGAACACTCTATATAAGCCACAGCTCCTTCATAGTAATCTGCAATAATCGGCTCAAATGACGGGAGCCCTAGTTCTTTTTGGCACTCCATGCACGATGCTAAGATTTTCATGCGACACTTCCCTATGGGTATAACTACTATGGGGCGACATGCTATTAGGTGACATGCCATGTAGCGTTTTTGTCGCGATGGCGAGTCATATTACGTTCCTTTTCATCCTGTAAGTCCTTGTCTATCTTAGAGGTGGTCGCGGCAAGCGCGACATCGCTCAGGGAGAAACGCGACATGGATGACGGCAAGCCCTGCTGCCCTCTAGAGTCGAAAGCATCATCCGTGACACTACTCATTTGCCATCACCGTGTCCACCGTTCACTTTTGGCCGATTGTGTTGAAAAATTCGCTCCACTCAAACTGCCGGATATTGACCGGGGAAAATGCAACTTTTGCACGTTGCTACGTGAAATCTGAGCCCGGAAGTCTCAACCAAAAATAAGGTTTTCAATCTCAGACGCGTACTTTTCTGCAGTGGAAACCAAGGCCGACTTTTTCAACAGAATCGGCCGATAGCTGTCAGCCAACGTGTCTCAAAAGGGATCGAGCCGTGCGTCGATGCCCGCCTGCTTAGCCAGCGCGATCAGGTTTTCGACGCAATCTTGCTCAATGATGCAACCCACATAATCGGCGCCGCCTGTATCCACATGCAGAAAGCGCTTCCCGAACCCAGTCAGCCATTGATCAAAATCGATCAGCACTTGCATCAGTGATGGCGTATCTTCCAGCTTGTAGGCATAAATCTGGTCAATGCCGCTGGCTTCAATCAGTTTCGGTGCCAGGTACTTGAAATCATCGAAGCCGTGCACGTCCACGGCCATAAGAACCAGATTATTGAGTAACTGGCCTTTCTCAGCGTCCAAAAGACCACTGACCAACGCGGTGGCCGGGTCTTCACCTAGGTTGTAATAGCGCGACACCCTTCTCACGAGACGCGCACGTTCCTTTTCAGGCAGCCGCGCCAACAGGGCCTGGGTGAACGTTTTCAGTTGCGCACCGAATGGGTAAAGCTCACGCATAATCGCGGCATCGCTCAACCGTGGTTCATCGGGTGGGGGTTGTGTGAAGCGATCGCCGAACAATCGACTGAACAAGCCCATCTCCGTTTATTCTCCTTGGTGGGTAAAGCCTTTGGCGCGAAGCTTACCCCAGCGGTTCGATGACGGCGAATAGGGTCAGGGTTAATATCTATTCAGTCTACGTGTGACAGCAATCGACCCGAAGCGGACATTACTAAAGCGTGTTGAGTCGTGCCTCAGCCGTTCCGCTCTCGAGCTATTGCGCTACTTGCGACAAAGCATGAATGACATCCGCAACCATCTTTTCAGCACTGTTCATCCCGTCAATCCGTAAGACCGGAGCGGTCTGCTCTGATAGCCACGCCTCGTGCCACGCCCGGTTGCGTCCTGAAAAGTTCGGATCGTCATACTGCGAAGCCCATTCCCGAAAGGCTACATGTATCTCATGCATGTCACCGCCCGGTGCTATCCGATCTCCAAAACGCTCCTTTTCACGGGCGGCCAGCCGTTCAAGGCGAGTGGTTGTTGGAGTTACAACGAAAACAATCAGATCGACATGGGTAATCAGCGCTTCTCCCCATATCATGCAAGAACCAGTCAGCACCCAATCGTCATCACCGAACTTTTGCTGGATCAATGACACGCGCTCACTGGGAGTTCGCTTGGTCGTAAAAGGAGGGTCAGTGGGCATCCAGAAGTAATCATCGACATCGACCTGGCGTACACCGAGCAGAGTTGCGACGTTTTGACCCAAAGTAGTCACGCCCGCACACGAAGCACCTGTAATGTAAATCCGCAATTTGTCCTCCATGAATACAAGTCTTTTTCGAGGCAGGCAATATATCCCTTACTCGATTGGGTCTCACTTTTTTCTGGGCTGCAAATGACTGCTTCTGGCCGATTGTGTTGAAAAATTCGCTCCACTCAAACTGCCGGATATTGACCGGGGAAAATGCAACTTTTGCACGTTGCTACGTGAAATCTGAGCCCGGAAGTCTCAACCAAAAATAAGGTTTTCAATCTCAGACGCGTACTTTTCTGCAGTGGAAACCAAGGCCGACTTTTTCAACAGAATCGGCCGAAAGCAGCCGTTACCTACAGGCTACGGACCAAAGCTTATCAAGTTTAGTTGTGTAGCTCTGACTCATCATCTCACGTCTCATCCCCCACTCCGGATTGGTAGGAACGCTGGCCGACCGCAGCGTTCCCCTACCCCACCGCCCATTGATCTGATCAAACACCGTCATTACCCGAGTTGCTTCGGATGGTTGCGATGTAGCGAACAGATCATCGGTATATTCCCCGTGCTGGCACAGATCGAGCAACATCACTTCAGCCTTGCTGTACTTGAAGCCTGACCGAAATACGCGCTCAAACGCGCCAACAGCCGCCTGAGTGAGAAGGCGCACGTCGTCAGTGGGATAGGGCATATCAACCACCACTCCGTTGGCGTACTTCGCCTCTTCTGGATTGAACATGCCGGTACGGATACAAACGCGCACCTTCTTGCACAGCAAGTTTTGGACACGAAGCTTCTCAGAAGCTCGCATCATGTAGGTGACCGCAAAGGTCAGGGCCAACCGAGAGATCGCGCTGCTCTCGCACATGTTCACTATTGCGCGCGAGTGGGGTTTGACCAGCAACGCCAACCCTTGCTTCGGCGTACGGCGCAAAAAAAAGAAGCCCCGGGACTATTATGCCGGCGATATCGTGTGGAACGCGGTGTACACCGAAGCTGTTCAGGAACTTAGAGACGCCATGGACCTGGCCTACCTGACTGGCCAGCGCCCCGCCGACGTGCTCAAGGTAGCCACCACAGATTTAAATGCAGGATTCTTAATGGTCAACCAAGGTAAAACCGAAAAGAAACTACGCCTTCGCTTAGAAGATGCGGGTGTCCAATCCGCGCTTAGTGCCTTCATCAATGACCTGCAGGAACGTCGAGCCCTCAACGGAATAAAAACATCAAGGTTGATCACCAACACATCCGGCCTACGTATGAGCCAGCAGATGCTGCGCAACCGTTGGGATGAAGCCCGCGAGAAAGCCGCCATCAAGGCTGGAGCCGATGGCGACTCAGCATTGGCCATACTGATCCGTCAGTTCCAGTTCAAGGACATCCGACCTAAGGCTGCAAGTGAAATAGAACTAACGCATGCCAGCCGATTGCTTGGGCACTCCACTGAAGAAATGACCAAAAAGGTTTATCGTCGCGTCGGTGAAATAGTAAACCCGACAAAATAAATTGATCGGGCAGTTATAAACCACGCGAACAAGAATCAAATATGCCTACGACATGTAATCCGGAAATTAAAAATCACGACCTAACCCATCGCATTCTCATTTCGCAACAAATTAATTATTAGAGGTTTAAAGTCATCCAAAGCATCGGCATGAATTACAAAGCCTAAATTCATCATAACACTTACAACAGGAACCACTTCACTTCCGGAAGACAAAAGAGATGGTATAGGCTTCGCAATTAACTTTCCTTCCGCAGTATAGGTTGGGCCACCCCACAAAGTACCTAGAAGCTTTAGTCTCGTACCTGGCGTGAGATGGCCACTGTCCGTCCGGTAAATACCATCTTCATAAAGAAATACTGGTGAACCGCTCGACCCAGGAAAGCACGCACAATCGATTACAAAATATCTTTGATCATTCCATTTCATCAGACAATGCGAAGCGCTCAAACCTCGTCGGGCGATAGGCCTATTATTATGAGCATCCCAAATGCCATTTGGATATCCGACCATAATTATAGGCTCTATAGGTCGTACAAACTGCGTTGAAGCTTCACTCAAACGCCAATCGGCACTCATAAAAGCGTTCTTTAAGGTAAACCCTTCCTTTATCCTACCAAGAATATATCCCATCTGAATAACGCACAAATCCACATCAGGATTCGGATGCATAATTACAGCTTCATTTAACACTATCTATTTCAAATACATGCCGTTCTTGCCATGCAACGGTTCCGTCCTCCCCGACCACTCCGTCTTTTTTAATTACATCTAAAGTGAACTTTAACAGCCGGGCTGTCGGCCACGACATGCTTGTTAGTGACGATAAGTGGGGTGATATTAATAAATCCAGGATCATCTGCAACCGTTTCTATATTATAGAAGTAGCCCGTACCGAGACTTGAGCCAGCATCGCCATGCGCCTCGATTCGTACAGTACATAGGGATGCAATCGTTGCAGGGTTAATGGCCATTTATACGCTTTCCTTGCTCGTAGAGATGGGTAAATCGGACTCTTCATGATGGCAATTTACCATTTCTTGGGAGCAACAGGGGACCGAGTGAAGGTGATTCCCCTCTTGATAGATGAGAGATTCGCAGGGGAAGAAACAGCCAGTTGCGGAAACGATAGGAAGAGTTGCGGAAACGATCCCAAATCACAGGCATTAAAAAACCCCATAGACCATTGATCTACGGGGTTTCAAGAGTGGAGGCCGAGGTCGGAATCGAACCGGCGTAGGCGGATTTGCAATCCGCTGCATAACCATTTTGCTACTCGGCCTCAAACGATTAATGCCTTTACCACCGACATTCACCGCATAAAAACTTGAGTGGGCTGTAAGGGCCTGCCTCTACTCGAACAACTATAACTCACTATAACCTATTGAATACATTGAGGTTTTTAACGCCTCGTTGCGTTCGATGGGCGCCATTATGTACCGATTTACCCATGCCTGCAACCCCTTGATTTGGAAAATATTTCGCATCGCATCAAGGGGTTGCGCGCCTGCCCTACTCCTTTATGTGCTGGGTCTGGTAGTGCGGGTCGGCGTGGATCTGGGCGTCGGTGAACGGCAGTGGGCGCAGCTTTTTCTCGGCGAATGCCTGGGTCTGGTCGTTTGAATATTTCGAGTCGGGGTTGCTCGATTCGGAGAACGCGAGCACGCCGAGTGCCTGCGGGCCTTTGTCGTCGAAGGTGACGATTTGCAGGTAGCTGGTGCCGCTGACGACTTCGCGCTTGCCATCGGCGCGGGGTACGGTTTGCATGGCGTTGTAGATGCCGAGTTCCTGCGGGCCGCCGTGCATCGGGGTTTGGCCGGAGACCTGGACGTCGCCCCAACGGCTCACGCCGAGTTTGCCGACGGCTGCGGTCGAGGCCAGCATGGCTTCGCGCAGGGCGTTGGCCACCGGCGCGCGGTCGATGGCGAGGCCGCGCGGGGTGGTGAGGGGGTTGGCGGGGTCGAAGGCAACGCGCCAGGCATCGGGGGTTTGCTGCAGGTGTTCCATCAGGTTGATGAAGTGCAGCAGGCCCACGCCGCTGTCGAGGTTGGCGCGTTGGTCCCAGGCCTTGAGGCTGCTGCACAGCGGTTGCAGTGCATCGGCGTCGCCGCCCAGCTGTTTGGCGCAGAACGCCAGCAGGTCGGGCATGACCTGGCCGGCCAGGTACACCTCGTTGTCCATCACCAGGCCTTGCAGGTCGGTGACGCTGATCGGTTGTTTGTCCAGGGCATGCAGGCGCTGGAGGGCGAAGCGCGCACGTGGGCCGAGGCCGATGGAGTCCTGACTGATCACCGGGGAGAAGCCGCTCAATGGCGCCTTGGGGTTGACCATCCACGCGGAATCATTGGAATGCTGCACGTAGTCGGTGCGTTGCAACTGCGGCAACTGCTCTGCCGGGAAAATGCCCGCCTGCGCCGCGCGCGGGTCGATGTCCCAGGCGCAGGCGCTGTGGGCGCCGTCGAGTACGATCATTTGCAGGCCGGCGCGGGGGTCGCTGCATTGCGCCAGTTTGGCGGCGCTGACGTTGGGCACCACCGACAGATTCATGTACAGGCTCTGGCCCTGGTCATCGGCGGCGACCGTGTTCACCCACGGAATGCCTTGCAGGCTGTGCACCGAGGTTTGCAGGGCCTTGAGGCTGTCGGCGCGGTTCATCGCGTACCACTGTTGCAGCACGCGGTCGTTATCCAGGTTGGCGTCGCGCAGGCTGAAGGCGTACCTGGCGTCCCAATCGAGTTTGCCGGGCCACTGCACCACCGGGCCGAACGGCGAGCTGTAAACGGTGTGGCTCAACGCCTTGAGGCTGCCGTCCGGCTGCTTGACCTGCACGGTGACCGACGTTTTCGCCAGGGGCATGGATTTGCCGTCCAGCAGGTAGCGCGTGGCGTCCTTGGGGTCGAGCGTCAGCCGGTACAGGGTGAAATGTTTGGACGTGTCCACCGTGTGCGTCCACGCCACGTGCTGGTTGAAACCGATATTCACCACCGGCAGGCCCGGCAGTGCGGCGCCCATTACGTCCAACTGGCCGGGGATGGTCAGGTGCATCTCATAGAAACGCATGCCGCCCACCCACGGAAAATGCGGGTTGGCCAGCAGCATGCCACGGCCGTTGAATGAGCGGTCACGGCCCACGGCGACGGCATTACTGCCGCGGTCCAGACTGAAACGCTGCTGATTGGCCGCTGCCGTTGCAAACGCCTTGGCGTCGGGCTGCAAGGATACGGTGGCCTGGGGTGGCGTCGCACTCACCAGCGCTTCGGCGAATTGACCGACGCCGCCTTCCACCAGCAGCCTGCGGGTCAACTTCACCAGGTCGTCGGCCACCAGCGGGCGCACCCAGGCACCCTGGCACTGCGCCGGCGCGCCCTGCTCTTGCAGATAACGGTTATAGCCGGCCACGTAGCCTTCAATACGCTGTCTGATCTCCGGGCTCTGGGCTTTCCAGAACGCCGCGACGGTCTCCGGCGTGTTCAGCCAGGTGAAGAACACATCGCTGGCGAGGTTGTTGCGCTCTTCCAGGGTCGCCTGATCGGGACCGAAGAACCTTGCGCGCTGACCATTGACCGTGACCACTTCATTGGCCAGCAGGCACAGATTGTCCTGGGCGTAGGCGTAACCGATACCGAAGCCCAGGCCGCGCTCATCGGTGGCGCGTATGTGCGGCACGCCGTAGGTGGTGCGGCGGATATCGGCCGACGCCTGCGTCACCTGCTCCCGTGCCGACGCGGCCAGGCTCACCCCCAGCAACAGCCCCGCCATGCACACCCTGGACAACCCGTTGGTAATAATCACGCAGACTCCACAGTCAAATTGAACACCCTCACCGGGGGCAACCACCCCACCGTAAGAACGCAAAAGACCGTGCACAATTTAGCCGCCGGAGCGCTTTATTCCGTGTGTTTGCCTTGTGACAAAACCGATACCGACAAAATTTCTACATTCGCCACTTCATGATTTTGCTCGCTCGTTCGTCTTATTACCTAAGAGCGCCATCATTTTCCTGATCAGGCTCTGATAAGGAGTTTTTGCATGTACAACCCGCCAGTGACCACGGATGGACATTCATCGGCCACCGATGCCAAGTTCGGCAGCGGCACCCAAGCGTTCGGCAAGACACCCGAACAGCAAGGCAACCAGCGTATTCGCCATTTGCTCAAATGTTTTGGCCTGCGTACCAGCCTGATTCGGCTGAAGGTCATCGACGCCCTGCTCACCGCCGCCGACAACCAGCGCACCCTGGGCGTGCGCGGGGTGCACGGCCACCTGCTGGAGCTGGGCATCCCGCTGTCGTTTCTCAGCGTGCGTGAGGTGCTCAAGCGCCTGTGCAGCGAGGGCGTGATCACCCTCAATGCGGACAAGAGCTACAGCCTCCACGAAGAGGCCGCCAAAGTGCTCGAAGGCCGCGCCTGACTCCACTCAGAAGTTGGGCTTGACCTTGCGACGCATGATGCCGTTGATCACCACCACGACCACCGCGATGGCAATGGCGAGGTACTGAAAGGTTTTTTCGCTGATCACGCCCGTGTTCTGCAGGTAGGACAGGCCGAACATCGAGCCCAGTACCACCAGGGAGATCAGAATCGAGTACTTCAAGCGTTGCTTTTGGGTCATGACGGGTTCCTGAAACGTTAAGAATGTTGCACCAGGACCGGATATTACAGGCGCTGAAAAACTTTGGCTTGTCTGACTGACACGCTGATGGCGACAAGGCATGTACGAATTTTCTTGCACCATCGTACCTAAAGCTCCTACAGACCAAGCCGATACCCCTACGAAGCTCCAAAAAAGCCGCGTCAACAATAAACGCTTCGTAAGGACGACCCCATGCCCCCACTGCGCTCCATCCAAGCCCGCTATACCCTGTTTCTGCTGCTGTTCGTTCTGGTGTTGATCGTGTTGACGGTGGTCGGTATCGGCCAGTTGGTCGCACCCACGTTGCGCCATACCGAAGAACAGGTGGTGCTCAACCGTGTCGCGCAAGTGGCCGAACGTATCCAGGGCGAACTGAACAAGGTCCAGGCCCAGCAACGCAGCATCACCCAGACCATACCCCTGCTCGACAGCGATGCCATCGACAAGGTTCTGCCCGGCCTGGTGGACCAGTACGGCGAGCTGAAGGTGTTTGGCGGCGGCATCTGGCCGTTGCCCAACCAGCGCGCGCCGGGGCGCAACAAATTCAGTACGTTCTGGCACCGCGATGCGTCGGGCAAGCTGGCGGTCAATACCTTCTGGAACAGCGACCCTGCACCCAACTATTACGATCAAAGCTGGTACAAGGGCGGCCTCGCCTCCCCGCCCGGCCAATGCGCCTGGGCCGCTGCCTACAAGGACGACGCCAGCCAGGAGCCGCGTACCAACTGCGCCATGGCGATCCAGCGTGATGGCGCCGCCTATGGCGTGTCCACCATCGACGTGACCCTGGGGTTCTTCAACGACCTGGTGGCCGCCAAGGAAAAAGACATCGGCGGGCAGATGCTGATCGTCGAAGGCGACGGCAAGATAATCAGCAACAGCACCCGTTTCAGCAGCCCGGTAGTGCTGAAGAACATCAGCGAACTGACCGGCACCTCGGCGTTTGCCACCCAGGTCAGCAAGGCCCTGACCCAACGAGAGCAAGGCCTGCAGCGCAGCGAGTTCGACAACGGCGGCGTGGCCAGCACCTTCTATATGCGCCCGATCGAGGGCACACCGTGGTTCCTCGCGACCGCCCTGCCCACCTCGCTGATCACCGCACAACGCGATGACGTGCTCGGCAGCCTGGCCCTGCTGCAAATCCCCATGGTGTTGCTGCTGGTGCTGCTGGCCGCCTACGCGATCCGCCAACTGGTGCAGCGCATGAAGTCGCTGACGTCCAACATCGACGCGCTGTCCGCTGGCGATGCCGATCTCACGCGGCGCATCACCATCCGCGCCGAAGACGAAATGGGCGCCATCGGCCACTCGGTGAACCGTTTTATCGTCTACCTGCAAAACATGATCGGCGAAGTGACCCAGGCCACCGGCGCCATGTCGTCGGGCCTTGAGCAATTGCAGCGGACCTCGGCCCACACCAACCAGATCCTGGTGCGCCATGCGAGCGAGACCGACCAGACGGTCACCGCCATCACCGAAATGAGCTCCACCGCCGACACCGTCGCGCAAAACGCCGCCGAAACCGCGGCCTTCACCCAGCGTGCCAACGAACACGCCGACCGTTCCCGCGTGGTCGTGGGCGAAGCATCCACCAGCGTCAGCGCCTTGATCGGCGAAGTGTCCAGCGCCACCCACAGCGTGGAAAACATGCGCCAGGACGCGGCGCGCATCACCGAAACCCTCGGCGTGATCGGCGCCATCGCCGGCCAGACCAACCTGCTCGCGCTCAACGCGGCCATTGAGGCGGCGCGCGCGGGCGAGCAAGGTCGTGGCTTTGCGGTGGTGGCCGACGAAGTCCGGGCGCTGGCCGCACGCACCCAGGCCAGTACCTCGCAGATCAATGAAATGCTCGCGCGCTTGACCAGCGGCGTGAGCTCGTCGGTGGCGGCGATGGAAAATACCCAGGCCAGCTGCCAGTCGGCGGCGGACGCCACGGCGCGGGTGAATACCGGGCTGGATGAGATGGCCGGCTCGGTGGCGCATATCAACAACCTCAGCACCCAGATCGCCACGGCCGCCGAGCAGCAGAGCGCAGTGACCGAGGAGATTAACCGCAGCATGGTGCAGATCCGACAGATGGTCGAAGAGCTGGTAGAGAGCGGCCATGCCACCGAAACCAATACCCAGAGCCTGCTGGAGGCCAATGGTCGAGTGATCAGCCTGATGGGGCGTTTCAAGGTGCAGTGATAAATTTATGAAACACTCCCGTGCACGGCGCGGGAGTGGGACTATTCTGACAGCTCAAGGATTTCGCCACACAGGAGGTGTGCCATGCGCACTGCCGATTGCTCGGTCCGTCTGGAGCGGATCAGTCAGGAACGCTTTCTCCAGGCCCCTATCGACGCCGTCTACGACTATGTGACCCAGCCGGATCACTGGCACGAATGGCACCCTACCTCCCTCAGCGCTGACACCGGCACCCGTGGTTCCCTCGCCGCCGGCGCACGCTTTGGCGAAATGATCGACCTGCTCGGCGTGCGAGTGCCCCTGAGCTATCGCGTGCAGATCGCCCAGCCCCCTCGCGAATTCAAGGCTGCATTTACTTCGGTGGCGGTCGACGGTTCCATCCACTACTTCCTGCAACCCTATCGCGACGGCACGCTGTTCAAGCGTGTGCTCACCTACGAAACCGAGTTGCAACTGGCCACCTTGCATGCGCGCATGGTCGAGCTGTCGGCGCTTGCGCTGGACCGGCTCAAGCAACGGCTGGAGAATGCCTGACCCCTCCACGGTGAAACCCACGATGAATCCTCGCACTTGATCGGCTACCTCGGCCTGTTCCTCGCGGCCTTTGGCGCCGCCACGCTGTTGCCGCTGCAATCGGAAGCCGTGCTGGTCGGGCTGCTGCTGAGCGGTGACTACGCACTGGGGTGGCTGCTGGTTATCGCCACCCTGGGCAATGTGCTGGGTTCAGTGGTCAATTGGCTGCTCGGCCGTTGGGTGGACCATTTCAAGGACCGGCGCTGGTTTCCGGTCAACGCCAGGCAGTTGGAAAAAGCACGTAACAGTTATCAGCGCTGGGGGCACTGGACGCTGTTGCTCAGTTGGGTGCCGATCATCGGCGACCCACTGACCCTCGTCGCCGGCGTCATGCGCGAGCCGCTGTGGCGATTCCTGCTGCTGGTCACCCTCGCCAAAAGCCTGCGGTATGGTGTACTCGCTGCCGTGACGCTGCACTGGGTATTAATTCCTGCTTAATCCGCTGTAAACAGCATCCGGACACCCTTTTCTGGAGTATTGCTCATGCCTCTGATCCGCGACATGTTCATCACCGGCCTGCTCGCCACTGGCGCCGCCTCAGCCTTTGCCGCCACCTACGGGCCTGAACTGCAAGGCTTCCAGTACCCCTATCCGCTCAAGCACTTCGAGTTCGAATCCCAGGGCACGGCCCTGCAGATGGGCTATATGGACGTGCCGGCCAACGGCACGCCCAATGGCCGCAGCGTGGTGCTGATGCACGGCAAGAATTTCTGCGGCGCCACCTGGGAAGGCTCGATCAAGGCCTTGAGCGATGCCGGCTACCGGGTCATCGCCCCGGACCAGATCGGCTTTTGCACCTCCAGCAAGCCCAAGCACTATCAATACAGTTTTCAGCAATTGGCCACCAATACCCACCAACTGCTGGAACAGCTCGGCGTGAAAAAGGCCACGATCATCGGCCACTCCACCGGCGGCATGCTCGCCACCCGTTACGCACTGATGTACCCGGCACAGACCGAACAGCTGGCGATGGTCAACCCGATTGGCCTGGAAGACTGGAAAGCGCTGGGCGTGCCCTCTATCAGCGTTGACCAGTGGTACGCGCGTGAGCTGAAAGTCAGTGCCGAGGGGATTCGCAACTACCAGCTCAACACCTATTACGTCGGGCGCTGGAAGCCGGAGTACGAGCGTTGGGTGGACATGTACGCAGGCTTGAGCAACGGCCCGGGGCACACGCTAGTGGCATGGAACTCGGCGTTGATTTACGACATGATCCTCACCCAGCCGGTGTATTACGAATTCAAAAACCTGAAGATGCCCACCCTGTTGCTGATCGGCACGGCCGATAACACCGCCATCGGCAAGGACGTGGCCCCGCCCGAGGTCAAGGCCAAGCTTGGCGATTACACCGTGCTGGGCAAGCAAGTGGCCCAGCTGATTCCCAAGGCGACACTGGTGGAATTCCCGGGCCTGGGCCATGCGCCGCAGATGGAAGAACCGGCTCGGTTTCACAAGGCGCTGTTGCAGGGGTTGAACAGCCTTTAATCCAACTTTTTTCGAGGCACTCGTGAATGTCGGTACAGATCGCAGTCATTGATGATTGGCAGGACGTGGCCAGTGGCGTGGTGGATTGGTCGGCGCTGGCGCAGGTCGGGCAGGTGCACTTCCTGCATGACTACCCGGCGGACACCGCGGTGATGATCGAACGGTTGAAGGCCTTCGACGTGATTTGCCTGATGCGCGAACGCACGGCCTTCGACCAGGCGCTGCTGCAAGGCCTGCCCAACCTCAAACTGCTGGTGACCGGCGGCATGCGCAATGCCGCCATCGACATTCCCGCCGCGAAGGCGCTGGGCATCCCGGTGTGCGGCACCGACAGCTATAAACATGCGGCGCCGGAGCTGACGTGGGCGCTGATCATGGCCTCGACGCGCAACCTGCTTGCCGAAGCCGCTTCGCTGCGGGCCGGTCACTGGCAGGTCGGCCTGGGCGGCGACCTGCACGGCAAGACCCTGGGCATTCTCGGCCTGGGCAGCATTGGCCAGAAAGTCGCCAGGTTTGCCCAGGCGTTCGGCATGCGCGTGATCGCCTGGAGCGAAAACCTCACACCCGAGCGCGCTGCCGAAGTCGGCGTGACCTGGGTGAGCAAGCGCCAGCTGTTCGAGCAGGCCGATATCCTCACCGTGCACCTGGTGCTGAGTGCCCGCAGCCGCGGGCTGGTGGACGCCGAGGCGCTGGGCTGGATGAAACCGACGGCCAGGCTGGTGAACACCGCGCGCGGGCCGATTGTGGATGAGCAGGCGCTGGTCGAAGCCCTGAGCGCCGGGCGACTGGCCGGGGCGGCGCTGGATGTGTATGGCGAGGAACCGTTGCCGGTCGATCACCCCTTCCGGCGCTTGCCCAATGTGCTGGCGACGCCCCATGTTGGGTATGTCAGCGAGCAGAATTACCGGCAGTTCTACCAGCAGATGATCGAAAACATCCTGGCCTGGGCTGAAGGTGCGCCCGTTCGCGTGCTGGCATAACCGTCCGCCGCACCATTGCAGGGCAGCTCTGGCTTGATTCGGAATGAGCAGGCCACTGTGGCGAGCAGGCTTGCCCTGCGCTGGGCTGCGCAGCAGCCCCTTCTGCAAATGTGTGATCGCTGAGGGAGCGCTGCGCACTCCGACGCAGGGCAAGCCTGCTCGCCACGACAGCGTGTTCCATAACAGCCTGCATCTAGCAACCACAACGCCCATTTTGCACAGCGTCAGCCCTACCGGCCGTCGGCTTATATCCGTCCGCTAGCCTGTTACAAGTCTTTTGTCCTACAAAATCTTCCCAAAATCCCTACGGTGTCTGGGTTATGTCCTAGACTGATGACCCATGGGTCCGTTTCAAAATAAAAACCCCGCAAAAAATCGAAACTTTCAAACTCTGCCGTAGGTCAAGTTTCAGGTAGGGCGTGTTCAGCGGTTCCCGCCAGATGCCGTCCATCCAATCTTTTCGACATAACCGTGCAGCTGGCATACGCCTTGCCAGTTTGTATAGCGCTTGTGCGCCTGGCCGCAGGAAGCGGCCAATTCGAGCTAGTGGCAGCGGGCTATTAGCCGACCAACATCAAGGGGAGTGCATTATGATCAGTGCCGCAGTTGTAACTCAGGGAGAGCGTTTTAGTCAGCCGGTAGGGGGGCCTACGTCATTGGCCGACCTGCCCGGCACTGTGCGGCCGATCGTGAGTCAAAATCCAAATCGCAAGAAAGTGCTGTTTGTCACCTCCGAGTTTGCCGACCTGGTGAAAACCGGCGGCCTGGGCGACGTCTCCGCCGCCCTGCCCCGCGCCATGGCGCATCTGCATGATGTGCGCGTGTTGATCCCCGGTTACCCGCAGGTGATGGAAAGCGACAACCCCATCCACATCGTCGGCGAGCTGGGTGGCCATGCCGCGCTGCCGCCGTGCAAGATCGGGCGCATGGACCTCAAGGATGGCCTGGTCATCTATGTACTGATCTGCCCCGAACTGTACGAGCGTGAAGGCACTCCCTACGGCGCCAACAACGGCCGCGACTGGCCGGACAACCATATTCGCTTCGCCCGCCTGGGTCTGGCCGCCGCTGACATGGCCGCCAACCTCGCGCAGATTCACTGGTGCCCGGACCTGGTGCACGCCCATGACTGGCCTGCCGGCCTGGCTCCGGCCTATATGCACTGGCGCGGGTCGCGCACCCCGACCCTGTTCACTATCCATAACCTGGCCTATCAAGGCGTGGTCAGCCTGGCCTCGACGCCGGAGCTGGGCATTCCGCCCCACGCCCTGCAACAGGAAGGCATGGAGTTCTACGGCAAGATGTCGTTCCTCAAGGCCGGCATGGCGTATTCCAGCCATATCACCACCGTGAGCGCCACTTACGCCGAAGAAATCACCACCCCTGAATTCGGCTGCGGCCTGGATGGCTTTTTGGCCAGCAAGACCCAGCAAGGCTTGCTCAGCGGCATTCCCAACGGGATCGAAGACAGTTGGGAAACCTCCACCGACCCGCACCTGACCCACAACTTCAACATCGGCGACTGGGAAGGCAAGGCGGTCAACGCCAGGCAAGTGCGCGACCTGTTCGGCCTGAGCGAATCCACCGGCCCGCTGTTTGCGGTGGTCTCGCGTCTGGTGTTCCAGAAAGGCCTGGACCTCACCGAGGCCGTTGCCAGCTTTATCGTCGAGCAAGGTGGCCAGATTGCGATCATCGGTCGCGGCGAGCCGGAAGAAGAAAACGCCATGCGCGAACTGGCATTGCGTTTCCCGGGCCAGATCGGCGTACGCATCGGCTTCAACGAAACCGACGCGCGCCGCATGTTCGCCGGCAGCGATTTCCTGCTCATGCCGTCGCGCTACGAGCCGTGCGGCCTGAGCCAGATGTACGCCCAGCGTTTCGGTTCGCTGCCGGTAGCGCGCAACACCGGCGGCCTGGCCGACACCATCGAAAACGGTGTGACCGGCTTTCTGTTCAATGAATCGACCGTCGACAGCTACAAGGAAGCCCTGAGCCGCGCGTTCAAGGTATTCGCTTTCCCGGACCTGCTTAACGCCATGCGTTGCCGGGCCATGACACGACCTTTCAACTGGAGCCAGGCGGTGGAACCCTACGCCGAACTCTATGAGCAACTGGTGGCTAAAGCACTGGGGAAATCCGCTAAATAATCAAAGGGAGGTTTTTGTAGATGCCGTTACGGACTCTGGAAACCTGGCCCCACGGCGCAATCATGCTGGACGCGCAACACACGCGTTTTGCCCTGTGGGCGCCAGACGCGTTTTATGTCAGCGTTGAATTGGAACACGGTAAATCCATTGCCATGCTGCCCCAGGCAGATGGCTGGTTCGAGACAGAAGTGGCGTGCCCTGCGGGGACACGCTACCGCTTCAACATCGATGGGGAAATGGAAGTACCCGACCCCGCTTCAAGGGCACAGGCCGACGATGTACACGGCTGGAGCCTGGTGGTCGACCCGCTCGCCTATGAGTGGCGACACAGCCAATGGCAGGGCCGCCCCTGGCACGAAGCGGTGATCTACGAGCTGCACGTGGGCGCACTGGGCGGCTACGCTGCGGTTGAGCAACACCTGCCGCGCCTGGCCGAGCTGGGTGTCACGGCCATCGAACTGATGCCTCTGGCGCAGTTTCCCGGCGAGCGCAATTGGGGCTACGACGGGGTCCTGCCCTACGCGCCGCAATCCTCCTACGGTTCCCCCGAACAGCTCAAGCACCTGATCGACACGGCCCACGAACACGGCTTGGCCGTGATCCTCGATGTGGTCTACAACCACTTCGGCCCGGACGGCAATTACCTGGGCCAATACGCCGCAGGCTTCTTCCAGGAAGAGGTGCACACCCCCTGGGGCGCCGGCATCGACTTCAATCGCCGCGAAGTGCGGGACTTCTTCCTCGATAACGCGCTGATGTGGTTACTGGAGTACCGTTTCGACGGCCTGCGCCTGGATGCGGTGCACGCCATCGACAACCCGGACTTCCTGCAGGAACTGGCGCACCGCGTGCGTCAGCAGGTGGACACCGGCCGTCACGTGTGGCTGATGCTGGAAAACGAGCTGAATCAGGCCAGCCTGTTGCGGCAGGATTTCGATGCGCAGTGGAATGACGATTTCCACAACGTGCTGCACGTATTGCTCACTGGCGAAACCGACGCCTACTACAGCGACTTTGCACAGGACCCGACCGCCAAACTCGCACGCTGCCTGGGCGAAGGCTTTATCTACCAGGGCCACACCACGCGCCACGGCCATGCCCGTGGCGAGCCCAGCGCAGATCTGCCACCGACCGCCTTCGTCGCGTTTTTGCAGAACCATGACCAGATCGGCAACCGCGCCCTCGGCGAGCGCCTGCACCAGCTCTGCTCGCCGCAGGCGCTCGAAGCGGCCACGGCCCTGCTGTTGCTGTCGCCGATGATTCCGCTGCTGTTCATGGGCGACGAAGTCAACGCCAGCGAGCCGTTCCTGTTCTTCACCGATCACCATGGCGACCTGGCCGAAGCCGTGCGCGAAGGCCGGCGCAACGAATTTGCCGATTTCGCCGCCTTCCATGACCCCGAGCGGCGCGAACGCATTCCCGACCCGAATGCGCTGTCGACCTTCACCCGGTCGACCCCCAGCTTTGCCGACAACGAACAGGCCGAGCTGTATCGCCACCTGCTGCGCCTGCGCCACCGGCACATCGTGCCGCACCTGCCCGGCGCCGTCGCCCTGGGCGCGCAGGTGCTGGCCGACGCAGCCGTCAGTGCGCGCTGGCGGCTGGGCGATGGCAGCACCTTGCAGATCGACCTGAACCTGGGCACCACGACGCTGGACTGCGCCGCGTCAGGCCCGGTTATCTTTCAAACGCCGGCCAGCCAGGATGCGCAACTGCCGCCCTGCAGCGCGCGCGTCACCTTATCCCCTGTTGGAGAGCACCCTTGAGCGAAGCGAACCTGGAAATCCTCGCCAGCCGCGCGGGCCTGGCCGTCGATTGGATCGACGCAAACGGCCGCCCGCAACGCGTCAGCGCCGATGCCCTGCGTGCCGTGTTGAAAGGCCTCGGTCACCCGGCCGACAACGATGCCGAGATCGACGCCAGCCTGCATGAACTGGAACAGGCACAAAACGACAAACACCTGCCGCCCCTGCTCACCGTTGAAAGCGGCGACGGCCTCGACCTGGCGCACTTCTTCGCGCCCGACACGCCCTGCCGCGTGAACCTGGAACAGGGTGACGCCCTGGAACTGCGCCTGGACGGCAACGCCGTGCTGCCGGGGGTGATCGCTCTTGGGTATCACCAGGTGCATATCGCCGACCAGCAATTCACCCTCGCCGTGGCGCCCCGCCATTGCTACAGCGTGGCCGAAGCAGTCGACACCCACCCTGCCCGCGCCTGGGGCCTCAGTGCCCAATTGTATTCGCTGCGGCGCCTCGGCGATGGCGGTTTCGGCGACACCCTGGCCCTGGAAAACCTGGTGCGCGCCGCCGCCGAACGCGGCGCCGATGCGTTGGCGATCAGCCCGATGCACGCGATGTTCAGCGCCAACACCGGCAGCTACAGCCCCTACTCGCCGTCCAGCCGCTTGTTTCTCAACAGCCTTTACGCATCGCCCGCCAGCATCCTCGGTGAACGGGAAGTGCGTAACGCGATTGAGGCCCTGGATCTGGACGAAGAACTGCACCGGCTAGAACAGGAAACCCTGATCGACTGGCCGGCCGCCGCCAAGGCCAAACAACGCCTGCTGCGCGCCCTGTATGAAGATTTTCGCCATGGCCATCACCCGCAGCACGCCGACTTCCTGAGCTTTCGCCAGGCCGGTGGCGAAGCCCTGGAAAACCATTGCCGCTTTGAAGCCGTACAAGCGACGCGCGCCGCTGCCGGCGAAGACCTCGACTGGCGCCATTGGCCCGAGGACTGGCGCACGCCGCAGAGCCCGGCACTGGCGCAATTTGCCGAAGACAACCGCGATGAAATCGGCTTTTACGCCTTCAGCCAATGGTTGATCGCGCGCTGCCTGGCGCGTGCGCAACAAGCCGCACGTGGCAGCGGCATGGGCGTCGGCCTGATCGCCGACCTGGCCGTGGGCGCCGACGGCGGCGGCAGCCAGGCCTGGAGCCGCCAGGATGAACTGCTCGCCGACCTCACCGTGGGCGCGCCGCCGGATATTCTCAACCGTGCCGGCCAGGGCTGGGGCATCTCCGCGTTTTCCCCCGAAGGCCTCAAGCGCAACGGCTTTCGTGCGTTCATCGAGATGCTGCGTGCCAACTTCGCCCACGCCGGCGGCCTGCGCATCGACCATGTGATGGGCCTGCAGCGCCTGTGGGTGATCCCCATGGACGCCTCGCCGCGCGAAGGCGCTTACCTGTATTTCCCGGTGGACGACATGCTGCGCCTGCTGGCGCTGGAATCGCACCGCCACCAGGCCATCGTATTGGGCGAAGACCTCGGCACGGTGCCCGACGGCCTGCGGGAAAAACTCAGCAGCCGCTCCATCCTTGGCATGCGCGTGCTGTTGTTCGAACAGAACCATGAGGGCCGGTTCACGCCGATTCTCGACTGGCCGGACAACGCCCTGGCGACCACCAGCACCCACGACCTGCCCACCCTCAACGGTTGGTGGCACAGCCGCGATATCGACTGGAACGTTCAGCTCGGCCTGATCGACGCGCCCACCGTGGAGCAATGGAGCGAGCATCGCTTGCGTGAACGCCAGGCGCTGCGCCAGGCCTTGGGCCAGGACCCGCAGAACTTCGTCGACGAGATCCGCAACGAGACCGACCACATGATCGACGCCAGCGTGCGCTACCTGGGGCACACCCGTGCGCCGCTGGTGTTGCTGCCTCTGGAGGATGCGTTGGCCATCGAAGAACAACCCAACCTGCCGGGCACCACCGATACCCATCCCAATTGGCGCCGCCGCCTGCCGGGCGAGGCCGCGAGCCTGCTCGACAACGCCGGCGCCGCGCGTCGCCTCGAGCTGCTGGCCGTCGCGCGCAACCAAGCCTATGAGCGTGACCGATGAAAGCACTGCCCCTGCGCGCGACCCAGCGCCTGCAATTCCATAAAGGTTTTACCCTCGATGACGCGGTGCCGCTGGTGCCGTACTTCGCCCGATTGGGCATCAGCCACCTGTACGCCTCGCCGCTGCTGAGCGCGCGCGCCGGTTCCATGCACGGCTACGATGTGGTCGACCCCACCAGCGTCAACCCGGAACTGGGTGGCGAAGCGGCCCTGCGCCGGCTGGTCGCGGCGCTGCGCGAGCACGACATGGGGCTGATCCTCGATATTGTCTCCAACCACATGGCCGTTGGCGGTGCCGATAACCCCTGGTGGCTCGACCTGCTGGAATGGGGGCGCCTGAGCCCCTACAGCGAATTTTTCGACATCCAGTGGCACTCGCCGGACCCGCTGCTCAAGGGCCAGCTGCTGATGCCGTTTCTGGGCAGCGACTACGGCGAAGCCCTGCAGACCGGCACCCTGAAGTTGCTGTTTGACGCCGCGCACGGTGTGTTCTACGTCGAGCATTACGAGCACCGCTTCCCGATCTGCCCGCGCGACTACGCGATGATCCTGGGCAATGACGAGCCACTCAAACCGCTCGCCGAGCGTTTCAGCGCCCTCGCCCATCAGGACGACGCCTACGTCGAAGCCGCCTGGCTCAAGCAGGCCCTGGCCGAGCGGGCCACCGAGGTGCTGCCGGCCATCGAGCAGCGTCTGGCCGCGTTCGACAGCCGTCAACCGGACGGCTTCAAGCGCCTGCACCAACTGCTCGAACAACAGGCCTACCGCTTGGCCAGCTGGCGCACGGCGGCGGACGATATCAACTGGCGGCGTTTCTTCGACGTCAATGAGCTGGGCGGCCTGCGGGTGGAACGCACAGCCGTGTTCGAAGCCACCCATGGCAAGATTTTCGAGCTGATCAGCGCAGGGCTGGTGGACGGCCTGCGCATCGACCACATTGACGGCCTTGCCGATCCGCGCGGTTACTGCCGCAAGCTGCGTCGCCGCGTGGACTCACTGGCGCCGGACCAGCACTTGCCGATCTTTGTCGAGAAGATCCTCGGCGACGGCGAAACCCTGCGCGAAGACTGGCAAGTGGACGGCACTACCGGCTACGAGTTCATGAACCAGCTGTCGCTGCTGCAACACGACCCGCAAGGCTTTGCACCGCTGGCCGAGCTGTGGACGCGTCACAGCGAGCGGCCTTCGGCATTTATCGAGGAAGCCCGGCTGGCGCGCCAGCAGATCCTCAATGGCTCGCTGGGCGGCGACTTCGAAAGCGTGGCCCAGGCGCTGTTGCAGGTGGCCCGCGATGACGTAATGACCCGCGACCTGACGCTGGGCGCCATTCGCCGGGCCTTGCAGGAACTGATCGTGCATTTCCCGGTGTACCGCACCTACATCAGTGCCCGTGGCCGCAGCGCCGCCGACGACAAGATCTTCCAGCAGGCCATGGACGGTGCGCGCAGCACCTTGAACGAAAGCGACTGGCCGGTGCTCGAACATCTCGAGCAGTGGCTCGGCGGCCAGCCGTGGCGCAATCGCCCGGTGGGCCGTGAACGCAAGATCCTCAAGCATGCCTGCGTGCGCTTCCAGCAATTGACCTCGCCGGCCGCTGCCAAGGCCGTGGAAGACACCGCGTTCTATCGCTCGGTGGTGCTGCTGTCGCGCAACGATGTGGGCTTCAGCACCGAGCAGTTCAGCGCGCCGGTGGAGGCGTTTCACGCGGTCAACCAACAGCGCCTGCAGGCGTTCCCGGAGAACCTGCTGGCCACCGCCACCCACGACCACAAGCGCGGCGAAGATACCCGCGCGCGCCTGGCGGTGCTCAGCGAGTGCGCGCCATGGTATGTCGAGCAGGTAGAGCACTGGCGCACCCTCGCCGCGCCCTTGCGCAGCGATGCCGACATACCCAGCGCTGGCGATGAGCTGATTCTGTACCAGGTGCTGCTGGGCAGTTGGCCGCTGGACATGGGCGCGGACTTTAGCGACTACCAGCAACGCCTGTGGCAATGGCAGCAGAAGGCCCTGCGCGAAGCCAAGTTGCTGAGCAGCTGGAGCGCGCCCAACGAAGCTTACGAACAAGGCGTGGAAGCATTCCTCTCGCGCCTGTTGCTCAGCGACGAAGGCCGCGCACTGCGCGATGCCATCGGCAGCGCCGCTCAGGCCATCGCACCGGCCGGCGCCTTGAATGGTCTGGCGCAAACCTTGCTTCGCGTCACCGTACCGGGTGTGCCGGACCTGTACCAGGGCGCCGAGTTCTGGGATTTCAGTCTGGTGGACCCGGACAACCGTCGCCCGGTGAATTTCAGCGCACGGCAAGAGGCGCTGGATACACCGCCGGATCCTGGTGAGCTGCTGTTCAACTGGCGTGACGGACGGATCAAGCAAGCGTTGATCGCTCAGGTGCTGGCCTTGCGCGAGGCCCATCCCGAGGTATTCCGCAGCGGCAGCTACACGCCGCTGGAAGTGGTCGGGCAACACGCCGACCACGTGGTTGCATTCTGCCGCGAGCACGCCGGGACACAGGTGCTGGTGGTGGTGCCACGCTGGCCGCAGCGCCTGCTTGAAAACGGTGTGCATCCCACCATCACTGCGCAGGTTTGGGGCGATACACGGGTGAAATTACCGTTCAACGCGCCAACGCAAAACTGGAAGGGACTTTTTCATACAGGCGCAGTCACACCAGACAAGGAGCTGTTGATCAGCACTGCCCTGGGGGATTTCCCGGTCAATGTCTTTATCAATCCTGATATTCAAGAAAGCTGAACATTTTCTGTGAGGAGCGTGTGATGAGTAATGAAGACAAACGCATTCGCGAATTGGCGCATCAGATCTGGGAATCCGAAGGCAAGCCCCATGGTGACGACGCACGGCATTGGGAAATGGCGCGCAAGCTGGCTGAAGCCGAGGCGCTGACGCCGAGCAAGGGCAAGCCTGCGGAGAAACCCAAAACCGGCCCGAAGGCCGTGCCCAAGGCGGGTCCTAAAGCGGCGCCCAAGCCCAAGCCGGCACCACCTGCCGACAGCAAATCGGCTGCCCCGGCTGCGAAAAAGCCGCCAGCGCCGAAAAAACCAAAGCCTTGACCTCCACACCGCTTGTCGACACCGTCGGCAAGGGGTGCTTTTACCTTCCAGACAGTCAGCTGAATTTTCGTCAGTACGGCCGCGTTCGGCCTGAAAAAGACCATTGCAGGAGCAACATCATGAGCAAGCCCGACAAAAACCCTCCGACGCCGAGCCATGAGCCGTCGAGGATCCGTGAAGGTTTGCCCTTCCCGCTTGGCGCCACCTGGGATGGCCTGGGCGTCAACTTTGCGCTGTTCTCGGCCAACGCCACCAAAGTGGAGCTGTGCCTGTTCGATGACAGCGGCGAAGTGGAACTCGAGCGTATCGAGCTGCCTGAATACACCGACGAGATTTTCCACGGCTACCTGCCCGACGCCCATCCAGGGCTGATCTACGGCTATCGCGTGTACGGTGCTTACGACCCGGCCAATGGCCACCGCTTCAACCACAACAAACTGCTGATCGACCCCTACGCCAAGCAACTCGTGGGTGAATTGAAGTGGTCCGAGGCGCTGTTCGGCTACACCATCGGCCATCCGGACGACGACCTCAGCTTTGACGAACGCGACAGCGCGCCGTTCGTGCCCAAGTGCAAGGTCATCGACCCGGCGCACACTTGGGGCAACGACCAGCCGGTGCGGGTGCCGTGGGACCGTACGATCATTTATGAAACCCACCTGCGCGGCATCA
Source organism: Pseudomonas sp. Leaf59 (assembly GCF_920984685.1). NCBI lineage: Bacteria > Pseudomonadati > Pseudomonadota > Gammaproteobacteria > Pseudomonadales > Pseudomonadaceae > Pseudomonas > Pseudomonas sp. Leaf59. Next base: position 54,792 of record NZ_CAKLBR010000001.1, on the reverse strand, counting down.
GCATGCGTCACCCCTCGGTCGAGGAATCGGTACGCGGCACCTGCGCCGGCTTGATGGAAGACGATGTGCTCAAGCACATTCGCCAGTTGGGCGTCTCGTCGGTGGAGCTGTTGCCCGTGCATGCCTTCGTCAATGACCAGCACCTGCTGGAAAAAGGCATGACCAACTACTGGGGCTACAACAGCATCGCGTTCTTCGCCCCCGACCCGCGCTACCTGGCCAGCGGCAAGATCGCCGAGTTCAAGGAGATGGTTGCGCACCTGCATGAGCAGAAGCTCGAAGTGATCCTCGACGTGGTCTACAACCACACGGCCGAGGGCAACGAGCGCGGCCCTACCCTGTCGATGCGCGGTATCGACAACGCCTCCTACTACCGTTTGATGCCCGACGACAAGCGCTACTACATCAACGATTCGGGCACCGGCAACACGCTCGACCTGAGCCACCCTTGCGTGTTGCAGATGGTCACCGACTCGCTGCGTTACTGGGCCACCGAGATGCACGTCGATGGTTTCCGCTTCGACCTGGCCACCATTCTTGGCCGCTACCGCGACGGTTTCGACGAGCGCCACAGTTTCCTCGTGGCCTGCCGTCAGGACCCGATACTGCGCCAGTTGAAAATGATCGCCGAACCCTGGGACTGCGGCCCCGGCGGCTATCAGGTGGGCAACTTCCCGCCAGGCTGGGTGGAATGGAACGACCGCTTCCGCGACACCGTGCGTGCCTTCTGGAAGGGCGACGACGCGCAACTGGCCGACTTTGCCGGGCGCATGACCGCCTCGGGCGAGATGTTCAACCACCGGGGTCGCCGTCCGTACAGCTCGGTGAACTTCATCACCGCCCATGACGGATTCACCCTGCACGACCTGGTGTCGTACAACGACAAGCACAACGAAGCCAACGACGAGAACAATCAGGACGGCAGCAACAACAACCTGTCCTGGAACCATGGCGTCGAAGGCCCGACCGAAGACCCGGAAATCAACGCACTGCGCCTGCGCCAGATGCGCAACTTCTTCGCCACCCTGCTGCTGGCCCAAGGCACGCCGATGATCGTGGCCGGTGATGAATTCGCCCGCACCCAGCACGGCAACAACAATGCCTATTGCCAGGACAGCGAAATCGGCTGGGTCAATTGGGACCTGGACGAAGACGGCAAGGCCCTGCTCAAGTTCGTCAAGCGTCTGATCAAGCTGCGCCTGGCCTATCCGATCCTGCGTCGCGGGCGTTTCCTGGTGGGCGACTACAACGAAGACATCGGCGTGAAGGACGTCACCTGGCTCGCGCCGGATGGCAACGAAATGAGCACCGAGCAATGGGAGGACGCCCACGGTCGTTGCCTGGGCATGCTGATGGATGGCCGCGCCCAGGAAACCGGGATTCGCCGTGCCGGCGCCGATGCGACGTTGCTGCTGGTGGTGAACGCCCACCACGACCTGGTCAATTTCCGCCTGCCCCACGTGCCCGAAGGTCAGTTCTGGACCTGCATGCTCGACACCAACGAACCGGCCGTGCGCGGCCAGGAACGCTTCGACTTTGAACACGAGTACGCCGTAACCGGTCGTTCGCTGCTATTGTTCGAACTTCAGCGAGACGACGAGGTGTGAGATGGCTTTGCACGGATTCCTTCGCGGCTACCGGGGCTATGCGGACACGCAGGCCCTGGGTGACGCCGTGAAGGCTCTTCAGGAAGAAGGACTCGATCAACTCCCGCTGCCCGGCAGCGGGCAGACCCTGGAACGGTTCAGCCGCCTGGCGCAGGTGGCCGGGCACGACCTGCGCCTGTGCAAGTTGTTCGAGGGCCATACCGACGCCTTGGCGATCATTGCCGAGCTACGCTGCCCGCTGCCGCCACTGGGCAGCACCTGGGGCATGTGGGCCGCCGAACCGCCCAATGCAAAAGTAAGGGTGCGCAAGGCGGGCCAGCGCCTGCTGCTGGAGGGGCGCAAGGCTTGGTGCTCGGGCGCGGCGGTGGTCAGCCATGGCTTGCTCACCGCCTGGGATGAGGATGATCGCCAGCAACTGGTGGCGGTGGAAATGCACCAGCCAGGCGTCACGGTGACGGATCAAGGCTGGAACGCGGTGGGCATGGCGGCCACTGGCAGTGTCGAGGTGGTCTTCAATGAGGCCTGGGGCATTGCCATCGGCCAACCCGGGGATTACCTGGCGCGGCCGGGCTTCTGGCACGGCGGCGTCGGTATTGCCGCATGCTGGTACGGTGGCGCGCAACGCCTGGCCGAAGTGCTGCGCGAGCAGTGCGGCAAACGCTCGGAACCCCATGCTCTGGCCCATCTGGGTGCAGTCGACAGTGCGCTGAACAGCGCGGCCTGTGTGCTGCGCGCCAGTGCCTGGCAGATCGACCAGGAGCCTCTGGCTGACGCGCGCCTGCTGGCGCAGCAAACCCGCGCCAGCATCGAAAACATGACCGAACAGGTGATCCACCATGTCGGACGTGCCGTCGGCGCCGGGCCGTATTGCAAGGATCCGCATTTTGCCCAGTTGATGGCGGACCTGCCGGTGTACGTGCGCCAAAGCCATGCCGAACGTGACCTCGCCTCGTTGGGCGAACTGGTGGCGGGCGAGCCGTCCGGGAGTTGGCAGTTATGAAACCCAACCCGATTGTCGGCCAGGGCACACCCTTGCACCAATGGCAGAATTCACCCCACATGGCCGGATTGCCGCAGATAAGCGTCGAACAACTGGTGCCCGAGGGCCATCGCGCCGTGATCATCGCGCCGCACCCGGACGATGAAGTGCTCGGTACGGGTGGCCTGCTGCAAGGCCTGGCGGCGCTGGGCCGGGCGATTCAGCTGATTTCGGTAACGGACGGCAGCGCCAGTCACCCGGGGTCGCAGCGCTGGCCGGTGGAGCGCTTGAGCGTGGTGCGCCCGCAGGAGTCGGCCCAGGCCCTGCATCGCCTGGGTGTGCCCTTGCACAGTCTTAAATGGCTGCGCGCAGGTTTCGCCGACAGCAAGGTCGCTGCCGGCGAAGCGCAATTGGTGGCGTTCATCCAGCGCCACCTCAAGCCTGATGATGTGGTGTTCGCCACCTGGCGCGAAGACGGGCATTGCGACCATGAAGCGGTCGGTCGCGCCAGCGCCAAGGCCGCCCAGGCCGTAGGCGCAACGCTGTATGAACTGCCGGTGTGGACCTGGCACTGGGCGACACCCGAGGACAGCCAGGTGCCATGGCACCGCGCGCGCAAGATCCCGTTGAGCCCTGAAGCGGTGGCTCGCAAGCGCCACGCGATCCATGCGTTTGCCAGCCAATTGGAGGGTGACCCGCAGATCGGTCTGCCGCCAGTCCTGGCGCCCTATGTGGTCGAACGGTTGCTGCAACCGTTTGAAGTGGTGTTTGTATGAGTGTCGCAACGCCCTACTTCGACCAATTATTCGACGGTAACGATGACCCCTGGGCGTTTCGCCAACGCTGGTACGAGCAACGCAAACGCGCGCTGACCCTGGCCGTACTGCCGCGCCCGCACTACGCCTCGATCTTCGAACCCGGCTGCGCCAACGGCGAGCTGAGCGCCGCACTGGCGCCACGCTGTGACCGGTTATTGTGCTGCGACACCGCCTCGGCGGCGGTGGCCCTGGCAAAAAAGCGCCTGCAGGACTTCCCCCACGTGCAGGTGCAGCAAAGCCGCCTGCCGCAGGAATGGCCCGAGGGCCAGTTCGAACTGATTGTGTTGAGCGAATGGTGTTACTACCTGGATGCCGATGACCTTTCCCGCCTGATCGACCGTGCCCTCGGATCGCTCAGCGCCAACGGGCAACTGCTCGCCTGCCACTGGCGACCGGCCATCGACGGCTGCCCGCAGACCGCCGAACAGGTGCATGCCCTGCTCGACAAGCGCCTGGCGATGCCGCGCGTGCTGATGCACCACGAAGCGGATTTCATCCTTGATCTGTGGAGCCGTGACAGCACCTCGGTGGCCACTCACGAAGGCCTGCGGTGATAGCGACGCCTCAAAAATCGTCGTTGTGCCATGTGACAACGGCGGATCCTTGTCTATGCTGACAACGCCTGACTGGGATTCCCGGGCTGGAATGCCAGGCATTCGTCGCAACGGAGTCTGCGGCGGTTACCCAAGTGTCGTACCGCATGCGGTGGCGACCGAGTTCAATCGACAAGGATGTGTCACCCATGAATCCTGCTTCCCTGCGTGACGGCCGCCGCGGTCCTGCGCAAGTCTGGAACAGCGCGCCGCAATTGGCGCAGATCCCCACTATTCACCCCAACTCATTGGTACCGCCAGGTGCGCGCGTGGTAGTGGTTGCGCCGCACCCGGGCGATGAAGTGCTGGCCTGTGGTGGTCTATTGCAGCGCCTGAGCGTGCTGGAACACCCGCTGCAATTGATCTCGATCACCGACGGCAGTGCCAGCCATCCGGGTTCGCGGGTGTGGCCGGCCAGCCGGTTGAGCGTGGTGCGGCCCCAGGAAAGCGTGGAAGCGTTACGCCGCCTGGGCATGCCGCTGCACAGCCTTAAATGGATTCGCGGCGGTTTTCGTGACGGCGGCCTGGCCGGCGATGAACACGCGGTGAGCCAATTTATCGCGCGTTACCTGCAACCCGGCGACGTGGCCTTCACCACCTGGCGCCACGACGGCACGCCCGATCACGAGGCCGTTGGGCGTGCCTGCGCGACGGCCTGCAACCTGGTGGGCGCCCATCTGTACGAATTGCCGGTGTGGGCGTGGCACAGTCCGGTGCGCGAAGGCTCGACGATTCCCTGGCTGCGCGCGCGCAAGGTGCGCCTGGATAGCTGGTGCGTCGCGCGCAAGCTGCACGCCGCCCACGCCTTCGCCAGCCAGCTGGCCGGCGATCCCGCCATCGGCCTGCCGCCGATGCTCGCCCATGATCTGCTCGAGCGGATGCGCGAACCGTTCGAGATTGTGTTCGTCTAGCGCCCTGATTGACGGCGAGGTGCGTGCCCTCGCCCGAATGTCGTTCAGTTATGCGAACGCTGTGCTTGAAGCGACGAAGATCAAATGAGCGACCGTTCGACTTGCCCGTGAAGGCGGTTTTTTGGTGTGTATATCCGTTGATGCGGTGATGGCGACTTAGGGTTCCGCCCTTACGGCGGGTCACTTTGGAAAAGCCCCAAAGTAACCAAAGGGCTCTTGCCCCACCACTCGGCACCTCGCTAAGGCTCGGTGTGCCCGCACTCCGGCTTGAATCCGTGGGCCGCCGCAATGGGCCATCCCTGGCCCAGTGCGGCTAACCCGGCGTCCTGCCGGGTTACCCACGGATTCAAGCCTGCGTGCGGCCAGCGTGGTTGACGGGGCGCTTCCAGATCAAAAGCAAAAGCAAAAGCGTGGCGGCCTGAGAGCCGACCGAAATGGTCTGCCGAACGCTGTACAAAATGTGGGAGGGGGCTTGCTCCCGATGGCGTCGGCCCAGCAGACATTGATGTTGACTGACCCTCCGCTTTCGCGGGCAAATCGCACCGCCGCTCCCACGGGCGAATCTGCACTTAACTAAACGGCATTGGCCCTCACCCCAGACGGCTTACACATCATCCTTAATGTGAAAAATTCGTTAACCAATTCTCTGCAAACGCTTTTTTGCCCGGACACCTTCTGTCACACTGATGCGAATAATTATCAACCGCCTTATTATTCGCCAGGGAAGGCGCATCGGGGAGAGCTTGTTCCATGTCTGTGCAACAACAAGGCAACACCATTTTTGCACCGAGTTTGATGGCGTTGGCCATTTGTCTCGCCAGCTCACACGCGGCCTTTGCCGCCGATGTCGAGCCCTCCTCCGGCCCTATCGAACTGGGCGCCACACAAGTTTCCGGCGAGGGGCAATTGGGCGAAACCACCGAGGGCACGCAGTCCTACACCACGGGCGCGATGAAAACCGCGACCAAGCTGCCCCTGACCCTGCGTGAAACCCCACAGGCCGTCACCGTTGTCACCCGTCAGCGCATGGACGACCAGGCGATGACCAGCATCAATGATGTGGTCGCCGCCACCCCGGGGTTATTCCTCAACTTCTCCAACGGCCCTGGCCGGCAGTCGTACACCGCGCGCGGTTTCGACATCGATAACCTGATGTACGACGGCATTCCAAGTGGCTACAACGGCGTCAACGTGGGTGCCCAACCGAACCTGGCGATGTTCGACCGCGTCGAGGTGGTGCGTGGCGCTACGGGCCTGGTCACCGGCGCGGGTAACCCGTCGGCCGCCATCAACCTGATCCGCAAGCGGCCGCTGGACGAGCAGAAAGTCACCCTCACCGGCGCGGCCGGCACCTGGGACAACTACCGTGGCGAGCTGGATGCCTCCAGCCCGCTGAATGACAGCGGCACCTGGCGTGGCCGGGTGGTCACCTCCTACCGCGATGCCAACAGCTTTATCGACAATGTCGGGGATTACCACGGGCTGTTCTATGCGGTCACCGAAGCCGACCTCAGTGAAAACACCCGCCTGACCCTGGGTTTCTCGAACCAGAAGGACAAGACCAACTACTTCTGGGGCTCGTCGATGGTAGGCCAGGATGGTCACCACTTGAACCTCTCGCGCTCCTACAACCCCGGTACACGTTGGGAGAACAAGGACCAGGAAATCAACACGGTCTTTGCCGAATTGCGCCAGCAACTGGCCAACGACTGGAAACTGCAGGTCAACGCCAACTACGCCGAGCAGAACGCCCTGTTTTCCGGTTCCTACCAGTCGCGCTGGGTCAACAACACCCTGGCCCGCACTGTGTACCAGTCGGCAGCGGATGAAAACCAGGCGGGCCTCGACGCCTTTGTCAGCGGCCCCTTCCAGGCGCTCGGGCGCACCCATGAGCTGGTGGTGGGCGCCAGCCGTCGCGTCTACGACCTGACCACTCACAGCTACTCGCCATACGACATGAACTGGCCACTCACAGCGGGCAAGCCGGAGTTCGCCCACACCGCCAACGGTCGTGAAGTCACCACCCAAGACGGTGTCTACGTGACCACCCGCCTGAGCCTGGCCGACCCATTGAAGCTGATCCTCGGCGCCCGTCTGGACTGGTACGACTACGACAACCACGATGGCGACGGCGACTACAAGGTCACCCGCAACGTCACCCGCTACGCCGGCCTGATCTACGACCTGGACGATCATCATTCGGTGTACGCCAGCTACAGCGACATCTTCACCCCGCAGACGGCCAAGGACACCTCCGGCACCCCGGTCAGGCCCATCGTCGGCAAGAACTACGAGGTGGGCATCAAAGGCGAATACCTGGGTGGCGCGCTGAATGCCAGCGTCGCGCTGTTCCGCGTCGATCAGCAGAACCGCGCCGTCGACGTGGTGGTGCCGAACTGCCCGCAGGCCTCCTGCGCTGAGGCCTCGGGCGAGATTCGCAGCCAGGGTATCGACTTTGAACTGCAAGGCGCCCTTACCGAACACTGGCAAGTGGGCGGTGGCTACACCTACGCGCGCACCCACGTGATCAAGGACCCGTCCAATCCGCAGAGCGTGAACAAGCAGTTCGACACCGACACCCCGGAACACCTGTTCAAGCTCACCACGCGCTATAACTTCCAGGGCCCGCTGGAAAAACTCCGCGTGGGCGGCAACATCTCCTGGCAGAGCCGCATGTACAACGACCTGACCGTCGCGGATGGCAGCCGCTACCGGCTCAAACAGGGCGCTTATGCCGTCACCGACCTGATGGCCGGCTACCAGGTCAATCAGCATCTGGACCTGCAGCTCAACGCCAACAACATCTTCGACCGCACGTACTACGAGACCATCGCCAACTCCGTGGACTATGGCGGCGATTCCTACGGCGCACCGCGCAACATGATGTTGACCGCCAAGTACAGCTTCTGACCCTCCTGCGGCTGCCCGCCCGGGCAGCCGTTCCTGGCTTAAAGTCCCGTGCGGGCTTGCCGATAACAGCCTGAAGCGCAAAAAAACAACGATCCGCTTCACTCAGCACGCGGCCGTCGTGGCACGCCCCATGCTTTGTTCCTGGCCAAACCACAAGGAGTAAACGTGAATGCCCGTCCCCAGCCCCTTTTTGGAGCACTACCGCAAGGCCGACCGCATCATGCTGGCGCTTATCTGGCTGATGTTCCTGTTTTCCCTGGGCCTGGCGTTCTGGCATGACACCCTGATACAGGCGCTGTTGGTCGGCGGCGGCACTGCTTTGGTGCTCACCGTGCTGTACCGCGCCATCGGTGGCAGCCGGTTGATGCGCTGCGCCCTTGGCGCCGGCCTGATGGTGATGGCCGCGCTGCACATCAACCAGGCTCAGGGCGTGATCGAATCGCACTTCGGGATCTTCGCGCTGCTGGCAGTGCTGACCTTTTACCGTGACTGGCTGCCGATCCTGGTGGCCGCGGCGACCATCGCCGTGCATCACGTGGTGTTCCACGCCTTGCAGCATCAGGGCTTCCCGGTGTTCGTGATGGAGCATCACGGCGGCTGGACGATGGTCTTCGTGCACGCGTTCTACGTGGTCATGGAAACGATCGCACTGCTCTATCTCGCGGTGCACAGCCAGGCCGAAGCAGTCGAAAGCCAGGAAATGCTCGACAAGATGCTCGCAGTGACCTCGCAGTTCACCGCCGAAAGCGCGCACACCGAAGGCAAGGTGCATGTGTCCCTGGCCAAACGGTTCGACCACTTCCTGCAACAGCTCACCCTCCTGATCGACGGCGTCGCCCGCGACTCCCATGGCCTGGGGCAACTCGGCCAGGAACTGGCCAGCGCCAGCGGCACCCTGGAAAAAGGCGCTCGGCATCAACTGGCCGAGATCACCGAGATGACCGGTTCGATGCAGCGCATGGAAGACGCCATGGGCCACATCACGGTGCAGGTCGAACAGGCCGTGGAGCACGCTGGTCAGGCCAGCCGCCAGATCGTGCGCGGTCAGGAGAGCGTCAGCCGCGCCCGCCAGGAAATCAACCAACTGGCCTCCCACATCAACGGCACCGAATCCACCGTCCAATCCCTGGCCGCCCAGGCCGAACAGATCGGCTCGGTGCTCGAGGTGATCAGCAGCATTGCCAACCAGACCAACCTGCTCGCCCTCAACGCCGCCATCGAAGCCGCCCGCGCCGGCGAGCAAGGCCGCGGCTTTGCGGTGGTGGCCGATGAAGTGCGCAGCCTGGCCCAGCGCACCGCCCTCTCCACCCAGGAAATCAAGACCATCATCGAAGGCCTGCAACACGGCAGCCGCCAGGCCGTCGCCGCCATGCACGACAGCCGCGAAGGCGTGGAACGCTGCGTGGAAGACAGCCGGCTGGCCGTCGAGATGCTACAGGCGGTGGGCCATGACATCGCGCAGATCGACGCGCTCAACGGGCGCATCGTCAGCACCACCCGCGACCAGTCCTCGGCGAACCTTGAGATCGTCGGACGCCTGCAGTCGGTGCAGAGCATCGCGCAAAGCACCGCCGACGACGTGGAAACCCTGGCGCGCAGCAGCGAGCGCCTGCCGCCGATTGCCGTGCGCCTGGACGCGCTGGGGCGCAGGTTTCACCCCTGACAATCAACCTGTGGGAGGGGGCTTGCTCCCGATTACGGTGGGCCAGCCATTACATCTTTGGCCGATACACCGCAATCGGAGGCAAGCCCCCTCTCCACATGGGTTACTCTGCGCGCCTCTGCATCGCCTCCCACCAGGATTCACGACATGCGCCTGCCCGATTTCATCCTCGAACACCTCGAGCCGATTCTGCAGGCCTGGGAAGATTTCGCCAGAACCATCAAAACGCCGGGCGCCGAGCTCGACAGCCTGGCGCTGCGCGACCACGCCGAGCAGATGCTGCGGGCCATCGTGTCGGACCTGCGCACCCGCCAGACCCGCCGCGAGCAAACGGCCAAGGCCCAGGGCCATGGCCCGGTGGATGAGCAGGAAACCGCTGCCGAAACCCACGCCATCACGCGGCTGATGGCAGGTTTCACCATCGACCAGATGGTCTCGGAATACCGCGCCCTCAGAACCAGTGTGGTCAGCCAGTGGATGCGCCAGGTCCAGGAAGGCACGCCGATCAACGTCGACGACATGACCCGCTTCCACGAGGCCATCGATCAGGCACTTGCGGAATCCATCGCCAGTTACTCGCGTGCGGTCGAGGCCTCGCGCAACGTGTTCCTCGGCATTCTCGGTCACGACCTGCGCACCCCGCTTGGCGCAATCATGCTGGGTGCCGACATTCTCAGGCGTTCGGAAGGCGCCGGCGCCCGCTCGACCAAAGTCGCCAATCAGATCTACACCAGCGTGCGGCGCGCGAGCCAGATTGTCGGTGACCTGCTCGACCTGACCCGCTGCCAGATGGGACCGGGAATTCCGGTCAGAACCGCAGCGGTTGACCTCGCACCGCTCTGCGAGCGTGTGGTTGAAGAAATCCAGGCGTTTCATCCCGAGGCCAGGATCGTGCTCGAAACACCGTCACCGGTCGCCGGGCTGTTCGATGGCGCGAGGATGCAACAGGTCTTCTCGAACATCATCAGCAACGCGGTGCAGCACGGCGACACCGCCCGGCCTATCAAGGTCGAGCTGACGACTCACGAGCACCACGCCGTGTTCTCGGTGCACAACAGCGGTGAGGCGATACCCGAGGACGTGCTGCCGTTCATCTTCAACCCGATGGGCCGCTTCTCACAGCGCACGGCGATTGATCACGGCCCCACGGAGGGCTTGGGCCTGGGCCTTTTTATCGCATCGGAAATCGTGGCGTCACATGGTGGAACGATCGAGGTCAGCTCTGACGCGGACCGGGGCACGGTGTTTCAGGTGAAGATAGCGCTGGATAAAGACGCCTCCACCATTGCCTGACGCCGCGTGACAATCAGCGTTTCTTCAAACGCGCCAACACCTCGTCACACGCCTGAGCCCAGGCCTGGGTTGCGCCCTGCTCCCTCAGCACCTCCAGCCCCGCACGGGTAAAGGTGCCCGGCGTCGCAATCGCTTCGCCCAGCGCTTTCACGCTGGTGTCGGGTTGGTGGCGGGCACTGGCCAGGCAATCCTGCAGATTGCCCATCACCAGTTGCCGCGCCTGCTCCTCGGACAACCCCCTGGCGGTAAACCACTGCTGAAGGTCATGCACCAGGAAATAGAACCAGCCGTTCATGCAAGCCGCGACCGTGGCGAGCTCGAACTCGGGCTCATCGTCCAGCACGACCAATTGCCCGAGCGCGCCGAGTACCGATTGATGGGGCTCGCCACCTGGGCTGATCACCACCGTGGACTGGTTGATCTGCGCCGCATACGACAGCATCGCCCGCACCGGCAGTGCTGAGGGAAAGTGCCCGGCGAGGTCGCCGAGGGTCAACCCGGCGACCAGCGAGACCAGCGTCTGCCTAGGCTTGAGCTGCACCTGCGTGGCAAGCTGCGCGACCGCATCAGGCCGCACGCCGAGGAACAGCAGGTCCGACCCATCGACGACGGTTTGATTGTCGGCCATCACCTCGCAGGCACAACGATTGCCCAGCGCTTGGGCACGTTCATGGTTGCGCGCAGACAGCAGAATTTGCCCGGTGAAGCCACTGCGGCGCAGGCCGATCACGACTTTCTCGGTGAGCTCGCCGACGCCTAGTATTCCGATGTTCAGCATGTGATTGCTCCGTTTTGTTCGCAGTGCCGTTTTGCTAAAGTTCGCGACTGACAAGCCGACATTTTTTGTTCCTACTTCACGGATGATTTCAAATGTTCCGATCCGTTTTTTCCGGCGTTGCCTTGCTCGCCGTCGCCGCTGCCTGTAATGCCGCCCAGGCTCAGACCGTCACCACGCCCGAACAGCTCCTGACCGAGTTCTCTCGCTGCGATGCGCATTTCTTCGAGAGCCTGCGCGACGCCCGCCTGCCGGCAGATACCTTGCGCCTGAGTCAGTACGGCTCGGTCAAGGCGCCGACCATCATGAACCCGTTGCAGGAAGGTGGCACCTATCAACGCTTCGAAAAGCCCCTGATCGTCAATGGCGTGCCTCTGATCGGCTACTACAACCAGGCGCAAACCATGAACGACGTGGGTAATTTTCTGTTCTGGGGTTTCGTAGCCGATGGTCTGCCGCAAGAGGTGGCCGAAAAACTCAAGCCGCTGATTGTCGATAACGCACGCTTTGTCAGTGAGGGCAAAGCCATTGCCCGCGCCGAAATTCGCCGCGTCGGTGACCCCATCGGCCAATGGCGCACCGAAGGCTTGACCGGCCCTGGCGTCGCCACGCCGTTTGGTTTCGTAGACCGCGTGTTCATGGTCGACAAGGGCGACGCGACACCGCCACTCAAGGGACACACCACTGTGTTCTGCTCGCTGCAAGGCACCGTGACCGCACCGCTTTTGCAGGTCTATCGCCCTGACCTCAACGCTCGGCTGTTCGACTGACAAGGAAGTTTTTCATGACTATTCGCTGGCCCGCACTCATCGCATGCGTCTTCATCCTCACCGGATGTGCCGGAATGCAGAACCCGCAAAAAGCCAACCTTGCGCACTGCGCAACTCAGTTCAAGGCCTACAAAGCCGAGAACTACCCTCTGGTGCTGCAAGAGGGTGATTTGTGCCTGCAGAAAAACACCCTGCCCGCCTCGCTGCAAAGTCTGGTTTACGCGTTGCAGGCCGACGCCTACAGCAACCTCAAGCAATTTGCGCAAGCCGTTACAGCCAAGGAAAAATCCCTGCAATTGGCGACCAAGCCTGACCCACGCGCCAACCTGGACTTGAGTGCCATGTATCGCGACGCTGGCAACCCGAAAAAAGCCTTAGAACTGGTGCAGTACAACCTGGACAACGGCCTGGGAGAAGCCGGAAAAGGCTCGGGCTTCCACATGCCGACCTACTACCACCTGGGCCTTGCACTGACAGACCTGGGTCAGTACCGAGAAGCCGCTGAAGCATTCAGCACCGGCCTTCAACGCCAGCCGGACTTTGCCTGGGCTTACTACGCGCGCGGTGTCGCGTACGACCATTTGGGAGACAGGGACGGCGCGAAGGCTGACTTCCTGAAGTTCTCGCAGATCGTTAAAAAGAAATACGTGGAGGAGAAGCACAGGGCGAAGCTGGCTGAGTATGGGATATCGGTGCCGTAACAGGAGCGTGGTTATTGGCTGATTGCTGTCTTTTATGAAGGGCTGCAATCGGCCAGAACCGGACGCTCACTGTGTGACCTTTTAGTATTTTTTCTGGCTTTCTAATATTTTTGAAGCGTCTGTCTTGAGAGATACTTTGTGATAATTATGTCGCGTCATCTTTTTCATAAACTCGTCATCATGATACTCACCATTCAGAATTGCTCGCTCAATTAGTCGCTCGGACCAATAGTCATTTCGTTTGATTTTCTCCCATTTCGTACTACCTCCAGCGACGAATCGAACAGTACATTCAGTAATTGCGCGACATGCAAGCTCAACCAATTTTCCATCGAAGCATGATAGTTCGCTAGTACAGGATGCCGTTGTTCTATTTTTTCTATACAAATACTTCCCTTGCCTAATAATGAGCATAGTGCGGATATTTTCTTCGGATAAGCCAAATTTTGCGAGCGCATCTAAATAGCCGAAGGCGTAGTGCCCACTTAAAGCGTTCTTGCAGTATACGCAAGTTCTTAAGGCAACATATATGACGTCGCAAAGCCAAAGTTGACCGATGATGCTGTCCGGATACCATTGCAATCTCGCAATTAACCTTCTTGTTTCATTGTGCTGCTTGGTAATTTGAGATTTTAGTGGGCGGAAATCTTTAAATTCGTTGAGTAAATTTTTGTTTCCAGCCAAAAAGACCCCGTCAACATCCAAATGTGTGAGGAATAGCGAGCCCTTCTCTTTCATCCGTCTTATGGTTTCTTGAGAGTAAAACACGACATCGTCGTACTCACTGGAAATGGCATCATAATTTGGGGGAGTTTCGGACCAAATGCACACCAGATCAATGTCGCTATTGATATTCGCGTCGCCTCTTGCGGAAGATCCGCACTGAATTATAACGAACGACACTATTTCACTATCCTTTTAACAATGATTGCAGTGACCACTGCACACCATGCAACTGACCCTAGAAGAAATGCGATAGTAAATACGAGCGGTAGTGAATTATGTAAAGGTGTTATCTCGCCAAAACCTACAGTGGTGAAGGATACTACTGTGAAATAGAATGCTTCTAGAAAACCGCTGCTTTTATCAAGCTGACCTTCGATTATAAAAGCAAATGTAAATATGGACAGTATCGTGACGATTAATGTGTTTTTAATTCCATAGCCGTAGCCTAAAAAATAATCAAAAAACAAACTTGTGACGAAACGACTCGGCCTGGGGGTTGTTCCTCGGAGATGTTGATACCTACGGTAAAATTGAAATTTTCTGTCGGCATGCATTGCGAACTCATCCTGATGCATATCCTTAGAATTTCTATACAGGGACTGAAAAAGCCCTGAATTGACGTTCGCCATATCCCAGTGCCATTTATCCGAAAACGAGAATAGCCTTGGATCTATATAGGTTGATTTGAATTTTGTCTTATAAAAATAACACTCATCGAATTTGCAATCATGAAATTCGGTCTCTACGATTTCCGCCCCATTAAATACGCACTCAATGAAGCGGCACTTATCAAAAGTGAAGCTCTCGATTATCTCCTGAGAAAACACGCACTTATTAAAGTATCTCCCATTAATCCGGCGTTCTTTTGATGGGAGCTTTATGTTGGGGAATTTAATTAAAGACAAAGTTACATCTCCGTCTTTAAGGGCGTTTATGCTTACTTCCTCAGTTGCTCGCTCTTTGAACGTTAATGCTGGAGGATGACCAGGTTTTTTTCTCCAATTCCAAAAGCGAATTAGCTCATGTCTTAGTAACGATAGGCGGCAATGAATTTTTTTGAACATTTCGTGATCTCGAGATTTGAGAGCTGGCTGATTACGCAACCTCGGTGGGTCATCAAGCTTGCAGACTGTGCGCCAAGCCCACCAATGGCCTTGATTTTGCCAAGTCACATCGTCAATACTCTCAGTTGGTAGCGATGCTGTCAAAATACTCACGATCCCTCTGCTATTAGTGACCGATTTCCCCGGCGCCGTTATCATGGCGGCTACATTCCTGGAATAGCATGTCGCGAGCCCCTATTTGAACTCGTTTTTTCGAATCTCACAATCTGCTAGAACTTTATCCAGCCATGCCTCATACCAATACCATGTGTTCATTACTGTGACCCCAAACCCTTTCCCCTGCTTCTTTGCTTCGTTGGCTTGCCACATTTTAGTATGGTGCATCATATTGAATCTTACGTAGCCAGCGATCTGTACTTTCTCTACAATTTTCGAGGGCAAATATTTAGGACGCTCAGTCTCCTTGATCTGAATATATTTAGTATTCATCCCTTGAGCCATTTCAGATCCTGGTTTGATGAACTCAATAACTTGGTCCGCCTGGCCTTTATGATTTGCGGTTTTAGGGACGAAGAAAACACGGTATGAAAATTTTGGATCGTTGAATTCCTCATCGGTTAGAGTTAAGTCAAACGCAGTTATGTAAGCTCGAATATTTTCAGGGAGACCGTTTGCTTGAGATAATCGGTCCACCTGGTCTTTGTTTAAAGATGAAAACTGAAGGCTAAAAGACAAGTGCCTATCAATGCCGAAGTCGGTACCAAATAAAGATTTTATGAGTTCATTATAGTTCAGGCAGCAGGCTTGAAATCTAGCACTTAAAAACTGATCTATTCTCGTTGTCATTTGGTGCTCGATCTCATGCCTCAAACCGATTAGGAACCGAAGATTGTTCGCAGCATTCACGTCGACCGGTGATTCTGGTTGATTCAAACATTTCTCTAGCTCCCAATGTTTTACAGCACCCTTAGCAGTTTTTTGAAATCTCTTTCGTGTGCCTTCCATTTTGAAGTAGCGATACTCAATGCCTTTTTTTCGATAAAACGCATGGAGGAGATATGTCCAAGAGATCATCATCAAAACTATGAATATCTCAGACTTGAAGGTGAGCGCAGGATTATTGAATATCTGTACCGAAGCAAGGGCAGCTTCTCTAGATTTCTTTATAAGCTCGCCCGCTACCGAGCCAACTGATCGCACTCTCTTCTCTATCGCCATTCGGATCATCCTTATAGTGAATGGTATTTATCAATTTAAAGTGCTGGCACTGGAGAATGGCCATTGGGCGCGCTTGGAATGACCCTTCTCTCATTGAAACGATAGCGACAGATGGCTAGAAATCCAGTCTGAGCTTCTGATTGACTGTACTGAGCTGCCAGACCGCTTCGACACTAGGCTAAACGTGAATGCACAGCTAAATCCTTTCTATGAATTGCTCTCATACGCGGTATCGGATCATCTATGAAATCTCTCTTTATAGGAATGACCGCTTCTGGCCGACTTCTGCCGTTCGCGGCGGGCAGCAACCGGCCCGTCGCTGCCCAGCAAAGCCGAAAGAAGAACCAACCACCAACACCTGCGTCGACTACGCCCGACCTATCCGCCCAGAGTAACAACCCTGCTTGGCATGGTGCACGTGAATGTACCCAACCTCTGGATTGGCAAACATCCGAGTAACGACAGTTTCCATTGCTATTCCATCAGCGATGTCTGCGTCGAGCATCATCCCATCATCAGTGAAAGCGCGAAGTGATAGCAGACGGATTCGCATGGACTCGGGTACCTCATCGACTGCGTCATAAGCCTGTGTGGTCCACTCCCGTATGAAGATCGCGTGTGAGGCGCGGTATGGCGTCTTGGCAGGCTGGCTGACATGGTTGAGTAAAAGCACGCTCTGACCTGGCTGCGCATCCTTCATTTCAATACGGTCAGGAAAGCCTGGGTGGCTGTCGACGATGTAACGCTTTATCCCGAGCAATGCGAGCTCCTGATCAGGCAATCCAAACAGTGACTGGAATGGCTCGGGGGAAAGGCCAGTGATACGAAACGCCATGGTCGAACTCCTATGGGGTTGGAGTTCTATCAGGCTGGAATTCGTACCGTACCTGCTATCCGATTCTTGCTGCTTTATTCAAGCTGAAGCGACCGGCTGTTCAGGCCGTCGCTAACCGGTCCAGAGTCAGTCAAAACGTAAGTCGAGCTGCATCAAATCCAGCTAGCAAGCTGGGCCAATCGCCAATACGTTCCAGACCAAGGCAATCCGCAACGTCCAAGTAAACGTAGGACCAGGGACGGTCAGTTGCTAACTGCTCACCTCCACGGCTGGCCGATTGCCCGAACGCCCTCACCCACCTTATCCTGATCCCTCTCAGTCTCACGAGCCCGGAGCCGCCATGGACCTCTCCACCCTCGCTCTATTCCTCCCCGCGTGCTTTGCCCTGAACATGGCGCCCGGCCCTAACAACCTGCTTTCCGTGAGCAACTCCACCCGGTACGGCTACCGCATTTCCTGCCTGGCCGGCATCGGGCGCCTGGTGGCCTTCGCCGGCATGATCGCTCTCGCCTCCGCCGGGCTGGCGGTGGTGCTGCAGACCTCGGAGTTGTTGTTCTACGGGATAAAGATCCTGGGGGCGGCGTATCTGTTTTACCTGGCGTTCCAGCTGTGGCGCGCGAATCCGCTGGCCGATGCGCAATCGCAGGCCAATAAGGCAGGGTTATGGGCATTGGCGCGTCAGGAGTTTCTGGTAGCGGCGGGCAATCCGAAAGCGATCCTGATCTTCACTGCATTCCTCCCACAATTCGTGGTCCCCGACCAACCTGTCACGCCGCAATTTGCCTTGCTGGGCGCGATGTTCCTGGCCCTGGAATGGATCGCCATCAGCGCCTACGCCTACATGGGCCTGCACATGCGCCGCTGGTTCGCAGCGCCACGGGGCAAGCGGATATTCAATCGGTGCTGCGCCGGGTTGTTGTCGGCGGCGGCAACGGTGTTGTTGATGGCCCGCCGGGCTTGAGCCATCTCGCGCTTCAGCGTGCCCGTTCATGCGCGCCGTGTCAGGGCCGAGGATTCTTGACGTAGCGCATGACGACGAAACAGGCGACTAAAATCAATGGCGCGATGGAGAGCATGCCCATGTAGGTGGAGCCAGACAGATCGTTGATCTTGCCTACCATCACAGGTGCAACGATGCCGCTCAACTGGCCGATGGAGTTGATTGCAGCCGTGCCCGTGGCGATCGCCAATCCCGAAAAGGTTGATTGCGGAATGGTCCAGAAAATCGGAATCGCGATAAAGGTGCCCGCCGTCGCGAGTACGAGAGCGGCCATCATGGCCCATGACGAGTCCGAGAACAGGCAGGCCAGCAGATAGCCCACTGCCGCCGCCATTAGGCACAGAACCAGATAACGCTTGCGCTCACCGGTACGATCGGAGCGCCGTGTCAGCCATATCATGCCGACGCACGCCACGATGTAAGGCAGCGCCGAAAGCATCCCGACCCAGAGCAGATCCTGCACGCCGGAAGATTTGATCAGGTGCGGCATCCAGAAGTTGAGGCCATAGGAAGCGGACTTGATCACGAAGTAGATGAACGCCATGATCGCGACTTCCCGGGTCAGCAACACACGCCACAAGGAGCCCAATACCGGTTTCTGGTTGACCTTGTCATGCGCCAGATTGGCCGCCAGCAGGTCCTTCTCGCTACGGCTTAACCACTTGGCCGATTCGATGTCTCGGTCCAGTTTCCACAGTACCAGCAGGCCGAGTACCACGCAGGGCAGCCCGGACATCAGGAACAGCCAGTGCCAGCCAGCCAGACCGAACACGCCATCCATCGTGCCCAACAGAATGCCCGCTGCCGGCCCTCCGACGGCGCCTGCCAAAGGTACAGCGAGGAACCACAGGCCATTCATTTTCGCCAGGTGCTTCTTGGGAAACCAGCACGCCAGGTAGAACAGGATCGCCGGGCCAAAACCGGCTTCCATGACGCCGATCAAAAAGCGCAGGAAGTACAGGGTGTATTGGGTGTAAGCGAACATCAACGCCGCCGTCGCCAGCCCCCAGGAAACCATGATCCGGCAGATCCAGGCAGGCGCGCCATAGCGCTTGAGCCCCAGGCTGCTGGGGACTTCGAACAGCACGTAGCCGAAGAAAAACATGCTCGCAGCCAGGCCATACGCCGCGTCGCTCAAACCCAACTCTTGCTGCATCTGGGCCTTGGCGAAGCTGATGTTGATTCGGTCAAAATAGGAAAAAAGAAAGCAGATAATGGCCAGCGGCATAATGCGCCAGGCCACACGCCGATAGAGCAGCAGCTCGTTGATCGTTTCTGTGTTGCGCGCGAGCGCGATTTCGCCAGTCATGGCAACCATGATATTTCTCCATTGTTGTAATTATTGGAGAGAAGCAAGGTTCCTCAGGAACCCTGCTCAATGGGTTCAGCTGATTAGAATAAGTTTGGCCTTGTACGTCTGACCTTTAACGACATAGTCGGCGGCGTTTTGCTGCATACCGGCAATTGCTTCAGGTGTCAGTTCGCGCACGACTTTGGCGGGCGAGCCGAGAATCAGGGAGTTGTCCGCGAACACCTTGCCTTCGGTGACAACCGCCCCGGCACCGACCAGGCAGTTCTTGCCGATGACCGCGCCATTGAGCACCACAGCCTGAATCCCGATCAGCGCTCCGTCGCCGATGGTGCAACCATGCAACATGGCCTGGTGGCCGATGGTGACGCCCTCGCCCACCGTCAGCGCAAATCCTGGGTCGGCATGCAGCACAGCCCCCTCCTGCACATTGCTGTGCCGCCCTACTCTGATCGGCTCGTTGTCACCACGCAGTACCGCCTGCGGCCAAACACTGACGCCCTTTTCCAGGATGACATTGCCGATGATGGTGGCGTCCTGCGCGATGAACGTTTCGGCGTGAATGGCAGGAATAAGGGTGTCGTATTGATAAATCGCCATGACAGTTCCCCCTCAAGCCTGAGCATCGGTTTTCAGAACACCGGCGGCACACAGCTCGGCGATGTGTTCATCGCTGTAGCCCAGTTCGCGCATGACGTTGTGGGTATGCTCGCCGACGCGTGGAATTGATCGCCGCGGTTGCAGGCGCTCGCCATCCAGGGACAACGGCAGCAACGGCATGGCGGTGAACGATCCGTCTTCGAGTTCAAGATTTGCCAGGCCGCCGCTATGCAGCAGGTGAGGATCCTCAAACAGTTCCTCGGGTCGCCGAATCGGTGCAAACGGAATGCTGTTGGCCTCGAGTTCCAGGGCCAACGCTTGAGCGTCCATGGTGGCAAACACCTCAGCCAGGTGAGCCAACAGGCGCGGCCGTTGCAGCACGCGATCGTTGTTGGTCGCCAGGGTCTGGTCGTCCAGCAAGGCGCTCTGGCCCAGCAAATGACACAAGGCGCTCCATTGGCCTTCACCGGTGGCGGCGACGAACATCTGTTCGCCACCGGCGAACTCGAACACATCGTAAATGGCCCAGGCGCTGATACGGTTTGGCATCGGGGCAGCCGCCTGGCCGGTCACGGCGTACTGCTGCATATGCTGTGCGGCGAGCAATACGCAGTTTTCGTAAAGCGCGCTCTGCACCTCACGACCGACACCCGTGACATTACGATCATTAAGTGCAGCAAGCACACCAATGGCACCGAACATGCCCCCCATGATGTCATTCACGGAGCTGCCGGCACGCAGAGGTCTGCCTACCGGGCCGGTCATATAGGCCAGGCCTGCCATCATTTGCACCACTTCATCCAGGGCCAGGCGATTGTCGTAAGGGCCGCTGAGAAAGCCTTTGTGCGAGGCGTAGATGATGCGCGGGTTACGCGCTCGAATCGCTGCGTAACCGAAGCCGAGCTCGCTCATGCGACCGGGTTTGAAGTTCTCGATGAAAACGTCAGCGGTATCGATCAAAGCCAGTACCGCATCTCGGCCTTGTGCAGTATTGACGTCGATGGCGATGCACTGTTTGTTGCGGTTGAAGGTGCGAAAAAAACCGGCACCCGCGCCCAGCAGACGGCGTGTACCGTCTCCGCGAATGGGTTCAATCTTGATCACCTCGGCACCGAGGTCACCCAGGATCATTCCGCAGGTCGGACCCATCACCATATGAGAAATTTCAACGACACGAATGCCGTCCAATGGAAGCCTGGACATTATTGTTTTCCTCGATCAGACAGGTTCAGCGGCGACTGGCAGCCGACACGTAATTGAGTGGCAGGCCGGCGCGGGCAATGCAGCCGTAAAGGGTTTCGTGCGGCAAGGCGTCGCGCAGCACCTCGCGGGATGCGATCAATGCAGCCAGGTCAATGCCGGTCTCGTGGCCCATGCTTTGGAGCATGAACACCAGGTCCTCAGTGACGGTATTGCCGGATGCGCCCGGTGCGAACGGACAACCGCCCAACCCGGCCAATGACGAATCGAGCTCGGTGATACCTTGCTGAACGGCGACCAGGCTATTGGCAAGCGCCAGGCCTCGCGTGTCGTGGAAGTGCGCAGCCCTGAGCTTGTCACCCGCGATGGCGCGAATCGCCTGCAAGGTGCACGCGACCTGGCCTGGATTGGCATAGCCCGTGGTGTCTCCCAGGGACACCCGATCGCAACCGGCTTGCAGTGCATGCCCGGTTAGCTCGCAAAGATCGCTCAATGGCACATCACCTTGGCGGGTGCACCCAAACGCCACAGACATTCCGGCAATGACCTGAACGTTGTGCAAGCCAAGCTCGGTGCGAAGCAGGCACATCCGCGCCAACTCCTCGACCATCTCCAGCGGCGTACGACGCACATTAGCCAGGCTATGGGCAGCGCTGACGGACACCGGCGCAATAATTCGGTGAGCGCCGGATTCCAGTGCATCACGACAGCCACGCAGGTTAGGCGCCAGCACCGTGACAACCAGATCCGGAAAGCTCAAGGCATGGGCGACGACCTCTTTGGCATCGGCCATCTGCGGTAAAAGTTTGGCGGGCACAAAGGACGCCACCTCCATATAGCGTACGCCGGCGGCATAGGCGGCATCGATCCATTGTCGTTTGGCAGACGTCGACATAATGGCTTGAAGGCTTTGCAAACCATCACGCATGCCGACTTCATTGATTGTTATTGTTGTCATGAAAAAACTCTCACAGGCCGAAGCGTCACTTCAGATTAGAGAGCCATAAATGCAGCAAAAAGACGTTATTTACGCGTTGATCCATCGTCAACCGCGATGGATGCAATCAGGGCTGGGAATGAAGCGGTGCTGCGCGCGAAAGCAGGTGATCCAGCAAACGGCGCGCTGACAGCGAAAGTGCATCCCGATCACGAACACAGATAACGAACTCACCCAACGCCCAGTCATCGGTCAGAGGAATAATGCGCAGGTCAAACAGCGATGCATACCGTGCCACGGCTTCCAGTGGGAATACAGCAAGTCCCAGGCCGAATTGCACCAGGCGGAATGCTGCGTCGAACGACGATACATAGGAACGAAACCGTAACTCATGGCCATCCCTCGTCGCTTCATTACGCATAAAGTTATTCAACGTGGCGAAAGCGGATAACCCCAAGTGATCAAAGGCCAGGGTCTCAGCGAACGCAATACGGGTGCGATTGGCCAGGGAATGGTTCGATCCGACGACGACGGCCAGATGATCACGACGATAAGGCACAAACTCCAGATCGCCCACGGCCATTGATCGTCGACATATGCCTAAATCTGCATTGCCTTCGGCCACTCCGCGCACCACGTCGGGACTGAAGCGCTCCTCGATGTCTGTCTGGATTCCCGGGTGCTCGAGCATGAAGTCACACAGCTCTTCCGGCAGGAACTCCATAATTGACGAAATGTTTGCCAACACCCGTACATGTCCACGGGCGCCTTCAGCGTATTCGCCAAGTTCACTATCGAGCCGTTCCATCGCACGCGTCAGAGACCGCGCGTGCCGAAGTAGCGCCAACCCCGCCGGAGTCGGTTCAACCCCGCGCTTGCTGCGGCTCAGCAGCGGCGTACCAAACCGCGCCTCAAGGTCGGAAATACGTTTACTGACCGCCGACGGCGCAATGAATCCTCGCTCGCTGGCGCGCGCAATCGTGCCCTCTTCACAGACCAGAATGAATAAGTGCAGGGTTAAGTGATCCAGGTGCTGCATTACGTCCTTCCTTCAAGTCGCAATGTGGCGCGAAGATGCTTATTCCCCGCGTTCAATCTACTGAGGTTTTCGCAAATTCTGGATATACGCAAGCGCCGCTTGAATGGCTTCGGGCTTTGCAGGCACTTTGAAGAGGCGCTGGGTGACCTCGCCGCTGCCCCGAGCTGGAGGAATGGCTAGACGTCATTGAGCGAGTTGGTCATAGTATTTTCCGATCAGGCCGACGTCTCGGCCTCTTATCCCAGGCTCTACAGGACAACATGTCCAGCATTGCAATCACCGATCTAATTGTGCCTTGGGACGTCGACAGCATCTCGCGACCGGTAGTGGCCTTGAGTGCTACATGGGTAACAAAGGACTGGGAAAATGCGAGGCATCAGCACCGCAAGGCGCAGCTGATCTACTCCCTACGCGGAATCCTCAACTGTGAAATTGACGACGGTGTCTGGATCGTGCCGCCGCAGTGCGCCATATGGATACCGGGAGACTTGCCGCACGCGGCGCGGGGGGCGGGTGAAACGGAATGCTATTGCCTGTTCGTTGAACCAGACGCCGCACCAAACCTTCCGAAAACCTGTTGCACGATTTCGGTATCGCCCTTGCTACGCGAGTTGCTGCTGAAGGCGGCCGGTTTTCCTGAGTTATACGCACAGGGGGGACGGGAAGACCGGTTGATTGCTGCATTGCTCGATGAGCTGGCGGCGGCACCGGTGGAAGACTTGCATCTGCCCATGCCACGCGATCCCCGATTGCGCCGCCTCGTGGAAATGATGCTGGCCGCCCCCTCGGACAAAACCTCGAAGGCCGACTGGGCAACTCGCATTGGCATGAGCGAGCGGAGCATGAGCCGTCTTTTGCTGCATGAAATTGGGATGAGCTTTGGGCGCTGGCGTCGGCAACTGCATGTGATCCTTGCGCTGCAACGTTTGACCAAGGGTGAAAGCGTGCAAACGGTGGCATTAGAGCTGGGATACGAAAACGCCAGTGGTTTCGTCACCATGTTCCGCAAGGCAGTGGGCAAACCTCCTGCACGATACCTCTCGGATCGCATCAGCGGCGCAGAGCTTGTTTCAGCGCCCAGCATCATACTCCCTAACGAAATCCAACCCTGATGGATCAGGGTCTTCGTTGAAAACCACCTGCACTCCACAACGACATCGCGCTTGGCCTAACTGAATAACAATCTGGCCTGGTTTCGCCATCACTCCCCCCTGTCTCTATTGTTAAATGCAACATCCGAATACAAATGAGTATTGTTGATGTTCGTCATCACACCTGTTGGGAAGTCCCGCTGGCCAATTGAAATGCGCGCAGAGCACGACGGCTATCTTCATCTGGATAGGCTGTACAAGCGCGCAATCAGGAGCGCGCCCCGCACCCTGCTGGGTTCGGCAGTTGCGGCGGCAATTCTTATTAGCGCACAGGGCGCATTCGCCGCCGAGCCAGGGCAAATTCAAACCAATGGGGAGTCTCAAGAAGGGATCGCATTGCCGGCCACCACCGTAACGGGCCACATGGATACCGCGATCACCGAACGTACTGGCTCCTACACCACGGACCAGACGGCGGCGGCGACGCACCTGCCGCTGTCGCTGCGGGAAACACCGCAGTCGGTGACGGTGATCACCCGCCAACGCATGGACGACCAGCAATTGAACTCGGTACAGGGCGTGCTGGAGAACACCACGGGTGTTTCGTCTTACCAGTCCGACAGCGAACGGACGAGTTTCTACTCGCGTGGTTTCTTGATCAACAACGTTCAGTACGACGGTATACCCACCGTCGTCGGCGACATTGTCAACGGGAGCGGCATCGGCTCCCTCGATACCGCGTTCTATGATCGTGTCGAGGTCGTGCGCGGCGCCTCCGGCCTGCTGACCGGCACCGGCAATCCCTCGGCCGCCATCAACCTGGTGCGCAAACGCCCGACCCGCGAATTCTCGGCGTCCGCCTCGCTCGGTGCGGGGAGCTGGGATACCCACCGGGAAATGGCCGATGTATCGACTCCGTTGACCGAGGATGGCCGTATCCGCGCTCGCATGGTCGGAACGTCCCAGGAAGGAAACTCGTACATTGATGGCTACAAGCCGCAGAGGCAGGCGTTCTACGGCATCATCGAGGCAGATCTGACACCCGACACGACGGTGAGCCTGGGCTATGACTACCAGGACATCACACCGAAGGGCTCCACCTGGGGAGGTTTACCGCTATGGTTCAGCGACGGCACGCAGGCGGAATATTCACGCGCCAAGAACTATGCGCAGAACTGGAGCCATTGGGATAACACCCTCAAGACGGCGTTTACCGAGATCGAGCATCGCTTCGACAACGGCTGGAGTGTCCGGGCCGTCGCTAATCAATACCGCACGCAATTCGATGCCGAACTGCTCGGCCTGGTCGGTCGCCCCGATCGCGCCACGGGGCTGGGCTCCTTTCCCAACGGGGCTCTTCCGGTGGCACTGGCGTCCGAAGGTCGCAGCCGTCAAAACACCTTCGACGTGATGGCGAGCGGCCCTTTCGAACTGCTTGGCCGCCAGCATGACTTGGTGGTGGGGGCGACGAGTTCGCGCCGCACCTCCAGCCAGGAAGCTATCGCTCCGTTCTATGCAGGCTTCACGCCGGTCAATGTCTATCAACTGAGCACGGCTTTTCCCCGCCCCAACTTCGATGCCATGGCTTGGATACCGACCCGCACCCTGATCAAACAGAGCGGTGTCTATAGCGCAGCCCGGTTCTCGCTGGCCGATCCTCTGAAACTCATTATCGGCGGCCGCTTCAGCAACTACGAAATCGACGACGCCGTCGGCGGCTCGTCGTTGCACTACAAGAAGAGCAGTGAATTCACCCCGTATGCCGGCTTGATCTACGACATCGACAAGACCTATTCGGCCTACGTGAGCTATACGGGCATATTCAATCCGCAAACCGACTATCGCGACAGCAAGGGCAACGTACTCACGCCGACAAAGGGAAAAACCAAGGAAATCGGCCTCAAGGGCGCTTACATGGACGGGCGTCTGAATGCCTCGGTGGCCTTGTTCGAGACCGCGTTGGACAACGCTGCACAGATGGTCGCAGGAACCCGTACGCCAAGTGGTGCCCAAGCCTATATGGGCTCGGATGGGACGAAGTCGCGCGGGATCGAGTTGGACTTGCAGGGCGAGCTGGCGCGTGGCTGGAACATCTATTCAGGCATCGCCCATTTCACGGCACAGGATGGCGATGGCGTCCGCTTGAATTCGCAAATACCGCGCACCACTGCCCAGCTTTTCAGCACCTACCAGTTGCCCGGAGACTGGAGCAAATTGACGCTAGGTGCAGGCGTCAAATGGCAAAACCGCTTCTACCAGGCACCCAACACCGGTACCAGTTCGTTGGGCGGGGAACAGGGTTCTTATGCCCTGGTATCACTGTTAGGGCGTTACGCCCTCACGAAGCAGATCACCGCGGCAGTCAACGTCAACAACGTGCTCGACAAGAAGTATGCGTTGCAGAAGGGCGATTTTGACACCGTCGGTTATGGCGCACCACGCAACTTGATGGTGACGCTGGACTATAGATATTGATTTCCCGCAGGCGAACGCTTCACCCGTTAGAAATCCCCAGACATACACCACAGCCCATTGATTATCGAGAACGCCCCTATGCCCCTTCAGCCTAACCTGCAACCCACCCAAGCCCTGGCCGTGAGCGACCCAAACAGAGTCGCCTTGTTCTGGCTGACGACAGCCGCTGGCGCCGTACTTTTTGTCACATTCCAGCTATTTTTCTACGTAAACGACTTTGTAAGAGCGCACGGAGCGACGCCGTCGATTACCTTTGAGCCCGACATACTGTGGATGTTTTCCGCATTCTATGGCTCTTGGATCGTAACGGTGCTTCTCGCCCTGATCGGAACGCGTAAGGCTCAGTGGGTTGCCTTGGTCCTCGGCAGTCTGCTTGTCGTCCTGAATACCCTCGGGGGAATCTCCGATGGGTTGCGCGACGGTTGGCACATTACCTTCTCGGCAGTGTTCTTCATTACGTTGCCCGGCGTATTCGCCATTGCGGCCACCTGGCGTTGCATCAAAAGCAAAGGAGTCGGCCATGTCGGTGAATAGTTCTGACTTCCCTTTTGTCTGGATGAGCCTTACGCAAGAACCCGGACACGATCACCAAAAGGACTTCGCCGAATTCGAGGCCAACTTGCAGCGCGGGGAGCCCTTCGTGCTCCTGACTGATACAGCACCTGCCGACGACCATGAGCACTCGCCGGAAGAAAAGAAGCGCACTGCACTTTGGATGAAAAAGCACAAGATTGAATTGCGAAAGTGGGTCCTGGCAATGATTCTGGTCGAATCCAACTCGGCAAAACGTCTTGGTTTCAGAGCATTCGCGGTCGTTTTCGCCAAGTTCTGGGGCTATCCTTTGCTTCTCGCTGCTTCACGTGAGCAGGCAATGGAGATGGCACAAGAACTGCTCGCAAGGGATGTAAAGTCGCCTCACTAATGGCCGCCGCGGGCGTCCGCTCTTCCAGTGAAACTCTGCCGCCGCGCACTGTCGCGGCGAGCAGTTGTCCTCACCCATGACGCGACAGCCAGTAGCTGTCGGCGTGCTTTATCCGCACCGAACTCAATGACCTCATGCGCCAAAAAAATACATCCACCCGACCGCCCGGTTGCGAGTGGCATGATCTCGACCTATGGTCCAAGGCATGTTTTGCATTTGCTGTCCCCCCTTCCGCACTCAGGTGACGACATGCCCACACCCTCCCGCCCCGCCGTGCTCGAGCTGATCGGCAATACGCCGCTGGTTCGCGTCAGCCGTTTCGACACTGGCCCCTGCACCCTGTTTCTCAAGCTCGAATCACAGAACCCCGGCGGTTCCATCAAGGACCGTATTGGCCTGGCGATGATCGATGCCGCCGAGCGCGATGGTCGTCTGCGCGCCGGCGGCACCATTATCGAAGCCACTGCCGGCAACACCGGTCTGGGTCTGGCGCTGGTCGGCCGGGCCAAGGGCTATCGCGTGGTGCTGGTGGTGCCCGACAAGATGTCCACGGAAAAAGTGCTGCACCTCAAGGCCATGGGCGCCGAGGTGCATATCACTCGCTCCGATGTGGGCAAGGGCCATCCCGAGTATTACCAGGATGTGGCCGCGCGCATGGCCAAGGACATTCCCGGCTCGTTTTTCGCCGACCAGTTCAACAACCCGGCCAATCCGCTGGCCCACGAGACCAGCACCGCGCCGGAGATCTGGGCGCAAACCCAGCATGACCTCGACGCGATTGTGGTGGGCGTAGGTTCGGCGGGCACGCTCACCGGGCTCACGCGGTTTTTCAAGCGCGTGCAGCCGGAGCTGGCGATGGTGCTGGCCGATCCGCTGGGCTCGGTGATGGCCGAGTACAGCCGCAGCGGCCGCATGGAAACGCCCGGCTCGTGGGCGGTGGAAGGCATCGGCGAGGACTTCATCCCGTCGATTGCCGACCTCTCCAGCGTGCGCCACGCCTACTCCATCAGCGATGAAGAGAGCTTCGACCACGCGCGCCAGTTGCTCAAGGCCGAGGGCATTCTCGGCGGCTCGTCCACCGGCACCCTCCTCGCCGCCGCGCTGCGCTACTGCCGCGAACAGACCGAGCCCAAGCGCGTGGTGACCTTTGTGTGCGACACCGGCACGCGCTACCTGTCGAAGGTCTACAACGACCAATGGATGAATGACGCCGGCCTGTTGCAGTACAAACATTACGGCGACCTGCGCGACCTGATCGCCCGTCGTTTCGAGGACGGCCGCGTCATCAGCGTGAGCCCCGACGACACCCTGCTCACCGCCTTCCAGCGCATGCGCCTGGCCGACGTATCGCAACTGCCGGTGCTGGTGGACGGCCAGGAACTGGTGGGTGTGATCGACGAGTCCGACATCCTGCTGGGCCTGCACCATGACGCTGCGGATTTTTCCATGATCGTTGCCAGCGCCATGACCGACACCTTGCGAACCCTCGACCCCAGCGCCAGCCTGGCCGAACTGCAGGCCGAGCTGGATCGCGGCCTCGTCGCCATCATCGCCGACGCGTCGGGCTTCCATGGCCTGATCACCCGTGTCGACCTGCTCAACCATTTACGGAGGTCCCTTGCATGAGCCAGCCCGATAAAAACGCGTTCGCCACCCGTGTGATCCACGCCGGGCAAGCGCCCGACCCGAGCACGGGCGCGCTGATGCCGCCGATCTACGCCAACTCCACCTACCTGCAGGACAGCCCCGGTGTGCACAAGGGCTTTGACTATGGCCGCTCCCACAACCCGACGCGCTTTGCTCTGGAGCGCTGCGTAGCGGACCTGGAAGGCGGCAGCCAGGCGTTTGCCTTCGCTTCCGGGCTGGCCGCGATCTCTACCGTATTGGAACTGCTCGATGCCGGCGCGCATATCGTCTCCGGCAATGACCTGTACGGCGGCACCTTCCGCCTGTTCGACAAGGTGCGCCAACGCAGTGCCGGGCATCGCTTCAGCTATATCGACTTGAGCGATGTGGCGGCGTTTGAAGCGTCGTTGCAGGACGACACGCGCATGGTCTGGGTCGAGAGCCCGAGCAATCCCCTGCTGAGTCTCACCGACCTGCGCGCCGTGGCGCGTGTCTGCCGTGCGCGCGGCATCCTTTGCGTGGCCGACAACACCTTCGCCAGCCCATGGATCCAGCGCCCGCTGGAGCTGGGGTTCGATGTGGTGGTGCACTCCACCACCAAATACCTCAATGGTCACTCGGACGTGATTGGTGGCATCGCGATTGTCGGCGACAACCCGGCGCTGGCCGAGCGCCTGGGCTTCCTGCAGAACTCGGTTG
Organism: Pseudomonas sp. Leaf59; assembly: GCF_920984685.1. Classification (NCBI taxonomy): domain Bacteria; kingdom Pseudomonadati; phylum Pseudomonadota; class Gammaproteobacteria; order Pseudomonadales; family Pseudomonadaceae; genus Pseudomonas; species Pseudomonas sp. Leaf59. The sequence goes on along the minus strand of NZ_CAKLBR010000001.1, from coordinate 25,031 downwards.
GCGCCATTGCAGGGCCGTTCGATGCATTCCTGACCCTGCGCGGCGTGAAGACCCTGGCCCTGCGCATGGAGCGCCATTGCAGCAATGCACTGCAACTGGCGACCTGGCTGGAGCAGCAACCGCAAGTGGCGCGGGTGCACTACCCCGGCCTGAAATCCCACCCACAGCACGAGCTAGCGCAGCGGCAGATGCACGGGTTTGGCGGGATGATTTGCGTGGACTTGAATACCGACCTGGCCGGTGCCAGACGTTTTCTGGAAAACGTGAATCTCTTCGCCCTGGCCGAAAGCCTGGGCGGCGTGGAAAGTCTGATCGAACACCCGGCGATCATGACCCATGCCAGCATCCCGGCGGCCACCCGCGCGCAGCTGGGGATTGGCGACGGGCTGGTGCGGTTGTCGGTGGGCGTTGAAGACGTGGAAGACCTGCGCGCCGACCTGGCGCAGGCCCTGGCTCATATCTAAAGACTCGAGGCAGCAACGATCAAATGTGGGAGGGGGCTTGCTCCCGATGGCGGTGAATCAGTCAGCAATCCAGTACTGACCCGCCGCCATCGGGAGCAAGCCCCCTCCCACACGAAAACCGTGTCTTAGACTGAGGTAACCCCGGCCCGCGCGCTGTGCAGCTTCTTGTAGCTCTCGATCAGACGCAGGTGCCGGTCCAGCCCTTCAAGCTTCATGCTGGTCGGCGTCAGGCCATAAAAGCGCACGCTGCCGTCCACCGAGCCAATCACCGCGTCCATGCGTTCAGTGCCGAACATGCGGCGGAAATTGGCCTCGTAGTCTGCCAGCGCCAGGTCGTCGTCCAGCTCCATCTCCAGCACCGCGTTCAGAGCCTGGTAGAACAAGCCGCGTTCGGCGGTGTTGTCGTTGTACTGCAGGAACATCTCCACGCACTCCTTGGCTTCTTCGTACTGCTTGAGAGCGAGGAAAATCAGCAGCTTCAACTCCAGGATGGTCAACTGGCCCCACGCGGTGTTGTCGTCGAATTCGATGCCGATCAGGGTGGTGATATCGGTGTAGTCGTCCAGCTCGCTTTCGATCAGGCGTTCGACCAGCGCGTGCAGTTGCGCGTCATCCAGGCGGTGCAGGTTGAGAATGTCTTCGCGGAAAAACAGCGCCTTGTTGGTGTTGTCCCAGATCAGGTCGTCTACCGGGTAGATTTCCGAATAGTCGGGCACCAGGATCCGGCAGGCAGTGGCGCCCAGGTGCTCGTACACCGCCATGTACGACTCCTTGCCCATGCTCTCGAGGATGCCGAACAGGGTCGCGGCTTCCTCGGCATTGGAGTCTTCGCCGTGGCCAGAGAAGTCCCACTCGACGAATTGGTAATCCGATTGCGCGCTGAAAAAGCGCCACGACACCACGCCGCTGGAGTCGATGAAGTGCTCGACGAAGTTATTCGGCTCGGTGACCGCCTGGGCTTCAAAGGTCGGCTGCGGCAAATCGTTCAAGCCTTCGAAACTGCGGCCTTGCAGCAGCTCGGTGAGGCTGCGCTCCAGCGCCACCTCCAGGCTGGGGTGCGCGCCAAACGAGGCGAATACACCGCCGGTACGCGGGTTCATCAGGGTCACGCACATCACCGGAAACTCGCCGCCCAGGGACGCATCCTTGACCAGCACCGGGAAGCCCTGGGCCTCCAGGCCTTGAATGCCCGCGAGAATGCCGGGGTACTTGGCCAGCACTTCAGCCGGCACGTCCGGCAAGGCGAATTCGCCTTCGATGATTTCGCGTTTAACAGCGCGCTCGAAAATCTCTGACAGGCACTGCACCTGGGCTTCGGCGAGGGTATTGCCCGCGCTCATGCCGTTGCTGAGGTAGAGATTCTCGATCAGGTTGGACGGGAAATACACCACCTCGCCATCGGACTGGCGCACAAACGGCAGCGCAACGATGCCGCGCGCTTCGTTGCCGGAGTTGGTGTCGAACAGGTGCGAACCGCGCAACTCGCCGTCGCGGTTGTAGACCTTCAGGCAGTACGCATCGAGGATTTCCCCCGGCAGTTCGTCGTTGGGCCCGGGCTGGAACCAGCGCTCATCCGGGTAATGCACGAACGGCGCATTGGCCAGTTCCTCGCCCCAGAACTGATCGTTGTAGAAAAAGTTGCAGTTGAGCCGCTCGATGAATTCGCCCAGGGCCGACGCCAGCGCGCCTTCCTTGGTGGCGCCCTTGCCGTTGGTAAAGCACATCGGCGACTGCGCATCGCGGATATGCAGCGACCACACGTTGGGCACGATATTGCGCCACGAGGCGATCTCGATCTTCATGCCAAGCCCGGCGAGGATGGCGGACATGTTGGCGATGGTCTGCTCCAGCGGCAGGTCCTTGCCGGCGATGCGGGTGCCGGCGCCTGCAGTCGAGCCTGGCATCAGCAGGGCCTGGGCGTCGGCGTCGAGGTTCTCGACTTCCTCGATGACGAACTCGGGACCTGCCTGCACCACTTTCTTTACGGTGCAGCGGTCGATGGAGCGCAGGATGCCCTGGCGGTCCTTGTCGGAGATATCGGCGGGCAACTCGACCTGGATCTTGAAGATCTGGTTGTAACGGTTTTCCGGGTCGACGATGTTGTTCTGCGACAGGCGGATATTTTCCGTGGGGATATTGCGCGTCTGGCAATACAGCTTCACGAAGTACGCCGCGCAGAGTGCCGACGACGCGAGAAAATAATCAAAGGGCCCCGGCGCCGAACCGTCGCCCTTGTAGCGAATCGGCTGGTCGGCAATCACCGTGAAGTCATCGAACTTCGCTTCAAGTCGGAGGTTGTCGAGAAAGTTGACCTTGATTTCCATGGGGGCACACCAGAATAACGGCTGAACAAAAATGGCCGCCATTATGAGGTTTTTCCCCGGAAAGTTTCAGGCTTTTGCCAAAGCCTGCGCGAATGAGCAAAAAATCGAACGGCAAAACCACGGGGCACTCCAAACCCTGTGATGTCACTCAAGCTGATGTCCCATCATCTTTTTTCTGATTGGAGAACAGCCCCATGCGACCTCAAACCTCCTTTATTTTCGACCTCGACGGCACCCTCACCGACAGCGTTTACCAGAACGTAGCCGCCTGGAAAGAAGCCCTCGACGCCGAAGGCATCCCGCTGGCGATGTGGCGCATCCACCGCAGGATCGGCATGAGCGGCGGCCTGATGCTCAAGTCGTTGTCCCGCGAAACCGGGCTCGACATCAGCGAGCCCCAAGCCGAACGCCTGAGCAAACTGCATGCCGAGGCGTATGCGCGACTGCAGGGGCAGATCATCGCGCTGCCGGGCGCCGTCGCGCTGCTCGACCACCTCAGCCAGGCTGGCCTCAACTGGTGCATCGCCACCAGCGGCGGCCTGGACACCGCGAAAATCAACCTCAAGGCGCTGGAACTGGACATTGACGAGGTGAACATCATCACCCGTGACGATGTGAAGTACGGCAAGCCCGACCCGGACCTGTTTCTGGCCGCCGCGCGGCATATGAAGGTGCCGATCGACGAGTGCCTGGTGATCGGCGACGCCGTGTGGGACATGCTCGCCGCGCGGCGTGCCAAGGCCACCGGGATCGGCCTGCTGTCGGGGGGCTATGACATCGGCGAACTGGAACGTGCGGGCGCGCTGCGGGTTTACGAAGACCCGCAGGACCTGCTCGACCATCTCGATGAGGTCGCCTCACGCCCCTGAATGCCGCCCCGCAGTGCCTGGCAAAAAATCGGCCATCAACTTATTCGAGGTGATGCCGATGACCTGTCTGGCACTTCAGGGAGCAGCACCATGCGCAACAACCAGCCCGTAACACAGCGTGAGATTTCCCTCGCGCTGTCGCAGAAACTCATCTCCGCCACCGACACTCAGGGGATGATCACTTACTGCAACGACGCGTTCGTCGATATCAGCGGTTTTGACCGCGCCGATCTGATCGGCGCACCGCAGAACATCGTGCGTCACCCCGATGTCCCGCCGGCGGTGTTTGCGCACATGTGGCGCGCGCTCAAGCAAGGCCAGCCGTGGATGGGCATCGTCAAGAACCGTTCGAAAAACGGCGATCACTATTGGGTCAACGCTTACGTCACGCCGATATACGACGGCAGCCGCGTCGTCGGTTTCGAGTCGGTGCGGGTAAAACCCACCGCCGATGAAATCCGCCGCGCCCAGGCGCTGTACCAGCGGATCAGCCGAGGCAAACCCGGTGTACCGCGCCAGGATGCCTGGCTGCCGACGGCCGTGGCGTGCGTGCCGTACATGGCCACGGGCCTGGCCGGCAGCGTGGCCGGGATGTTTCTCGGCGCTCCGGTGGCGATTGCCGTTGCGCTGGCCGTGGCCGTGCCGGTGGGCGTGCTCTGCGCGCGCTGGCGCCAAGGCAGCACACTGCGCCTGCTGGCGGGTGTGGAACCGTCGACCTCGGATGCGTTGATCGCGCAGATGTACAGCGACGCGCGCGGGCCCCAGGCACGTCTGGAAACCGCGTTCCTCAGCCAGACCGCGCGCCTGAAAACCTGCCTGACGCGCCTGCAGGACAGCGCCGAGCAGCTCAGCGCCCTCGCCGGCCAGTCCGACCAGTTGGCCACTGCCAGCGCCCGGGGCCTGGACCGCCAGCGTGTCGAAACCGAACAGGTATCGGCAGCCGTCAACCAGATGGCCGCCACCACCCAGGAAGTCGCCAGCCACGTGCAACGCACCGCCGACGCCACCCAGCAGGCCAATGTGCTCACCGGTCGTGGTCGTGAAGTGGCGCGCGATACCCGCGAAGCCATCGAGCGTTTGTCCGCCGTGGTCGGCGAAACCGGCGCCACCGTGGCGCAGTTGGCCCGCGACAGCGACGAAATCGGCAGCGTGGTCGATGTGATCAAAGGCATTGCCGACCAGACCAACCTGCTGGCCCTCAACGCCGCCATCGAAGCGGCGCGCGCCGGCGAGCAAGGACGCGGCTTTGCCGTAGTGGCCGACGAAGTACGCCAGCTGGCGCAACGCACATCGCAATCCACCACGCAGATCCACGCCCTGATCACCCAGCTTCAGGCCTCGTCCAATAACGCGGTCAGCAGCATGCAGAACGGCCACCGCCAGGCCGAGGAAGGCGTGGCCCGGGTGCTCGAAGCCGACCAGGCGCTGGTCGGCATCAGCGAAGCGGTGGCCAATATCACCAACATGACCACCCAGATCGCCGCCGCCACCGAGGAGCAAAGCGCGGTCGCCGAAGAGATCAGCCGCAACATCACCACCATCGCCGAGCTGGCCGACCAGACCTCATTGCAGGCCCATCAATCCACCGACCTGAGCAAGGAACTGACCAACACCGCAGCCACGCAGTACGCGCTGGTTGAGCGGTTCAATCGCTGAGGCGCGGCTGAGGTAAAGCCCGCTGTGGGGGCCGGTCAGCAAGAACCTCAGGCGAGCGCATCCCCTGTGGCGAGCGGGCTTCTTGTGGCGAGCGGGCTTGCCCTGCGTTGGGCTGCGCAGCAGCCCCAAAACCTGTGTCTGCGGCGTATCTGGCACACCGCACTCGGCCTTGACGGGGGTGCTTCGCACCCCAACGCGGGGCAAGCCCTAATGCCAGTCAGTTAAGCGCAGATTCCCTGTGGCGAGCAGGCTTGTCCTGCGTTGGGCTGCGCAGCAGCCCCAAAACCAGACGCTGAGCCGTATCAGGTACACCGCGTGTCCCTTGATTGGGGGCGCTTCGCACCCCAACGCGGGGCAAGCCCGCTCGCCACAATAAGCTCGCTTGCCATGGAGTAGCCAGTTTGTCAGGCAGATCTTTTAATCCACCACAACTCGAAATTGCTGAGCTATGTTTCGCGACTGACAACCAAGGAATGTGCCATGGACCCGTTAGCCACAAACGCAGCATTGGTGATCATCGACATGCAGCAAGGCATGCACTCGCCAGCACTCGGGCGACGCAACAACCCCGACGCTGAATCAAACATCCAAACTTCGTCGAAGCCACCGCCCGCTCGGGCGGTAACCTGGGGTTCGACGTGACCGTGGTTTCGGACGCCTGTTACACCTTTGACCAGACCGACTTATCCGGGCGCCTCTGGCCCGCCGAAGATGTGCACGCCCTTTCGCTCAGCAACCTGGCGATGGACTACGCCACAATTGTGGCAACCGGTGAGATTCTGGCCATGCTTTAAAAAACGCCTGCCTGCACGAGCATGTCAGTAAGCCCCTCTGGTCATACCGTGTCTGGCGTCGATCGTAGTTCCTGCCGGCCAGTGCGCCGTCCTTGTGAACGAAGCGGAACAGCAGCACTGTTCGCGCCGGGCTGATCACCAGCAGGCGTGCGGCTTTGCGCTCACGCATTGGCCCGCGCCCTTTCGCCAAACCGCTCTACCAGTCTCACCAGATATCGAGCAGGTAGGTTGCGCGTGCCTCGGCGTCCAGATCATTGAGGCTGGCAACCACCGGGTCAGGCAACAACAAGCAATAGCCTGGCAAGAACTGCACATCGCCCATCACCGCCCAGCCCGAGGCCATGCGGCAAATGCCCTTATCGTTGGCACCATTGCGGGCCAGCGCTACGCGTTCCGTGATCAGTGGAATGCATTGTCCTTAATGAGAAAATACCGATGGCATCTTAACTGTGATAACACTGCGGGGCTCAGCACTTTCAACCTGGCGAGTAAGTTGGTGGAGAGCCTGGCCAATGCGACAAATGATTCGGGGCGGTTGGCGGGCCTGTCGCAGGAGCTGAATGGCTTGGTCGGCCTCTTCAAATCCTAGAGCAACACAAAGTCCAATATTCCACAGAGAAAACTGGAATGTTGTTTATTATTCAAAATCGAGCTTGAGACCTGTCAGATCTGACAGGTCTCAGGTTCCATGCCGAGTGCGAACATCCAGTCAGCCCAGTTATTTCGACTTGGCCGAAGCGCAACGGAGTTTGAGTCATGACCGAATTTATAATCGACGTCCGCGAAACTGATGAGTCTGATGAAGCTATACGTGACAAAACGACGAGAGTGCTCGCAAGAGAGGGGTACACCGTTGAGATATCAAAGGTGACGAAGAATGTTGGTAAACACTCGGCTACCGTTATCTATGAGTACAAACCAATTCCTGGTTATGTGATGTACGAACGCTAGCGACCCTTCGTGACATGAACATGGGTATCGGCTGCTGATGCTGTCAAAGACTGAATGTAGAGTGCTGAAATTCCGCGATCTGTTGCCACATCGCGACCGGGTTGGAATACATCGGAAAGTGTCCGCACCGGGCAATGGGCGCCAGGCGCACACCGTGGGCCTGGATATGGGGCAGGTACGACAGTGAGGCGTTCTGCTCGCCATACATGAACATCTTCGGGCACCGACTTTCCCGTGCTGCAAGGCATTCAGCACAGCGTGATCGACCCGGGCAAGGGCAACCTCGCCGACCCCAAGCGCTTTGGCACCGTGTATTACAACCTGGGCGTGGTCAACGGCATTCTCAACGTCGAAGCCGTGCGCCTGGCCCAGGAGAAATACGGCCACCAACCCCTGACCGGCGAGCAAGTGCGCTGGGGCTTCGAGCACCTGAACCTGGACGATGCGCGGTTGCAGGCGCTGGGCGCCAAGGGCCTGGTGCAGCCGCTGAAGCTGTCCTGCGCCGACCATGAAGGCGGCGGCGCAGTGCGCTTCCAACAATGGGACGGGCAGCGCTGGAACCTGATCAGCGACTGGGTGCAGGCCGACCGCGCGCTGTTGCGCCCCATCATCGAGGCCTCGGCGAAGCAGTACGCCAAGGAAAAAGGCATCACCCCGCGCGACTGCAGCCAGGCGCAATAAACGGGTGAAAAGAGCGCCAGGGAAGGCGCCACTCGGCAGCGACGAGTTGTACACAAAATAACGCTAAAGCTTTACCACCATCAGGCCGAAACAGTCAGTGAAATCAAGTCGCCGTGCCCACCCAGGGCAGACGATTTGGCCGCCCTCCCCGCTGATGGTCGTCTCCATGAAAATAAAGAACAAGCTGGTGCTCGCCTTCGTCTGCGTCGCTTTTATCCCGGTCAGCCTGGTCGCGGTGATCTCCGTCATGAACACGCGCACCGAGGCGGTCGATCAGTTCATCGATGGCAGCACCCGCGAGATTCGTCAGATTGACGGCAATATCCGGCAGTTCTTCGATGGCACGGTGCAGAACGTCGACCAAATGGCCGCCGATCCTGTATACACCTCTGTTGACACACTGAAGAACTACCAGGGCGCCGATGCGGCCAGCCAACCGATGCCGCCCCAGGCCCAGCGCGTGATCGAGCAGTTTGCGCGCTTTGGCACCACTCACCCGGCGGCGGCCATCTTGTCCATTGGCCTTGAGGACGGCACCTACGTCAAATGGCCTGACGATCCGCAACTGGCCAAATACGACCCGCGCGCCCGCCCGTGGTACAAGGCCGCCATGGCCAGCCCCGGCAAGACCGTGCGCACCCCGGCTTACTATTACGATAAAGATGACGTGGCGCTGGTGGGCACTGCGCGCACGTTGCTGGATAACGCCGGCAAGCCCAAGGGCGTGTTCGTGGTGAGTGTGTCGCTGAAGAATCTCACCGAGTTGCTCAAGAGCATCAAGCTGGGAGACAGCGGCTACGTGATGCTGATCGAAGACGGCGTGGTGCTGGTGGACCCGCGCGACGCCGCGCACAACTTCAAGCCGCTCAAGGACCTCGGCGCGCCGTACGCGCAGTTGGCCAACACCCCTCAGGGCTCCACCGAGGTGGTAATCGACGGCGTGCGCTACATGGCCAACATCTGGACCTCGCCTGGTCTGGGCTGGCGTTATGTGGGGCTGATTGAATACAACGAAGTGATGGCGGCCGCGACCCGCATGACTTACATCACGGCCGTGATCGTGGTGGTGCTGGTGCTGATCTTCGGGCTGCTCGCGGCGGCGTTTTCCAAGGTGATCGTCAAGCCGATCGGCCAGGTCAGCAGTGGCTTGCAGTCAATCGCCGAGGGCGAAGGCGACCTGCGCCATGACCTGCACGTGCAGGGCAAGGATGAAACCGCCGAACTGGCCGGCTGGTTCAACAAGTTTCTTGCCGCGATTCGCCATCTGATCCAGCGCATCGGGTCGGCATCGACCAATTTGCAGGACGCCTCACGGGTCAACAGCGAAGTGGCGCACAACATGAACGAAGCAGCCGGGCGCCAGCGCGAGGCTGTGGAGCTGGTATCGACCGCGTTCAATGAAATGGTCGCCACCGCCAACGAGGTGGCGCGTTCCTGCAGCGGCGCGGCCGAGTCGGCCGAAAACGGTCACCGCCGTGTCGCCGAGGGCAAACAGCAGATCGAAGTGACCACCGACAACGTCAACCGCCTGGGCCGGCGCCTGAGCGAATCGTCCCAGGCCATGGTCGAGCTGGAAGCCGGCAGCCGCAGCATCAACCAGATCCTCGGCACCATCCGCGCGATTGCCGAACAGACCAACCTGCTGGCGCTCAACGCCGCCATCGAAGCTGCCCGGGCGGGTGACCAGGGCCGTGGTTTTGCGGTGGTGGCCGACGAAGTGCGCGCGCTGGCCAAGCGCACGTCCGACTCCACCGGCGAAATCGAGCACCTGCTGGGCTCCCTCGGCAGCAAGACCGAGGAAGTCACGCAGAAGATGAACAGCTGCATGGACTTGTCCCGCGCCAGCGTGTCATCCATCGAAAGCGCGCGCGACAGCTTCGAAGGCATCCAGACCTCGGTCAACGAAATCCGCGACCAGAACCTGCAGATCTCCGCCGCCGCCGAAGAGCAACACAGCGTGGCCGAAGAGATCAATCGGCATATCCAGCAGATCTACGACGAAGCACGGCTGGTGGAAAGCCTGGCCCATTCGGCGCAGGACGACTCGGGGCGGTTGTCGCAACTGTCGGACGAGTTGAATGGGTTGGTGGGGCGGTTCAAGTCCTAGGGACTGATTAACCGTTTGTATAGAGCGAACCCTTGTGGCGAGCGGGCTTGCCCCGCGTTGGGGTGCGAAGCGCCCCCTCTCAATGAAGTACGCCGCCGGCGGGTCAGGTACCGCGGGCAGTCGGGGCTGGGGGGCTGCTGCGCAGCCCAACGCGGGGCAAGCCCGCTCGCCACAGGAATGTGGCTGCCTGAAACTTCAGGTTTAAAATCAATAAGTTATTTTGTGTTTGATAAGAGCTGCGGTGCGACGATTCGACTTGCCCGCGAAAGCGGTGGGTCTTCAACATCAATGTTTGCTGGGCCGACGCCATCGGGAGCAAGCCCCCTCCCACATTTTTTACAGCGTTCGGCAGACCATTTCGGTCGGCTCTCAGGCCGCCACGCTCCAAAGCCTGCGTGAGGGCACACCGAGCCCAGGCGAGGTGCCGAGTGTTGGGGCAAGAGCGTTTTGCTTACTTTTGCGCTTTTCAAAAGTGAGCCGCCGTAAGGGCGGAACCCTAAGCCGCCGTTACCGCACAACCGATATGTACACCGAAAAGTCGCACCGCTCGTTGCTTCGAGCATCACGTTGGCTTAACTGAACGGCATTAGGGCAAGCTCGCTAGCCACAACACGCCCGCTCCGCACTGAGAAGCTGTGTCAGCTGGAGGCCGCTGAGCTTTTTTTGAAATGCTCGTAAAACGCCAGCGCAGCCACATTCTTGTCCTTGGCTTCGAGCATGATGTCGAAACGATCAAAAAACTGCAGCGCGTAATCGTTGGTCCAGCGGTTCCACATTTGCGCGCTGTGGGCGTACAGGTCGCGCTTGGAGACCACCTTCAGCAAGGCATCCATTTCCAGTTTGTGCTCGGCGTCAAAGCCCATTTCCTGCAATACCTCCTGGGGCTGGGAGTAATGCAGGGTCGGGCGCACGCCGCGCCAGCTTTCGATCACGCGGGCAACCCGTGGCGAATCGGGGTCGATGTAGTCGTTTTCGTTGATCCAGCAGTGGTGAATATCCAGCACCACGGGCGCCAGGTCGGCCACTTGCAGGCAGTGATCGAGGCCGTAGGTCTTTTCGTCGTTTTCGAACGTAATGCAGTTGCGCGCCACTTCCGATAAACGCGACCACACCGCGCGCGTGCCCGCCACGCCCAGGCGACCGGCGATGTGCACGTTGCATTTGAGGTCCTGGAAGCGCCGGCCATAGCCCGTCATGCGGATCATGTCGGCGTGGTATTCGAATTCGGCCAGGCTGTTTTCCACCACGCCGGGGTTTTCCGAGCCGAGCACGCAGTACTGGCCGGGATGGAATGACAAACGAATGTCAGACGCGCGCGCCAGGTCGCCGATGGCGGCAAAACCTTCGAGCAATTGGCTGGCAATGGCCGGGTCCTGGTAGAAGACGGCGACTTTCGGGTGGCTGTAGAACGGCAGCAGGTCGCTGCTCAAGCGCAGCATGCGCAGGGTCGGTGGCAGGTCGGCAACGTAGGCCAGCAGACGCAGTTGGGCCGCCAGGTTATGGGTGACTACCTCGACCAGCTTGGCGCGGGCGACCTCTGGCGCCACCCCGTCCATCCAGCGCAACGTGGTGGTACGCGGGTTGTACGGGCCTTCGATCAACTTGAGGGCGCTGTTGGACAGCAAGCGTTCTGGGTGCCGGTACTGGCACGCGAAACCGATGCGAGGGTGGGTCATGGAAGGGCCTGGCGTGGGAGTATTGAGCGGGATTGTAAGGTGTTGGGCCGGCGGCTGACCCTGGCGGTTCATAATATTTAGACACGAGATGCGCTGAACTTTCTGACAAACGCTGCGTTCCTTTCCTATGCGCTGCCCCGAACCTGGGGCGTTGTACAACAAGGAGCCGTTCCCCCATGACTACCCTTCCCGCGTATCAACGCATCACCCCCGGGCCGCTGCATGCGACCTTGCTCGCCGGCACCGTGCCGCTGTTTCTCGGCGCCCTGCTCAGTGACATCGCCTACACCCAGACTTTCCAGATTCAGTGGGCCAACTTTGCCTCCTGGCTGATCGCCGGTGCGCTGTTGTTCTGCGGTTTGGCGCTGTTGTGCGCGCTGGTCAACCTGGTACGCGCCGAGCGCAAGGCCGGGGCACCGCTGCTGTACGTTTTGCTGTTGCTGGCCACCTGGGTCCTGGGCCTGGTCAATGCCTTCCAACACGCCAAGGATGCCTACGCCGCCATGCCCGCCGGCCTGGTGCTGTCGGCCATCGTGCTGCTGCTGACCCTGGCGGCAACCTGGACTGGCCTGCGCGCCGGAGGTAGCAAATGAAAACGTCCCACACCCTCACCTTATTGAGCGCCGCACTGCTGCTGGCTGCCTGCGGTGGCGAAGGCGACAAGACCCAGGCCCGTGGCCCGGATCCCAAGTTGCCGGAACAGCAAAGCAGCCTGCTGCCGAGCATGAAGATTGCCGAGCCGACCCCCTGGGGCGACCGCAAGCCCACGGTGCCCGAAGGCTTCAGTGTGACCGCCATTGCCACCGACCTGGCGATCCCGCGCCAGACCCTGGTGCTGCCCAACGGTGACATTCTGGTGGCCGAAGGTCGCGGTGGCAGCGCCGCCAAGCTCAAGCCCAAGGACGTGATCGCCAGCCTGATCAAGGCCGAAGGCAACACCAAGGTGAAGAGCGGCAACCGCATCACCCTGCTGCGCGATGCAGACGGCGATGGCAAGTACGAACTCAAGACCGTGTTTGCCGACAACCTCAACGCGCCCTACGGCTTGGCCTTCGCCAACGGCAAGCTCTATGTGGCCAATCAGGATGCGCTGGTGAGCTTCGACTATGCCGACGGCCAGACCAAAGCCAGCGGCGCACCGACCAAGGTCACCGACCTGCCGGCGCAGATCAATCATCACTGGACCAAGTCCCTGGCCGTGAGCGAGGACGGGCGCCAGCTCTACGTGGGCATCGGCTCCAACAGCAATGTGACCGAACGTGGCATGGAAGTGGAGATCGACCGCGCGATGGTCTGGCAGATCGACGCCGCCACTGGCGCGCACAAGCCTTACGCCACCGGCCTGCGCAACCCGACCGCGCTGACCATTCAACCGGGTTCCGGGCAATTGTGGACGGTGGTCAACGAGCGCGACGAACTGGGCCCGGACCTGGTGCCGGATTACCTGACCTCGGTGCGTGAAGGCGCCTTCTACGGCTGGCCCTACAGTTATTGGGGGCAGAACGTCGACCCAAGGGCGCAACCGCAAAACCCGGCCAAGGTGGCCGCTGCGATCAAGCCGGATTACAGCCTCGGCTCCCACGTGGCGGCGCTGGGCGTGGACTTTTCCATCCCGGCCATGGGCGCCAGGTTTGCCGACGGCGTATTCGTGGGCGAACACGGCAGCTGGAACCGTCCCAACCCGGTGGGCTACAAAGTGATCTTCGTGCCGTTCAGCAATGGCAAGCCGGCTGGCGAGCCGATTGATTTCGCCACCGGCTTTCGCGGCGATGACGGCAAGACCCGCGGCCGCCCGGTGGGCGTGACGGTTGACCCCAAAGGCGCGCTGATCATTGCCGATGACCTGGCCAATACCATTTGGCGAGTCACGCGCAACCCGTAACCTGGTCTGATAACGGCGATCAACATGTGGGAGGGGGCTTGCTCCCGATGGCAGTGTTTCAGTCAACATCTGCATTGACTGACCCACCGCCATCGGGAGCAAGCCCCCTTCCACACTTGATCGCCGCCGCTTTTAGAGGTCCGTGATTTCCTTGTGGCGCGGCACCAGCGTCTTCATCACGCTCCATGCCACCAGGTACGCCAGGGCGCAGATCGCGAACATGATCATGTAGCCGGTGTGGATGTCATTGATCGACTTGTAATAGTCGAACACCCAGCCGCCGATCTTGGTCATCACCACACCGCCCAGGCCGCCGGCCATGCCGCCGATGCCGACCACCGAGGCCACGGTCTTCTGCGGAAACATGTCGGACACGGTGGTGAAGATGTTGCACGACCACGCCTGGTGCGCCGACGCGCCCACGCCAATCAGCAATACCGGTATCCAGAAGCTGATGTAGCCCAGCGGCTGCGCCAGCAATACCACCAGCGGAAACAGTGCGATCACCAGCATGGCTTTCATGCGGCCGTCGTAAGGTGCGTCGCCTCGGGCCATGAAGTAGCTGGGGAACCAGCCGCCGCCGATGCTGCCGACCATGGTCATGCTGTACAGCACGGCCAGCGGCATCACGATATCCGCACCTTTCATGCCGTACTGCGCCGACAGGTACGTGGGCAACCAGAACAGGAAGAACCACCACACGCCGTCGGTCATGAACTTGCCGAAGGCGAAGGCCCAGGTCTGGCGGTAGGTGAGCAATTTGAACCACGAGACTTTCTTCGCGACGCTGCCGGCAGGCGCCGGGGTGAGCGGCTGTGCGGTCTGGTCACTGCGGATGTAGGCCAGCTCTTCGGCCGACAGGCGTTTTTGTTGGTCCGGCTTCTCATACACGGCGGCCCAGATCGCCACCCACACGAAACCGAGCATGCCGATCACCATGAAGGCCGCCTCCCAGCCCCACATGCCGGCAATCAGTGGCACGCAGATCGGCGCCAGGATCGCGCCCACGTTGGCACCCGAGTTGAAGATACCGGTGGCGAACGAGCGCTCCTTTTTCGGAAAGTATTCGGCGGTGGCCTTGATGGCGATCGGGAAGTTACCCGCCTCGCCAATCGCCAGCACCGCACGCGCCAGCATGAAACCGGCAATCGACACCGGGATCACCGCCAGACCGATTGCGCCGCTGACCGCCGCAATCCCCTCACCCATCGGCACCGCGAACGCGTGCAGGATGGCACCGCTGGACCAGATGCCGATGGCGATGACGTAAGCCGCCTTGGTGCCGATCCTGTCGACAAAACGCCCGGCAAACAGCATGGAAATCGCGTAGACAAACTGGAACACCGCCGCGATGTTGGCGTAGTCGGTGTTGCTCCAGCCAAATTGCGTCGACAACTGCGGCGCCAGCAGGCTGAGCACCTGGCGGTCGAGGTAGTTGACGGTGGTGGCGAAGAACAGCATCGCACAGATGGTCCAGCGGTAATTGCCGACCGCCTGGCCGACACGATGGGCACTGATGGGCTCGTTCAGATTCATGGCATCACTTTTTTTATTTTTGTTAGATAGGACATATGTAACGTCATATGTCGTCGTACAACTGTGGCTTTTATATCGGGACGGCTACAGGGTGTCAATCTGAAATATTGCCGATTGGGCAAGGATTTAAAGGGGTATGAAAAACGGCAGCCGCAACAGGTTGTAGGATGACAGCCGCGCATCACTCGATGGCCTTCTCGCCTGCAGGCGGAAAAGGCAAAAAAATATGCAACAAGGTGAATTATTTCGTGTCCGCGTGTATCTGAAGCAGCACAGCGGTGCCACTGCAACGATGGCACTCCCCCTGTTCTGTTTAGAGTGGCCTGCATGAAACTACGTAAGAAAAGCGTCAAACCCATCGGTTTGAAAGACATCACCATTGTCGACGATGCCAAGATGCGCAAGGCGATCACCGCCGCCGCACTGGGTAACGCCATGGAATGGTTCGACTTTGGCGTGTATGGGTTCGTCGCCTATGTGCTCGGCAAGGTGTTCTTCCCGGATGCCTCCCCCAGCGTGCAAATGATCGCAGCCCTGGCCACGTTCTCCGTTCCCTTCCTGATTCGTCCACTGGGTGGCCTGTTCTTCGGCGCACTGGGTGACAAATACGGGCGACAGAAAGTCCTCGCCGCCACCATCGTGATCATGTCCCTGAGCACGTTCGCCATCGGCCTGATTCCCGGTTATGCCTCCATCGGCATCTGGGCACCGATCCTGCTGCTGCTCTGCAAAATGGCCCAGGGCTTCTCGGTGGGCGGTGAATACACCGGCGCGTCGATCTTCGTCGCCGAATATGCTCCTGACCGCAAGCGTGGCTTCCTCGGCAGTTGGCTGGACTTCGGCTCGATTGCCGGTTTCGTGCTGGGCGCGGGCGTGGTGGTGTTGATTTCCACCGTACTGGGTGAGGCGGACTTCGAAGCCTGGGGCTGGCGTCTGCCGTTCTTCCTGGCCCTGCCCCTGGGCATGATCGGCCTCTACCTGCGCCATGCGCTGGAAGAAACCCCGGCCTTTCAACAGCACGTCGACAAGCTCGAACAGGGCGACCGCGAAGGCCTGACCCATGGCCCCAAAGTGTCGTTCAAGGAGATCGCTACCAAGCACTGGCGCAGTTTGCTGACCTGCATCGGTATCGTCGCGGCCACCAACGTGACGTACTACATGCTGCTCACCTACATGCCCAGCTACCTGTCGCATAACCTGCACTACGCCGAAAACAGCGGCGTGCTGATCATCATCGCAATCATGGTGGGCATGCTGTTCGTGCAGCCGTTCATCGGCTTTGTCAGCGACAAGATCGGCCGCAAGCCCTTCATCATCGCCGGCAGCATCGGCCTGCTGTTGCTGTCGATCCCCGCGTTCATGCTGATCACCAGCGGCAAGACCGGGCTGATTTTCGCCGGCCTGTTGATCCTCGCGGTGGTGCTGAACTTCTTTATCGGCGTGATGGCTTCCACCTTGCCGGCGATGTTCCCCACTCACCTGCGCTACAGCGCCCTGGCCAGTGCGTTCAACGTGTCAGTACTGATCGCGGGGGTTACCCCGACGGCGGTGGCCTGGCTGGTGGAAAGCACCAACAACCTGTTCATGCCCGCGTACTACCTGATGGTGTTCGCGGTAATCGGCCTGATCACCGGTCTGACCATGAAGGAAACCGCCAACAAGCCCCTGCGCGGCGCGGCGCCCGCGGCTTCGGACATGGAAGAAGCCAAGGAACTGTTGCAGGAACATCACGATAATATCGAGCAGAAGATCGAAGATATCGATGCCGAGATCGCCGCACTGGAAGCCAAGCGCAACAATCTGGTACAACAGCATCCACGCATCAACTAGTACCTGCCTGCACGTGGCGGCCTCGGTCGCCACGTCTTTGGAGTGTTCCAAATGGTTCCAAGCGTCATCGCCCCACAATCATTGCTCAGCGCGGACGAGCGCGCTGCCATTGCCGAAATCGAAGCCACCACCAGCATCCTGCAACTGGTCACCCGCCTGACCGGCATGCGCTTTGCCGGGATCGCCAAGTTCACCGACGTCGAGTGGGTGGTCTGTTCGGTCTACGACCCTTCGGGAATGGGCATCAACGCCAACGACGTGCTGGACCTGGAAACCACCCTGTGCAGCGAATTCTGCGTCAACCCTAATACCCTGTTCATCCCGCAAGTGAGCAAGAGCGGCCGTTTCGCGGTACGCCCGGTGGTCAAGCAGTTCGACATTGAAAGCTACGCCGGCGCGCCGATCTTCCTCCCCGATGGCCGTCTCTACGGTGCCCTGTGCGCCCTGGATTCGCGCGCAATGCTGTTTGAAGACCCCAACCTGCCGGAAACCCTGAGCCTGTTCGCACGCTTGATCGGCTGCATTTTCTACGCAAACCTGTCGGTGTCCGAGCAGTAACGGAATGCCTGCAGCACAGGCCTCGAAACAATTAGAAATGAGCTGCCAGCTGAAGTACTGTCAGCCCCTGTTAGCTGCCTTGTATGGAATGCCTGCATGTCGACCGTCACCGTCACACCCTCCGCTGCCGCCCCTGCGCCCCAGATAAGCCCGTTGGTCATGCGCGTGTTGGGCGCCTGCGCCCTCGCCCACCTGATCAACGACCTGATCCAGGCCGTGCTGCCGTCGATCTACCCGATGCTCAAGGCCAACTACGGGCTGAGCTTCACCCAGGTCGGCCTGATCACCCTCACGTTCCAGCTCACCGCCTCGCTGCTGCAACCCTGGATCGGCTACCACACCGACCGTCACCCCAAGCCCTGGCTGCTGCCGGCCGGCATGGTGTGCACCCTGGTCGGTATCCTGATGCTGGCGTTTGTCGGCAGCTTCCCCGCCATCCTGATGGCGGCGGCGCTGGTGGGCGTTGGCTCGTCGACCTTCCACCCGGAAACGTCCCGCGTCGCGCGCCTGGCCTCGGGCGGACGCTACGGCCTGGCGCAATCGACCTTCCAGGTGGGCGGCAACACCGGCAGCGCTTTCGGCCCGTTGCTGGCGGCGGCGATCATCATTCCCTACGGCCAGACCCATATCGCCTGGTTCGGCCTGTTTGCCGTGTTCGCCATTCTGGTGCTGTACGGCCTGAGCCGCTGGTACCGCAACCACCTCAACCTGTTCAAGCTCAAGCAAGGCGGCAAAGCCACCCACGGCCTGTCCAAAGGCCGCGTGACCTTTGCCCTGGTGGTGCTGGCGGTGCTGGTGTTTTCCAAATACTTCTACATGACCAGCCTGACCAGCTACTTCACCTTTTACCTCATCGAAAAATTCCAGCTGTCGGTGTCCAGCTCGCAGATGTACCTGTTTCTGTTCCTCGGCGCCGTCGCCGTGGGCACCTTCGCCGGCGGCCCGATTGGCGACAAGATCGGGCGCAAGAAAGTCATCTGGTTCTCGATCCTCGGCGCGGCGCCGTTCACCCTCGCCCTGCCCTACGTCGACCTGTTCTGGACTGCCGTGCTCAGCGTGGTGATCGGTTTCGTGCTCGCCTCGGCCTTCTCGGCCATCGTGGTGTTCGCCCAGGAGCTGGTGCCGGGCAATGTGGGAATGATCGCCGGGGTGTTCTTCGGGCTGATGTTTGGTTTCAGCGGGATCGGCGCGGCGTTGCTGGGCTTGCTCGCGGACAATCACGGTATCGAGTACGTGTACAAGATCTGCTCGTTCCTGCCGCTGGTGGGCATCCTGACGATCCTGTTGCCGTCGACCAAAGGCGTTTGATGAACCGGCTATCTGATATCACTGAGCCATCACTCTGAAAGCTCCGAAAAACCTGCGTGTGCGCTTACAATCGCGTTTTTAAACGCACATCCAGGCAACCCCGGCACCAACATGACGCTCGACCCTCCTACGATTCTGGCACTGACCGTTGCCCTGGCAGCCGCTGCCGCCCTTTACCTTGCGATTGAATGGCACAGCGTGCGCGAACCCTCGCTGTTGTTCTGGGCCAGCGGTTTCGCCACCATCGGCGTCGGTTCCACCCTGGCCTTGCTGCGCATCAACGGTTTTTTAATGATCGGCATCTGGCTCGCCAATGGCATGCTGGTGAGCGCGCACGTGCTGTTTCTGCTTGGCGTTGCACGGTTTACTCAGGTAAAGCTTTCGCGGGCCTGGTTGCTGATGCTTGTGGTGTGGTTCGGCATGCTGGCGCTGCCCGCCGACCTGCCCTGGTCCAAGGCCATGCTGGGCGTGCAGTCGCTGCTGGTGGCGCTGCCGACGCTGCGGGCGAGCTACCTGCTGCGGCCCCACGGCAGCTCGTTGAGCATCGGCGCGGTACAGCTGCGCTACGTGCTGCGGTTTCACGGCGGCTTTTATGTGGTCAAGGCGCTGTCGGTGTTGATACCGGGCGCGCTGATCGACCTGGCTTCGTTCAAGGGCGAGATCATCCAGATTTCCCTGGTGGAAGGCGCCATGGCGATCATGCTGATTGCGCTGTCGATGACCGGCTCCGAGCGCCATCGCCGCGAACAGCAGATCGCCCGGCTCGCCGCCCGTGACCCGCTGACCGCCCTCTACAATCGCCGCGCCCTGGAACTGCGGGCACCGCGTCTGCTGGCCAAGGTGTCGTCCACGCAACCCGGGGCGCTGCTGCTGATCGACATCGACAACTTCAAGCTGGTCAACGACCTCTACGGCCATACCGCCGGCGACCGCCTGCTGATCGACCTCAGCGAACTGATCCGCAGCGCGACGCCCCAGGGCGCGCTGTCGGCCCGCCAGGGCGGCGATGAGTTCGTAATCCTGCTGAGCAACACCTCCACGCAGCAGATCATCGAACTGGGCAGTCACCTGCGCGAGCAATTCCAGCAACGCGCCGCGCAAGCCTTCACCACGCCCGCACCGGTCACCTTGAGCATCGGCGCCAACCTGTTCGACCAGCCACCTGCCTCGCTGGCGGCGGTGATCGAACTGGGCGACACCGCGCTTTACGAAACCAAGCGCGGCGGGCGTGACAGCCTGCAACTGGTAGACCGCACCGGCGCGGGCGGCCTGCGCTAGCGTCGTGAAAATCCATTTACGACGATGTAGAGCAACGGCCCCACCGACACGAACAGTGCCGTCAACAAAAAGTACGGCAGCAGTGAGACAACCGAGCGCCCTCGCCCTTTGGCATCGCGGTACATCCACACACAGGCCAGCGCCGCCATCAGGTACAGGTCAATCACCACCTGGGCGGTGTCCGGGCGCGACATCAACTCGCGCCCGAAGGCCAGCAGCGATTGCTCGGCGGTTAACATCGTCGCCACGGTGTACAACGAAAACCCGACCAGAGCGATCAGGGCAATATAGGGTCTTGGCATCTTCTCCTCCTTGGAGCGTGAATCATCAAAGCGCTCACCTTAGCAGCAAGCTGGCACTGTGAAATATCTGTACGTAGACTGCCGCCATACCCCCACGTGAAGGCGGCGAAAAAAATCTGATGCAAGTTACCGAAGTCTCGATTGCCCAATTGCGCGCTGCGCTTGAGTCCGGCCAGACCACTGCCGTTGAACTGGTCAAGGCGTACCTGGCGCGGATCGATGCCTATGACGGCCCGCACACCGCCACCGCGTTGAACGCCGTGGTGGTGCGCAACCCTGATGCGCTCGACGAAGCCAAGGCGTCCGATGCGCGCCGGGCCAGGGGTGAAACACTCGGGCCGCTGGATGGCATTCCCTATACCGCCAAAGACAGTTATCTGGTCAAGGGCCTGACCGCTGCATCCGGCAGCCCGGCGTTTGCCAGGCTGGTCGCCCAGCGTGACGCCTTTACCATTGAACGGCTGCGTGGCGGTGGCGCCATCTGCCTGGGCAAGACCAACATGCCGCCGATGGCCAATGGCGGTATGCAGCGCGGCGTGTATGGCCGTGCCGAGAGCCCGTACAACGCCGATTACCTGACGGCGCCTTTTGCGTCCGGCTCGTCCAACGGTGCCGGCACGGCCACGGCGGCGAGCTTTGCAGCGTTCGGGCTGGCCGAGGAAACCTGGTCGAGCGGGCGTGGCCCGGCGTCGAACAATGGCCTGTGCGCCTACACGCCGTCGCGCGGGGTGATTTCGGTGCGCGGTAACTGGCCGCTGACCCCGACCATGGACGTGGTGGTGCCCTTCGCGCGCACCATGGCCGACCTGCTGGAAGTGCTCGACGTGGTGGTGGCCGAAGACCCCGACACCCGTGGCGACCTGTGGCGTCTGCAACCGTGGGTACCGATCCCAAGCGTCAGCGCGGTGCGCCCGGCGTCCTACGCGGCACTCGCTACCGACAGCGCCGCCCTCGCCGGCAAACGCTTTGGCGTGCCGCGCATGTACATCAATGCCGACCCCGAGGCCGGCACCAGTGAAAAACCCGGCATCGGCGGCCCGACCGGGCAGAAGATCAACACCCGCGCATCGGTGATCGACCTGTGGCACGCAGCACGCCAGGCGCTGGAAGCGGCTGGAGCCGAAGTGATCGATGTGGATTTCCCGCTGGTGTCCAACTGCGAAGGCGACCGCCCCGGCGCGCCGACCGTGTTTACCCGTGGCCTGGTATCCGAGGCATTTCTGCACGATGAGTTGTGGGAACTGTCGGCCTGGGGCTTTGATGACTTCCTGCGCGCCAACGGCGATCCGGCGCTCAACCGCCTGGCCGATGTGGACGGCCCGCAGATTTTCCCCCACGACCCCGGCACCCTGCCCAACCGCGAAGACGACCTGGCCGCCGGCATGGACGAATACGTGCGCATGGCCCAGCGCGGCATCACGCCCTGGAACGAAATCGCGACCTTGCCCGATGGCCTGCGCGGTCTGGAACACACGCGCCGGGTAGACCTGGAAGACTGGATGGACGCACGCGGACTCGACGCCGTGCTGTTCCCCACCGTGGCCGACGTGGGCCCGGCGGATGCCGACGTGAACGAAGCGTCCGCCGATCTCGCCTGGAGCAACGGCGTGTGGGTGGCCAACGGCAACCTTGCCATCCGCCACCTGGGCGTGCCCACCGTCACCGTGCCGATGGGCGTGATGGCGGACATCGGCATGCCGGTCGGCCTGACCTTTGCCGGCCGCGCCTACGACGACTCGGCGCTGCTGCGCTTTGCTGCGGCGTATGAAGCCACCGGCAGCAAACGCCTGGTGCCGCCGCGTACTCCGCCGCTGGCGACTGAATGACAGGCTGAATGCAAATTCGAGGATCGCGAAACGCCCCGTGGCGAGCGGGCTTGCCCCGCGTTGGGATGCGGAGCAGCCCCAAAACCAGCCCCAGGGAGTGCCTGATACAGCGCATTTGTCTTTACTGGGGCTGCTTCGCAGCCCAACGCGGGGCAAGCCCGCTCGCCACAAGAGCCCTGTTTACCAGGGTTTAGCTGCTGCGCTTTGCTGCGGCGTATGAAGCCACCGGCAGCCGTCGCCCGGTGCCGCCGCGTACTCCGCCGCTGGCGACTGAATGACAGGCTGAATGCAAATTCGAGGATCGCGAAACGCCCCGTGGCGAGCGGGCTTGCCCCGCTTTGGGGTGCGGAGCAGCCCCAAAACCAGTCCCAGGGAGTGCCTGATACAGCGCATTTGTCTTTACTGGGGCTGCTTCGCAGCCCAACGCGGGGCAAGCCCGCTCGCCACAAGCAAGCCCGCTCGCCACAAGAGCCCTGTTTGCAGAGGTTTAAACGTCGGCTTGCCGGCGTTGCCACTCGTCCACCGCATCCCCCAGTGTCTTGGGCGTGCCGTTGCGGATCCAGGCCATGAACGGCCGATCAAACTTGAACGCCGTACCACACTGCTCAAGCATGAATCGGCGTACGTTCTGAGTGTTCTTGTAGCCTGAGGTGACAGGCGTGGCGCGGGTAAGTCGGTCGCTGTGCCAGTTAAATTCCATTCAGGCTCTCGCAGGCGTCGGGTGATTGGGCATCAGCATAGTCCTTTCAAGATATTTCAAAAATTCACTTTCCTTCGCTTTCGAATCTATTGCATGGTTGTACGACAACTCACCTGGTGAGCGTGCGCCCCCACAACAATAAGGAACCCCCATGCAAAAATTCAAAGTGCTGATCGGTTTTCTGTGCCTGTTCGCCGGCTACGTCGCCGCTACGCCTGCCCCTGCCGAAAAAGAGGTTGCCCAGGCCGTCGATCAACTGACCCAGGCCATGCTGCACCTGGACCTCAAGCAGCTCAACGCGCTGACCTCCGATAACCTCACCTACGGCCACTCCAGCGGCAAGGTGCAGACCAAGGCGCAATTTATCGCCGACCTGGAAAACCACGTCAGCGCGTTCAAGACCCTCGAAATGCAGAACCAGACCATCACCCTGAACGGTGACACCGCCCTGGTGCGCAATCACTTTCACGCCCTGGCAGTGAACAGCGGCGTCGACGTGCCGACCGATATCGACAACTTCCAGGTCTGGCAGAAGCAGAAAGGCAAGTGGCTGTTGATCGGTCGTCAGGCTTACAAGTACTGATTGGGCGCACACCGACACGAATCCAGGCGGCGGCCCGCCTTGGTCTATAGTGCTTGCCATCGCCAATCGAGGAGTGCACCGATGACTCGTCTCACCGCCAAAGACTTTGCCCCCGAACTGCTGGAACTCTACGACGGCTACGCCCATGGCAAGCTCAACCGGCGCGAGTTTCTCGACCGCGCCGCGCTGTTCACCTTCGGCGGCCTGACCGCTTCGGCGCTGCTCGCGGCGCTGAGCCCCAACTATGCGTTGGCCGAGCAGGTGAAATTCACCGACCCGGACATTGTGGCCGACTACATCACCTACCCCTCACCCAAGGGCAACGGCACGGTGCGCGGCTACCTGGTGCGCCCTGCGAAAGCTGCAGGCAAGTTGCCGGCGGTGGTGGTGGTTCACGAAAACCGAGGCCTCAACCCCTACATCGAAGACGTCGCCCGACGTCTGGCCAAGGCCGGTTTTATCGCCCTGGCGCCCGATGGCCTGACCTCCGTGGGCGGCTACCCCGGCAACGATGAAAAAGGCGTGGCGCTGCAACAAACCGTCGATCCGACCAAGCTGATGAACGACTTCTTCGCCGCCATCGAATGGCTGATGCACCACGACAGCAGCACCGGCAAGGTCGGCATCACCGGTTTCTGCTACGGCGGCGGCGTGACCAATGCGGCGGCGGTGGCCTACCCGGAACTGGGCGCCGCCGTGTCGTTCTACGGACGCCAGCCCGAGGCAAGGGATGTGCCGCGCATCAAGGCGCCGCTCATGCTGCATTACGGCGAGCTGGATACGCGGATCAACGAAGGCTGGCCGGCCTATGAACAGGCGCTCAAAGCGGCCGGCACGCATTACGAGGCGTTCATCTACAAGGGCGCCAACCACGGCTTTCACAACGACTCGACGCCACGGTACGACGAAGCGGCGGCGAACCTGGCGTGGGAGCGCACCCTGGGCTGGTTCAATAAATACCTGGCCTGATCAGTGTTCCAGCGCATACCGCCGGCAATGGTCGAGGTAGCCCTGCTCGTGGCTGCCCACCAGTTGCACCACGCTGGTCCATAACCAGGACGGTGCATCCAGCTGCCGTGAGCGGTTCTCCTGCAACATGGCCATCCAGTGCCTGCGCGTCGCCCGATCCATTTGCCGGGCATGGGCGATGCCAACCACGCGCGCCAGGTAACCGGCGGCGTGCATGGCGTCGATCTCACTCAATTCGTCCAGCTCCAGCTTCATGTCCTGGGGCAGCAGCTCGCGGATGAAAAAACCATGGTCCAGAAAACGCGTCGCCAACATGCGCTCACCCAACCCCGGTGACAGCTGACGGGCGCCCTCCACCACGCGCCGGCCGTTGTCCCGTGGCATTTTTGCGCGGGCTGCGCGCGGTGCCGCTGCGCCGACCGCCTCCTTGATGTCGATCAGGCAGTATTCCTGATCGTCCTTGTCGCCAACGCGCAACAGCGCCGCGTAACGCAGCAGGCCGAGCGAGCTGCAACCCTTGACCCAATAGGCCGAGTCCATCAATTCGACCTTGGCGTCCTTGGGCCGTCCCTTGAGCGAGGTCACCAGGTGATGCAGCTCATCGGAGCCGTGTCCCGTCCTGAATAAGGTTTACACCTTCTGACCTTTCTTCAGGAGGACTCAATGGATACGGGAAAAAGGCGCAGCCAACGCGATTACACGCTAGCTTTTAAATTGTCGGTCGTAGACCAAGTCGA